>CAZVQY010000011.1:14016-16510 GCA_964629715.1 uncultured Candidatus Saccharibacteria bacterium
TTAAAGGTGACAGAGTACAGACTCTTACGAATGGATGTGAATGTGGAAGTTCTGTAACGGCAGTGCCATATCCAGGATGGAAATTTGTAGGTTGGGAGTATGTTCCTGGCAAGAAGACAGAATCTGGCAGACAGGATAGTTTCCCATTCGGTTCTGAAGGTCCACGTATCCCTTATAGACATGATTGTGCAGGTACTAGGGATATAAAATTGTTAGCAAGATTCGAGAAAATAGATGAGAACAAAAATTAGTCTATCGAAAGGAGAAAAATGCCTGAACCCCTAAATCATGTCCCGATTGTGTATTTTGCACATCCCATGAGTGGAATCGCATTCGAGGATGTGCAGGAATACTACAACCTAATTCGAGAAACCTTTGGTACTATTTGTTATGTGCAGACCCCAATGGATATCATTGCAAGGACAGACCTTAAGGAAAGAAAAGAATGCATCAAAGAGCCAGGGATGACCAATGATGTTATCACCAATCGTGATTACAGATTTGTTCGTGAATGCGATGTAGTTTTTGCTAACCTTTCAAAATGTACAAGACCATCTATTGGTAGAATCATGGAAATTGCATGGGCGTATGCTCATCATAAATATCTCATCATTGTCATGGATAAAAATGGTCTACACGAGCATGGAATGATTCTGGGAGCGCATCCACTTATTTTCAAAACTTTTGAAGAGGCAGCAAACCATCTGATTGAATACTGTAAAACAGGAGTAAGTAGTTCAATGCTTAGGAAACATGCAGATTCTTTGAAAACCAAACTTTGATAACAATTTCTTAGCCTCTCATGGGAGATTTGTCTTTTGACTCTCTTGCGAGGTTTCTAACTTCCATAGTTCGCTGTGATTTGTAGACATTACATTTTTTTTGGTATACAATTAATCCATATAATATTGTTGGGATATTGGTATGGATATAAACATATTTAAAACAGATATTTCAAAATGTGTGGATTATGTTCGTGAAGACCTCTCTCAGATTAGGACAGGTAGAGCAACTCCTGAGTTGGTTGAGGAAGTTATGGTTCATGCGTATGGTACGCAATCTCCTGTAAAGAATTTAGCGAGCATTAGTATTATCGATGCTAAGACAATCAATATACAACCTTGGGACAAGACAATACTGGAAGAGATTAACAAAGGTATTAGTAGTGCGAACTTAGGTTTTTCCCCAATTATGGAAGGTGATAGGGTAATCGTGAAGATTCCTGATCTTACAGAAGAGAGAAGGCAAGAGTATGTAAAGATTATGAAAGAAAGAATTGAAGATGGGAGAGTAGCTGTCAGACAGGTAAGACAGAAGTTTATGCAAGGTGTTGATGATGAACAAAAGGTTGGACTTTCCGAAGACCAAGCAGATATGCAAAGAGATCAAGCTGAGAAGATTGTTAAAGAAGCTAATGAGCATATTGAAGTAATTAAGGACGAGAAAGAGAAAGAACTACTTACTATCTAACCGAATATATTATGGAATTAATACTCTCAGCGGCTGTTAATATAGCAATACTCCTTTTGGTAATAGGAATATTAACGTTTATTCATGAATTAGGCCATTTCATTGCAGCAAAAGCAGTAGGCGCGAAAGTGATTGAATTTGCTTTGGGTTTTGGCCCTAAGCTCTTCTCCAAAAGGTTTGGTGAGACAATATATAGCCTTAGGGCATTGCCCTTTGGGGGGTATGTGAAAATACTTGGAGATGGAGATCCTGTCGAAGGAGGGGATGCAAAGGTAGATAGCAAAAGAGATTTGAGCAAGAGACCAAAGTGGCAGCAAATTATAGTTATGTTTGCTGGTGTCACTATGAATATAATCCTTGCAATTGTGGTGTACTACATAGTTCTTGGAACTAATGGATGGGAAGTTGTTCTAAGTCCTGATTATGAAGATTTTAAACCTGTAGGGGCAAAGATCTCTAGAGAAATTGAGAGTGAGGTGAAATATACTGAATTGATTGAAGGAAGTGGAGCATACTTGGCTGGTCTTCCAGAGGCGGGTTTAGTAAAGAAAATAGATGGGCAGGAATTGATATATTCTACAGATGTAAGCAAATTTGTAAAAGATAAAAAGAATCAGAATGTTGTTATGAATATCTGTATGAATGAAGGCAGCTGTCAGGACTATACGGTACAAGTTTCTGAGGAGGGGAAGGTAGGAGTAGTGCTTCCTTCGAACTACTCTGTCGTACTATCTTACGCCGAAAACAAATTTTTTGGGGGATTTGCCCATATGATTAATACCCTGTCTTTAGTTGGCAAAGCATTTGGTGGAATTTTTAGTAGAGCTAAACAGACGGGTGATTATTCGGAGCTTTCAAATTCTGTATCAGGCCCAGTTGGAATGTATTTCATCATAGACTACTTCAAGCAGTTTGGAATAGTATCACTTCTTGGAGTAATTGCAGAACTCTCATTGTCTCTTGCAATTATTAATGTTCTCCCTATTCCTGCACTTGATGGGGGAAGGGTATTTATATTATTAAT
>CAZVQY010000012.1:0-14789 GCA_964629715.1 uncultured Candidatus Saccharibacteria bacterium
AGTAATTACCATTATCCAGCTCAGGTGTTTTGTATCTTCCCCTACTATCACTTACATCTGTCCATATCAACACATTTGATTCTGTGAATACCCTTATAATAGCTTGCCCTATCGGCTCTTTTGTAATCGAGTCATATATATAACCAGAGAATACTCCTTTCTTTCTAAACCCTAACAGACTTAGGAAGGCAATTGATATCTGGGAAAGAATATATGGGACGGAGCTTAGCATATTAAGAACAACATTCATGCCTGCGATAGCATTCGCCAAGAGAACACCAACTGTTGTTGCTGTCCTAAGTTGAGGATTTAGTTTCCCAATTGCCTCCCCAACTTGGCTTATTACTTTCCCAATATTATCTGTCACCTTGTTAATAAGAGACTCCTCCTCTTCTGGTTCTTCTACAGGAGGCTTGAATGGCGGTTCAATCGGTGGCAAAGATTCCTTTATGGTAAATGTTCCAGTATTCGACCAATCACCTTGATACAAGGTGATTCTGTTAAAAGCCCTAACTCTAACATACCAATTCCCAAAATCTAATGTATCTTCAATTGTTGCCCCATTACTATTTGTTCTTAGAATATTCATACTGCAGTTAAGGAAGTTTCTATTCTCGCACCATTGAATCTGATACCCAGGAGCAATATTCCCTGTAACATTGTTATATGAGGGAACCCATGTAAATGTAGGATTCTGTTCTTCATTAGTCGATACTTGTACTGGAATACCTGGTATCGTGTATGGCATTTCATCTTTAGGTGGAGAGACTGGAGGCTCAACTGGGGGAACAACTGGAGGGACAACTGGAGGAGTAACTGGGGGGATTATTATCTTCGGTGGAATGACAACATTCCCCTGCCCATTACCAGAGGTATTCCCAAAATTATCCCTAACCTCTAAATAGAAGCTATAGGCGGGGTATAGATTTACACCATTATCTTTTGGAAGATCTCCAATCTTGATTGTTGAGACCCAATTCGTACCATCAAAAGTGGCCGTATATGGAATATTTGCTCTAGTCCCATCAAGAAGAATCACACTAAGGATTCTAGGACCAACGCCATTTGGATCAGAAAGTGTATATGTGAGTGTAAAGGTCGCATTGGAATCATACTCTTCTACCGTGGTTCCCGAAGGAAGAGAGGAAGACCCAACAAAAATTATTCTTGGACCGCTAGCATCTTGGATAGATGAAACTGGTTGAGACCATTCACTTACTCCTCCCCCATTATTTCTAGCTCGAACTCTGTAAAAGTATCTTTGGGTATCAGATAAATCGGTAGCCGTATATGAGGTGTCACCAATCCATCCGCTACTATCAACCACATTAGTAAAGTTCTCATCGGTACTAACCTCTAATTCATATTCATATACTCTACTGCCATTAGTTGTCCACGATATAGTATTTGTATCTCCCTGAGTATATTCTGGTTCTGGTCCCATTGTAGGAGGAGGAAGAGGAATGACTGTAAGAGGCTTACAGATAGCTATAACAGTACCCGTACCCTCAGTAACATCCTTTACACAAACACTATATGTACCTGGATTAAATGACCCAACATATCCTCCTGTATTCCCATCCCCATCACTAGGCAGAGATGGCTGAACAACCAACAGGAAAGGAGAACCTCCCTCGTCATATATCTCGATAATCCTTCCAGGTATGGGATCCCCCTCAGAATCTAATACAGCTATTGAAACAGAAGATTGCTGACCAGCTTCTACAGTGGCAGGAATAAGAGAAATCTGCGAATAAAATTCTCCCACAACCACAATAGTATCTACAGATCCGGTACTGCTCACAGGGAAAAAATCCTTAAGGAGTACAAAAAAAGAAAACAAAGTTAGAATAGACAATATGAAGGCAGTAGATTTTTTCATTAAATTTCTTCCACTATCTTTTTAATATAATAATCCAAGGCATCAGTAAGGACTTTAGATTCATAAGGAAGCTTTCCTAATGGCTTCCCTCCGTATCTAGTGTAGCAATTTTTACATACAAGCGCAAAGTTTTTCTTATCCAAATAGGCAATATTTTCTCTTCCACCACAATATCTACAATTTGTAAAATCTTCTAAAAAACCCATCTCCTTTAAAAATATTATCCTAACTTTGTTCGTTGCATCTAGATTTAACTCCTTCTTTAATGCATTCTGCAATGAATCAAAAAGCATTGGGTATGAATCCCCTTCCTGAAGAAATTTGTTAAGCATAAAGAGGATTCTCCTCACATTCTCAACATTGAGATGCTCTAAATCTAAAATATTTACAAGCTCAGATTCTGTTAGTAGGGGCATTCCTTTCCCTTCAAAAAAAGATATTCTACTGGTGCTTAATGTTTGCATATTTCCCCTATTCTTGCTATTAATCTTCCTAATCCCTTTTGCAAAGAGTGTAAACTTTCCCAGTTCTCTACCAAAAACAGTAAGGACTTTGTCAGCTTCAGAATAGTTAACAGATTTTATTATTGTTACAGTATCCCTACTCATATGCCCCTTCCCTAGTTAATACTATTTTAGGTGTTTTAAGAAGAATTTTTAAGTCCGAAATAAAATTTAAGTTCTTGGCATATTCTGCTTCCATAAATAACCTTTCATGCAAAGAGATATCATTTCTACCAGAAACCTGCCATATACCTGTCATTCCCGCTCTTACTCCAAAGATATGTTTAAGATATTTTTTGTCCTTAGGATATTTTTTCGAGTGTGATTCTATCTCTGTTTTGAATGTGGGTCTTGGACCAACAAGTGACATCTGACCAATCATCACATTAACCAACTGAGGAAGCTCGTCAATATCACTTTTTCTCAAAAACCTCCCTATCCATGTAACTCTTGGATCTTCATTAACTCTCAATTTGTTACCATTCTTTTCCCACTTTATCTTTAATTCTTCATATTTAGAATTCTCTAAGAGCTCCCTATGTGCATTAGGTATCATTGTTCTAAACTTAAACATCCTAAATTCCTTCCCATTTAAACCATATCTAAGAGGTTCCTTTACAAAGATATTTTGTCTATCAGTAAGGAAGATTAATATCGAAACAAGAAGAAACAGAGGAGAAAAAAATATTAAAAGAGAAAAAGATATAGTTATATCAAAAATTCTCTTAACTACCCTGTATGATATCCCTGACATAGTTCTGTAGCTTGTATATGAATATTTCAGATGCAAAGTTCTGTGCCTGTTTTCTACAATTATCTTGTGTATACTCCTCAGGTTTGAATTTCTTTAATACATCAACTAAACTCTCTACTGTATATTTATCAAAAAACATTCCTGTTTTAGGATTATCTTCCGATATTGTTTCCATTACACCTCCATCTCTGTATGCAATTACTGGTGTTCCAAAAGCATTCGCTTCAACTGGTACAATCCCAAAGTCTTCACCTCTAATTGGAAGAATCAAAGCTCTTGCTTTACTCATCAAATCATATTTTTCTTCTTCTGAAACATATCCTAAGAATTTAACAATACCCTTCGCACCTAATTGGTCTACCAGTTCCTTCATAGCCTCTAAATCTTGCCCTGCTCCTGCAATTTTTAATGGCAAATCCAAGCTATCACATGCTTTTATTGCAAGCTGTACCCCTTTGTATGTTTCAACCCTACCTAAATAGAGATACCAACTTTCTTTTCTATTCGTTTTGGGATATTTAAGAATTTTACTAACTTCTACTGGTGGATAGATTACATCAGAATCACAATCGTAGAATTTTTTAATTCTCTCTTTTACAACATTAGAATTAGCAATTATTCTGTCACATTTTTGTGCTGCTTTTCTATCCCACTCCTGCCACTTTTTTTCAAGAAATGTATTCATAAAGAATGAATATATTCCAAAAAGAAACTTATTGATTCCACTGAGCTGTTCTTTACTTCTCAATGTTCTATCATCTTTCTGCCAAAGAAATTTTGGAGGTGTCAAACAGTCGTCAATATGTGGAATACCATCTGTATGAGCGAATTTAGCAAAATGAGAAGAGAGAGAAACAATTACATCGTAGTCCCTAAAGTTAAAACTTTTGTATGCTAATGGGTTGAGAAGAAGATACAAATATCTCAATTTGTCTTTTGCAGGAAGATGTTGCATGAATGAATGACGTACTTTTACATTTGGAAATTCTTTCTGCATCAGTTCTTCATCATAATATGCTGTAAAGAGTTCTGAATTTGGAAAAGCTTCAAGAATATACTTCAGATGTAATTCTCCACCTCCCATTTTATATATAGGTTCATATACAACTGCAACCCTGATATCTTTAGCCCTCTCCCCTTGTCCCTTCTTTTTCATAGATCTGTGTGAGATATTTCGTAAATTTAGATATGAATCTCTTTTCTGTAAAGGTCTGGGCATGCTTTATGATTTCCTTTTTATTATACCTTCTTTTATGATAATTCTTAAGCAATTTTATTAATTCATTCTCGCTCATGAAGAACTCCCCCGTTACGCCCTCCTTGACAGTTTCCAATACACCTCCATACCCATATGCCAGTATTGGAGTTCCACTTGCCATTGCCTCTACTGGCACTAATCCAAAGTCTTCAATTCCACAGAAGAGAAGAGCTTTAGCCATGCCGTATAGAGCTTGAACTTGCTGATCTTTAATGAACCCTACGAATTGAATGTTCTCATGTCCTCTGGTAATGTTTTCTAAGAATTTCCTATCAGGTCCTTCCCCTACAATAACCAGATTGTCTCCACTTTCGATACATGCCCGAATTGCCCAATCTACATGCTTGTAGTCATAAAGTCTTGAGACAACAAGGACAAAATCATCAGGGATACTGTATTCATCTCTAGTCGAATTGATTATACTTCTCCCTTCTTCCGTATCTTTAAGCTGGGTAAAATATTTCTCCTCTACACCAGGATATATTACCTGTGCATCAACTCCATATGTCTTCTTAATCTTCCTCGCAATAAAATTAGAATTGGCAGACCAATAGTCGACTCTTTTAGCAGTACTTGTATCCCATATTCTAAGATATGTATTTAGAATATTTGAGAGTGGTTTGTATACCCATTTTAACTTAGACCCCCTTACATTTAATTCATTGTCCCAAAGACTCCGTGGTGGTGTCATTACCATCGCAAGATGAGGTTGGGATATTCCTGTAATTATTGCTTTTGCTGGTCCAGCAGAAATACTAATTACCAAATCATACCCATTAAAATTGAAACTCTCATATGCCATTGGATTTAATACCTTTAGATGTCTACTAAATCCTTTCCCCAATATTCTTGTATAGTTTTGGACAAAGGATGTGTAAACATTGTTTGTTAACATTGGATATTTTTCTTTGTAGAAGAGAACCGTATATATGTCCGCCTGTGGAAACACTTTAAGCATAGAGAGCATCTCCCTGTCAGCACCACCAAAAGAAGTCATCTGGTCTGCGACTATTGCGACTTTAGGAAATATTTTGTGAAGGTTAGACATGGGATATTATACCCTATCTACAGCAAACAAACAGGCAAGCAGGTTACTCCATACTATCTCATTAATCAGACTAAAATCCAAAATGAAGTCATTTATATCTGTACCCTACAATTCCGGTATCTCCCCATCGACAAATCCAAAATCTTCAGCAGTAACATTCTCTTCCTCTTCCGAATCCAATTGTTCCAATGCCTTAGCTAAATCATCATCCAAAGAAACATCAGTTGAATGAATAGAATCATCCTCATTACCATCAGGGAAGATAACGTCAAGAGAACCATCATCAGAAGCCAATGGATCAATGCCGCCATCATCTTCCAATATATCATCATTTCCCATTAAAATGATATTGGGTTCTTCCTTCTCAATCTCTAATTCCTCCTCTTCCTCCGTAGTGCTAAACACTTTCCCATCTCTTTCTTTCTCTTTCCTTTTTTCTAACCTTTTAAGGAATCTCTCCGCATCCTCACCATACTTTTCTACAACATCTATCACCTTCATTGCCTCCCCACAAACAGGGCATAGCTTGATATCATCCATCTCATGCGAGCAGTGTGGACATGAAAGGTATACAACATGAACACTCCTTCGTGTCGGAATCAATTCTTCTTTTATTTTCTTCTTTGGAGTTCCCATGCTGTATATTTAGCATAGTATAGGGTTCATAGTGTGTCAAGAAACCCATAGCATAAGGTCTTTACCCATACTTTGGATAACAACATTTCTTATACTTTTTCCCACTACCACAAGGACAAGGGTCATTTCTTCCAACCTTCCGTCCCTTATGTATAGTTTTTTGCTTGGCAACTTTACCTGGTCTGTTGTCTTCACTCGATGAAGTTCTCTGAGGAGCTGCAGTATTGTTTGAAACAAGTCTTACCTTAAAGAACCTAGTGATAACGAAATTATCAACCTTAGCCAACATCTCATCAAACATCTGGAATCCTTCATTCTTGTACTCAACTAGAGGGTCTTTCTGTGCTAAATTCCTCAATGAAATACCCTCTCTAAGGTCAGTCATTGTATCCAAATGGTCCATCCAGAAATTATCAAATGATTGGAGAATTAGGTATTTGGAAAGCTCTTGCATAGCATTCATACCCATGGAGTATATGTGGATTACAAAACAAGCCAGTACTAACCTCTTAAGCTCCTTCGTCCTCCCAATATCATCAAGAAGGTAGAGCTCTCTAAACATCGAAATTGAATCTTTGTATCCTAACTCCCTTAGAGCTACTCCTTCCAAATCTTCAGTGAGGAGATTTGAGATTTCTAAGTATAATCTTCTTTCCTCAACATTATCTATCTTCATATCATCAGCTAATGCAGAAGCCGTAAGGAAATCTACATACTCCCAAGATTTCTTCAAAATCCACTTATCCAATGCAGAGAATGGATAGTTGAAATCATCTAATCCAGAAATATTCCAAGTATTCTTTCTATTTAGAGCAAAACCATCCAACCCATCTTGAACTCTCTCAATATCAGAATCCTTTACAAGCCTCAAATCACTCTTCATATCTTTCTCGGAGAGTTTTACATCCTTGGGCATCTCAACTTCAAGAATCTTTCTTCGTAAGGTATAAATAATCTCCCTTTGCTGATTAAGTACATCATCATACTCAACTAACCGCTTTCTAACATCATAGTTTGATGCTTCAACCTTCTTCTGTGCATTCTCTATTGACTTTCCAATCATACCAACAGAAATCTCCATATCATCATCCAAACCAACCTGTTCCATTATGAGCTTCATTCTATCCCCACCAAAGATTCTCATAAGGTCATCCTCAAAAGAAACAAAGAATTTTGATTCTCCTGCATCCCCTTGCCTCCCAGACCTACCCCTTAATTGATTATCAATCCTCCTAGACTCATGTCTTTCCGAACCTATTACATATAAACCTCCAACTTCTTTAACTCCCTCTCCAAGAGCAATATCTGTTCCTCTACCAGCCATATTTGTTGCAATAGTGACTGCTCCCAACTGGCCTGCTTCAGCTACAACCCTTGCCTCCATCTCATGCTGTTTTGCATTTAACACATTATGCTTTACACCTTCCTTCTTGAGCATTTCGGAGAGAATCTCCGACTTCTCAACAGATGTCGTACCTACAAGGATAGGTTGTCCTTTTGCATGATGTTCTAGAATATCTCGAATTATGGCTCTAAACTTTCCCTCTGTAGTTCTGTATACAACATCATTGAAATCCTGCCTCACAACAGGCTTGTTAGTAGGAACCACAATCGTATCAAGTTTGTAAATTGAAGAGAATTCCTCCGCCTCTGTAATAGCCGTACCTGTCATACCAGAGAGATATTTATACAGTCTAAAGAAATTCTGGAGTGTGATAGTAGCCATTGTTTTAGATTCCTTCTTCACTTCAACCCCTTCCTTTGCCTCAATTGCTTGGTGCAATCCTTCACTGTATCTCCTTCCTTCCATCGCCCTCCCAGTGAACTCATCAACAATGAGAATCTCACCATTCCTAATCATATACTCATCATCCAATTGATATAGCTCCTTAGCCTTAAGTGCATTATCCAAATGATATGCCAGTTGAGCATTCTCATATACATTCTCCACCTTCAATGCCTTTTCAACAGCATCCATTCCTTCTTGGTTCAGTGATACTGCATGCGCTTTCTCGTCGACAGTATAGTGAACATCCTTATTGAGATTACGGACAAGTCCTGCAAACTGCTTGTATAGATCGTTTGCGGTATCTGCACTAGTTGAGATGATTAAAGGTGTTCTTGCTTCATCAATCAAAATAGAGTCTGCTTCATCAACAATTACAAAATATCTTGGACCTTGTACTCTCTCCTCTAGACTTCTTGCCATATTGTCTCGAAGGTAATCGAAGCCAAACTCACTGTTTGTTCCATAAACGATATCACAAGCATATGCTTCCCGCTTCGTACACTCAACAAGATTAACTCCACTCATATGATCGTATTTCAATCGACCAGCTTCCTTAGCCTTAATATCTCTTTCCTCAATAAGCTTCTTAGCCTCATCCCCTTTCAATTTAATAGCTTCTTCATCATCAATGAATCTGTACTGTTTTCCTGAGTTAATTGCCCCTACCTCAATGCCCAAAGAGTTCATTATATGACCTGTCCATTCTGCATCTCTTCGTGCAAGGTAATCATTAACGGTGACTAAATGTGCTCCTCTACCAGTTAAAGAGTATAGATACAAAGGAAGATTTGCTGCCAATGTTTTTCCCTCACCTGTGAAAAGCTCCGCAACCTTATTATCAAACAGAACATACCCAGCCATTAGCTGAACATCAAAATGTCTATGGTTTGATACCCTCTTAGAGGCCTCTCGAGCAACTGCAAACGCCTCAGGAAGGATCTCGTAGAGCTCCTCCTTCTCACTATCCAACTTCGCATTCAACTCATCGGAATCTAAAGTGGTGAATTCATTTCTACATTTTTCCAAATCAACATCTAATTTCTTCCTAAACTCAACTGTCTTCTCTTTAAGTTCCTCATCTGAAAGCTTGGAAATCTTCTTCTCCAAAGAATTAATCTGCTGGACAATGGGCTCAATCATCTTCAACTGTTTCTCATTTGAATCGAATAGATTCGTTAGAAATTTGAACATATCCTCACATTATACCACCTATCAAAATTATTTTCTGATTTCAGAGATATTTCATTTTCATAGTATACAGTTTATATATGACAAGACTAATTTCTTCTTTAATATCACTTTTGAGTATTCTGCTGGTACCCATTTTTGCGCAGGGGGAGCCCTTGGAGAATGTCCCTGGAATAAGAGAGGAGCTAATCTCAAAGAATGTTGATATTGAAATTATCTCTCCCCAATATGGTCAAAGATTTGAGTTAGGTGAAGAGATTGTAATCAGTTATATAAATCGGAATCCAGGAAGAAAATACCTCTATGCTCCTTACTTCTACTATGTAGTTGGAGATTTTCAGATGAGTTCTTCTTTTAGAGCCTTAGAAGAGATGTCGTATACCATCAAACCTTTCCAAGAAAGCATAATTGTGCTCCAACTATATTATTACGATATTGATAAATATATGACGGAGGAAACTCCAGAGTATACATATGCGAGTGATATCTTGGTTCTAGGAATCGGTATGGACATACCAGACTATTGGTTAAAGAGATTTGAGAAGAACAGAATAGAGAACCCCACCCCTCCACAACCCATAACCATAGTGGAACCAATCCCTCTACCGATTCCATCGCCGACACCCAGACCACCAAAAGGAGAGAAAAAGCAGGAAGCAAAACCGACACCCAAACCACCTATTGAAAAACCGAAGAAGGAAGTAATAGGTGAAGGAGTTTTAACCCAGAAACCTTTTATCTTTCCATTTTCTAAACCTGTTGGTGTGTCACAGTGGCATGGCAATACAGCTTTCCAAAAGCCACATACAGGTATTGATTTTAGTGTTGCAGGAAAAGAGACTCTGGCAGTTGGGGATGGTACTGTCGTTGGGAAAGGATATGACACATACTACGGAGAATGCCAATCAGGAGGGAATTTTCTTACAATCGCACATGATAATGGAATGTATACTGTATATTTTCATTTAGATCAATCATATATCAACGTGGGAAAAAGGGTAAAGAAAGGTGATGTGATAGCAAAAACGGGGAATAGTGGAAGTTGGAATTGTCAACCACTTGCCCACCATCTTCATTTTGAGACAAGAAAAGCTAAAGGGCAAAGTACACATGTTAACCCAGTTGAGTACATCGAACAGGATTGGAGTCTAATACCTACAGCCAATTACAAAAAATACCCAGGAAGATTAAGTGGGGACAATCCTCATCCGGGGAAATAATATTATCTTTAAATATATGATTAGAATACTTTTAATAATATTCCTCCTCCATACTCTAGCTATCTGTTGCCCACTTGGAAAGAGCCTTGAGCTAATCGAAGGAATTAACTCCCCTGACCAGATTCAGTGGATTTCTGACAATGAGGTACTGATGGTAAAGAATCAAGATATTTATATCTACAACATCTATTCAAAATCCTTTATTAAACTTGGGGAGAGGAAGCCAAACTCTTTAGTAGGTTTAGGATTAAACAATAGACTGCTTTTTTGTGAGTTTGAGCACTTCATAATACATAGTCCAGAAGAATTTTCTACGATATTTAGGATAAAGGATAGTGAGGGAAATTTGAAAAAAGAGTTGAAGATATTTGAGACAATTAGACCAATATTTATTAACGAGGAAGAGATTTTTGCAATGACAGCAGTAGATTTCTTGGAGGAGCACTATTACAAGATTAATATTGAGACAGAGGAAAAAATTGAAATAGAGAATCCTATTGAGGAGTCTACATTAGATATTCCCAAGTACATTGATCTAAGGAGGGCATTTTTGAGGAATAAGGATATGTGTATTATTGAGGATATGATGGGGAATATCCTTCTTTATAGTACTATTATTAAAACAGAGAGAATAATGCCAATATTTACAGCTGTTTTTAAGCCAGTCCCGATTAAGAATCCGACAAAAGATGCAAATCCCAATTTTATACTCTTGTTAAAATCTTTTTTAGCAAATATATATTCAAATAGTGTTGCACCTAAGAACGCTCCAATAAATACACCTGGGATATTCCCAATTATCCCTCCGAGTATTGAACCCACAATAGAACCAACTGATCCATAATGAGATCCACCTGCTTTCCTAGTCCCTAATGCTCCTGCTAACTCATCTGCAAAAGTGGAGAGCACAGATATGATGAAGAGTATTACTAGAATTATTGGAGTAATAATTTCAAAGTTCCCAATTGTCGCTACAATTACTGTCGCAATATATACTAACCAAACACCAGGAAATGAGAGGAGTGTTATTATTACTCCTGCAACTGCAAGAATCCCTGCTAATATATACAGAAGGATAATCCCTATACTCATGATATTTTCTTGAGAATATTAATTGTTTCATCAGCACACCTCTCCCAGGAGAATTCTAATGATTTTGAGTACCCTCTGACTATCATCTCTTTGTATTTCTCAGGGTATATATATAGATTATATATGGCTTTGCCACTCTCTTCTTCATCAAGTCCATCTACTAATATTGAGGTATCCGAAAATATCTCTTGATAAACGGGATTCTTGTGTAGTATGGCTGGAGTTTTTGCTCTAAGAGCTTCTCCTGCTGATATTCCAAAACCTTCATAGAGAGCTAGGTGTATAAAGGCGAACGAATTTCGAAGAAGTGAGTATGCATACTTATCCTCATAAAAGCCTGTAAATATTACATGCTTTTGAAGCCCATTTTCATTGATATATTTAATCAATTCTTGAACTTCCGGCTTTGTAGTATCCTGAAATTTCCCACCAGCGATAACAAGGTATGGAGCTTTAGATATATCCGCCCCATCTCTTCTAATCATCTCCAAGAAGACTTTGTATCCTTTGATTACTCCTATAGAATTTTTACTTCTATTAATACCACCCCCTAGATATATCAGATACTTTCTATCCCTATAATCCTTTGGCAAATATTTATTCAGGGAGATATCTCTTTCTTCAAGATTAATTCCCAAGTATGTTGCTACAACCTGATTGGAGGGATATTGAGGATAGTATTTCAAGTAGTCATTTTTCGTAACATTGGAGTTACATAATATATATTTACATTTTATAGATTTGTTCAATGCACGCCAGTACTGTATTTTTCTAATTTGATTATGTATCGGAGATTGTTGGGAGTACATATTAAAAAGAGGGAGATTCATATCGTGCACGAAGAGTACGGTTGGTATTATATCCGAGGGATAGTTTCTCCAAAAGTATGGACAGAAATATACGCTGTCTTTTCTTCTTATCTTCTTAATAACTGGCAATACTTGTGTGTAATACCAGATGTCATTTTTGTAGTCACTTATCCTGTATTCACCTATATCTACCAAGGTAGCATTTTTATACCTTGAAATATCTTTATCTAATATTGATATCTTCCCTTTAAATCTAAGTATACTAAATGGTATCTCGGCATTGTTCTTAAGAAGAGACAAGATTATATTCTTCGTGTATTGTCCAACACCAGCAAATGCAAATTGATCTTGTGTTGTTGTAGCATCAACGATGATGTGCATAGAGATATATTACCTGTTTTTTTCGGAATAGTCATCTTTTTCTGCTCTACATTCTGAAACATATTCCTCTAGCATCTCGTAGGATGACGGAGCTTGTTCTAACTTCGTATTTATCAATTGGTTTGAAGGAGAAACAACTGGTCTGGAAGGTAGATCCTTTTTCTCAACAGGAGTAACTTCTTTTTCAATCCCCTGAGCTTTTAAAATCTCCAAAGCAAATTCATATCTTGAGGTCTTATTACAACTGCATACATGAAATATTCCAGGTTCTATCCTTGATTCAACAGCATCATCAATTCTTTTTGTAAGATATCCTACATATGTTGGACATCCTCTTTCATCAATTACTATTTTCAAATTACCATCTGTTTCGGTAACAAATTTTATGAAATTTTTTGCACCTGGACCGAAAAGCCAAGATGTTCTAAAGATGTAGTTTGCACCTCCACACTCCTCGATATATTCCTCTCCTTTTCTTTTACTTCTGGCATATTCATTCAGAGGATTATACTCTGTACTACTTTCATCATATACTCCATCTCCAAATACTTCGTTAGATGAGACATGGATAAAGGGGATTTTTAATTCCTTCGAGACTTCTGCCATATATTTTGGTGCAAGAGCATTCACAGCGTTTGCTATCTCTGGCTCAGATTGAGCTTTGTTTACATTTGTATATGCAGCACAATTTATTACATAATCAGGATTTTGTTCGTATACAAAAATTTCTAATTCTTTCGCATTAGTAATGTCTTTACCAATAATGTACTTCTCATTATCATCAAGGATATCACTCTTAATGACTTCATAGCCTTTCTTTTCAAAGAAATTCGAGAGATATGAGCCTAGCATCCCATTTGCACCAAATACAAGTATTTTTTCCTTTGTTTTCATTACTCTTGATTACCAAACTTAAAAAGATCTTCTTCACATAGTTCTCCTAGCAAGGGAGCTTGGGCGTCTTTATCAGAAAGTATTGGCACATCTGTATCCCAAGGAATATTTACATCAGGATCATTGTATCTAAAAGATCTTTCACTTGCTTTGTCATATTTTCCACTAACTTTGTATTCGAATTCTACATTGTCTGTTAATGCTAAGAAACCATGAGCAAATCCTTTGGGTATGAAAAACCCTGTATGATTATCTCCTGAGAGTTTAACTAAATGGAACTGCCCGAATGTTGGGGAACCTACTCTAATATCTACAGCAACATCTATGGCTTCTCCCCTTAGAACTCTGACAAATTTATCTTGGGCATTTGGTCCTACCTGCCAATGCATTCCTCTTAATACGAATTCTTTTGAATGAGAGTGATTATCTTTTACCCAATCGGTGGGTAGACCTGCTTCTCTAAACTTTGCTTGGTCATATGTTTCTTCAAAATACCCTCTATCATCATAGAAGGCTTTCAAGGTAATAACTACTAAATCAGGGATGCTCTCAACTCTATTGAATTCCATATGGGTATTTTAAAATATTATCCCATATTATATCAGAAGGGGATAGTTTTGTTCTATATCGCAAATTCAACCTTTGAATCATCACCGATAAACATGGTGTCTGCTTTAGGATGTGATTCTTTGGTTGCAACTTCAGCATTCCAACCAATTAAACAACTGTCTAATCTTCGACTGAGGTCATGTATATTACAATTTCCCATTAATATGCTATTTTCAATCTCAGCATCCTTTACCACGCTATGTGCCCCAATTGATGTGAATGGTCCGATATATGAATTGCTGATGGTAACATTCTCTGCAATTGATATAGGGCCTCTAAGCAGACTATTTTTAACCACAGAACCCTTCCCTATTTCGATATTACCTTCGATCTTACACTCCTCGACCTTACCCTCGCATTTATCCAGGCACTCTCTTTCGAGAATAAGTCTGTTGGCAAAGATGATGTCTTCAGGAGCTCCTGTATCTTTCCACCATCCTGTTACTTCTGAAGCTGTGAAGGTATATCCGTTTTCTATTAACCAGTTGTTTATTACAGGTGGGTAGTATTCTGGCTTGCCCGTTCCTTTTGGATCAATGGGTTTCGCATAGTCAAATGCTTTGAATACAGCAGGTGTAAAGAAGTATATTGCAGAGAGAACTAAATCACTTACATACTCCTGCGGTTTTTCTACAGTCTTTACAATCTTATCTCCATCCATTACAGCCACTCCAAAGTTTTGATAGTCTGGTCTTCTAACTACAAGTACATGCGCATCAGATTTTT
>CAZVQY010000013.1:0-13755 GCA_964629715.1 uncultured Candidatus Saccharibacteria bacterium
AGTCCGTTTAATCTGATATACGAATTGAATGAAACTCAAGAATGGGGTGGAAGATGGGATTTGAACCCACAACCCTCGGTTCCACAAACCGATGCTCTAACCAATTGAGCTACATCCACCATGTACAATGATTATACTACAAATGTGATAGAATAAGATAGCTAATATAATAAGGAAAAATATTATGAACCTTCCAGAATTTTTAGATGACTCAGAAATTGTAGTAGTAAATGTAATAAAAGTTAACTTACCACTCCCTGATGGTACTGATAAGGAATATATTGGAATAAAATCAATAGCAAATGGTAATACCATTTTCAATCTTACAGGAGAAGATCTAATTCTTAGACGACAAGGACCTAGATCTACAGATTTTCTTTTATATCAGGCAGGAAACTCAGAATTACCAAATTCCCAAGAGAAAACATATTATATCGTACCAAAAGAAACTAAAGAATCCTTGCCTGATAGGAAGGACTTATTATCACATACTGGATATATTGAGCCTTCAGATGATTTAATGTTTAAGGAAATAAGGGGTTTAGAGTAAATATCGTATTCTTATTTCACAGTAACAGATTTTGCTAAATTCCTTGGCTTATCAATATTGTTCCCTAATTCAACAGATAGAAAATATGAAATAAGCTGGAATGGAATAACATTCCCAATACTAGAAATATTCTCTACCTGAGGAGTAGTAATATACATATCGAAAAGATCATTCATCTCAAACTCCTTAGAACCCACACCAATAGTATATGCTCCCCTAGCCTTAACCTGCTCCATTGCACTAATAAGGTCATTACTCTCTGGATACCTAGAATTAGGTAATATTCCAAAAACGACAGTACCTTTCTCAATCAAAGCAATAACTCCATGCTTAAGTTCGCCAGCTGCAAAACCCTCTACATGCTTGTATGAAATTTCTTTAATCTTTAATGCTCCTTCAAGAGCAATACAGAAGTTCTCTCCTTTTCCCAGTATGAAAGCATGTTCTTTTCCTTTCATTAATTTCCCAATTTTTTTACATTGTTCAAACACATTATTCTCGTACAACTGATTTAATTCCTTCGAAACTCTTTTAATATTGTTCTTTGCTTCTTTGAATTTATCAAATACACTCATAGCTAGAAGATATCCCCAAGCGCATTGTGCAGTGAATACCTTTGTGGAGGCAACACATATCTCTGGCCCAGAGTTTGTATAGTATTCATAATCAGAAATCCTACTAATAGTAGTACCAAACATATTAACAATACTAGCTACCTTGCAACCCCTCTTCTTTAATTCCTCTATCGCTTCAATACTATCCGCAGTCTCCCCACTCTGAGAAAAGGCAATGATTAAATCGTTTTTAGTAATAATAGGTAGGTATGATCGGTACTCATAACTTTTTAGTTCATGAGCATCAATGCTTGCAATATTCCTAAGAAAATATGCGACCTGCCCAGCAGCAAAACCAGCTGTCCCAGCTCCTAATGTGTATACCCTATTTGCCTCCTTAACAGCATCTAGAAGGGGTTTTAATTCCTTTTGGGAATATTTAGTAGAAAAAAGAATCGTTTTCTTCTGGTCAACAATCTCCTTAAGCATAAAGTGCTGGAAATCACCTTTATCAATCTCACTAAACTGATGCTTCAGCTCTTTAACTACCACTTCCTTTATCTTCTCCTCCTTCACATTCCATATCTCAATATTTCTACCCTCAATCTCTACCATATCATAGTCATCAAGCAGTACTACTCTATTTGTAGCTTTTGAGAAAGAAAGTGTGTCAGATGCAAGGTAAGTGCCATCATCAGACATACCAATTACTAGAGGAGAACCATTCCTAATGCCATATATTTTTCCTGTTTTGCTATCCAAAATTACAATTGTATTTCTTCCTTCCAATCTATTAAAAACCGTAATGATTGATTCTTTTATTGTTCTTTTTTTAGCTAACTCCTGTTCAATCATTTTTACAATTACTTCGGTATCTGTTTCTGATTTGAATATCTTTTTCATGGAGAGAAGCTCATTTTTTAATGAATCAAAATTCTCAACAATACCATTTTGAACAAGTGTAAACTCATTGTTTGAAGAAAGATGTGGGTGAGCATTCTTTTGTGTTACACCTCCATGAGTAGCCCATCTCGTATGTCCAATCCCAATAGTACCATCTTTTAGTTTTTCAAAATCCTTTTCTTTTGTAATCTCACCTATATTCTTGTATTGATAGATTTTACTATCAATTAGAATGGCAATCCCCCATGAGTCATATCCTCTATACTCCAATCTCTTTAATCCATCAAATATCTCATCTTTACATTTTTTAGTTCCAGAGTATCCAAAAATACCGCACATATGTGTAGTTAATTAATTAATTCTAAAGGGAATTGTTGATTATCTTTTTATATTAGTTGTAGACAATCTTTAGGTCAGCAATATGACCTGAGAGTATCCGCTGATTATCCGATGTTCTCTCTCCTCGTAGTAGTTCCTAGCTACCCATACGCTATCATATTAAATGTTCCCTGCTTCATATTACAGGATTTGTTAGGAAGGTCAAGAGTTTTTACTAGTTCTTCCCCTAAGAAGTGATGCGTAGTACAGTAAATTGAGAATAGATGTTGCTAATCCAGCAAAATATGTAAGTGCGGCAGCTGTAAGAACCTTCCTCGCACCACTCCTCTTCTCCTCAGATATTAGGTTGTATTTCTTGATAAAGTTCATCCCCCTGTTACTTGCATCAAGTTCAACAGGAATAGTTACCAAAGAGAAAAGAACACTAGAGGAAAAGAATATTAATCCAATTCTGGAAAGTTCGAATCTTGAAATTGCTAAACCAATGAAGAAGAGAACATAACCAATGTTTGTACCAATGTTGGTAACTGGAACCAAGAATCTCCTAATTCCATAAACAGTTGAGGACTTAAATTTCTGTTGCACATGCCCCATCTCATGAGAACTAACGGCGACACTTGCTACTGAACTTGACTTTGAACTATCAGCATCAAGATTAACGATATTTCTTACTGGATCAAAATGGTCACCTAATGCTTTTTGTGTTGCATTCACCTCTACAGGGAGATTCTCATTGTTCTTGATTTCAATAGCGGCTCTTAGGCCAGTAATACCTCGTCCTCCATCTGTCTTAGAATATTTTGAATATGTATACTTTACATATATCTGTGCAAAAAAGGAGAAAAGCAACCCTGGTATTGCAAACAACCAATATATTGGGTCAATTCCTAACATTATCTTAATATGAAAACTTAATTAAAGGACTCTTTATACTGTTTTGTAATTGTGTATGCAATGAAGCCACCACTTAGGGCAGTTATTAACTGCATAATCCCCATTGTAGTTAAGAAAATCTCTGGGAGAGAGATTGCTCTGTGAAGGATATATGCAGTGCTAAAGAGAATTCCTGTTTTTAGAAGGGATGCAAAAACGACATTTAGAATATCCTTCTTAAAGCCTTTTGACAATAAAGCATAAACAAGATTTCCAAGGATTATAGCTGGGATAAGATAGATTAAGAAGTTCGTAGCACCACCAAATATCACTCCATGAATATATGTAGATGCAGAGGGAAGTAGAATCATTGGCCATACTTTTTTCATTCCAAATTTAGCAACCCCCAATGCCAAAATCATATTTACCAATGTCCCAGTAAAGTATTGTGACTTATCGAATAGAAATGGAATAATGCCAAGTGAGAGAAAAAGGGTAGAAATTTGAAATCTCTCACTCAAAAGAATATCTATTAGCGAGCTTTCTCCTTTCTCCATTTTCTTTAGATACTCCATATGTATCATTATATCTTTTGTCATATTTATTTCAATACTGTATATTTAAATATGGAATTCGAAAAAGATAAAAAATATATATGTCTTCTAGCTCCTTCTTTTATTACAGAATATGAATATCCTAACATAATCTACAGATTAAGGAAGCTCGGTTTTGATAAGGTAATGGAGGTGACATTTGGTGCGAAGATGACTAATATTACATATTACTCCATTCTTAAGGAAAGCCTAGAAAAGGGTGAGAAAAAAACCTGGATTGCAAGCCCTTGCCCCACGATTGTTAACTTTATTAGAGTCAAGTACCCTCATCTTGTACAGAATCTAGTCCCTTCACACTCTCCAATGAGTTGTATGGGGTTAGTAATGAGAAGAAGGTTCCCAAAGCATAAGCTTGTATTCGTAGGTCCATGTATGACCAAGAAGCTTGAGGCTGGTGAGACAGGTGCTGTAGATGAGGTCTTGACGTTTAGGGAGCTTGAAGAGCTATTCAAGAGATATAATATTGAGGAGAAAATTACAGAAAACAAGTATTGTATCGGCTTTGACAAACTATATAATGACTATACGAAAATATATCCTGTGTCTGGAGGACTATCTGAGACTTTGCACGGAAACTTAATTAAGGAGAAGGATATCTTAGTGATGGAAGGATTGAATAACCTTATGCCTGTGTTTGATGCATTTAAAGATGGCGTGTATAAACATTATAAATTCCTTGATATTCTTAACTGCGATGGTGGTTGTATCAATGGCCCTGGTATGATTAGTGAGAAGAATATTAGGGAGAGAAGAAAGAGAGTATACAAATATCGAGATTATGCTAGAAGATATGAGAAGGATTTGGGGAGAACAGGATTAAAGATTCATGCTAGGGGGATTAATTTTGAGAGAGAATTTTAATGAATAAGTTCATGCAATTAGCAATTGATGAGGCAAGAAAAGGTATCCATAACGGTCACGGAGGTCCTTTTGGCGCTGTTATAGTAAAAAATGGTCAGGTTATTTCTATTGCACATAATGATGTACTTGAGAAAGGTGATCCAACTTCTCATGCAGAGATTGAGGCTATCAGAGAAGCAAGTAGAAACTTAGATTCTCCCAATCTTTTTGGCTGTGAAATATATACAACTGGAAAACCATGTCCAATGTGTGAGAGTGCTATTAAGTGGGCTAAAATCCAACAGGTATATTATGGATGTGATTACGAGGATGCAAGAAAGATAGATTTTGATGAATGTTCAGGAAATAGTAAGGAATACAATGAGAAGCAGATTCATCATAAAGAGTGTCAAGAGCTATATGATGAGTACAAATCCTTAAATAGTCAGCGTTATTAATTATTTCTTCACATAGAGTTTGATATCGACAGCAACAGCTCTTTGCTCATTTAGCATAACTGGATTTATGTCCATTGATGCGATTTCAGGATAGGTTATTAGAAGACTTTGGATTTTCATTAGCATATCAATAAATTTCTCCCTCGCCAATTTTGGCTTTCCTCTATATCCATCTATGATTTTTGATACACTTGTCTCGGAGAGTATAGAATCAACCTTTTCTCTTGTCTCGGGAATTAATACATGCTTGATATCTTTGTAAACCTCAGTATAAACCCCTCCCTTACCAATGGCCATTAAATGACCAAATCCCACACCATCCTTTTCATATATGTGGCTATCTCCATCCCTGTTTGCACCTATAAACATCTCTATCTTGCTATCTTCAATCATTTCTTGGACAAGTATTTTTGGAGAAGGATTCCCTGTAATCTTTGTTATATTCTCTTTAAGTTCAGTATATTTCTCCTCAAATTCAGTAATTGTCCTTAAATCTAAATACAATGCTCTAAAGTCAGTTTTATGAGCTAGGTCTTGAGATGTTGCCTTAATCGCAACGGGGAAAATAGTTGCTGCAAAATCTCTTGCCTCTTCTAAACTCTTTGCAACCAATTGCTTAGGTGTCTCGATGCCCGATTCCTCAAAAATTGCAATGGCCAGTTCATCAGGAAGAACAGCAGTTTCATTGTTTCTACTTACAAATTCCTGAATTTCTCTTTTATTTCTTGTTTTTCTTAAGTATTGCTTTGCATTAACGACCTTGTTCAAATCTTTTTTCATTTCAAAACTCGCAAGTTTGGCTATCAAATGCATCGCTTCCTCTACATCATTAAACCACCCTACTCCGTTCTCTTGCAGTATTCTATATGCAAGCCTTACATCCTTTCCACCAAGGAAACATGCATATATTGGTTTCGATGTTTTTTTTGAAAGTTCAACAATAACCTCTGCACTACCTTCAATATCTGTCATAAGTTGGGGGGTTAGGAGAACCACTATACTATCAACATTGACATCTTCAAGTACAGTAGATATTGCATGGAAGTACCTATCACTTTTACCATCTCCAAGAATATCAACAGGGTTGTGTACAGATGCTTCAACGGGCAATCCTTTTTTAAGTCTTCGCTCTGTCCTTTCACCTAGTGAGACTATCTCTAATCCTTCTATCTCAGCTCTATCAATTGCCGTTATTCCAGGTCCTCCTGCATTTGAGATTATTGCAATATTCTTCCCCTTGGGAATAAAACCTGTGTTTATCAACTCCATTAATTTATAGAGTTCCTCTGAATTCTCTGCAAGTATTATATTAGCCTTCTTTACCGCGGCAAGGACTGCATCGTATGAGGATGCAAGTGAACCTGTATGAGATGATATAGCCTCCTTGGATTTCTCTGAACTCCCAGGGGCAATTAGCAACACGGGTTTCTTCGATTTTTGAACAATAGAAACAAACTCCTTCCCATCTGAGAACTCTTCTAAATATATTGCAACAGCTTTTACTGAATTGTTGTTAAGAAAATATGGTAACAATTCATTCTCATTAATGTCAGCCTTATTCCCAACGGAAATTACATGTGAGAAACCAAGGGTGCTCTCTGCGGCCATATCCAATATTGCTGTGCAAAAAGCTCCAGATTGCGAGATGAATGCAATATTCCCATCTCCTGGATTTGATCTTGCAAATGTAAGGTCAATTTTAGCTTTATTGTTGATGAATCCTAAACAGTTTGGTCCAATCAGCCTAATTCTGGCTCCCTTTAATTTGTTTGTTATCCGCCTCTCAAGTTCTCTTCCCTCCTCACCCGTCTCAGCAAATCCAGCTGAAACAACAAGGACCGATTTGACCTTCTTCTCTATACATTGATCTACAACATCCTCTACGGCTTGATATGGTAGTGCAATACAGACCATATCAATATCTTCACTTATTTCCAATATTGATGGATATGATTTTCTACCTAGCACTTCTGTGTATTTGGGATTTACGGGATAAATCTTTCCATTGTATCCAGCCTCTATAAGGTTTTGAAGCATAACGGACCCTACTTTTTCCGTATTATCAGAGACTCCGACTATTGCTATGGACTTTGGTGTGAGTATTGATTCCATATTTCTAACTGTTTGTGTATTTTAATAATCCTTTAATATTATACTCCTTCACCTCCTCTGATAACTCAGATATTAGCCCTTTCCTGTTATTTAGATTGTCATAGAAGGAAGGAAGAGCATCGTCTTTGAATATTATACCAGTATATATCTTATTTGTTCTAGTTGCTGTATCAAGAAGCTTTCTAGCATTTTCCATTGACAGGTTAGAGTACCCTGAGATTGAATCAATTTTAACAATATTCTCACTGTACCATTGGGGTGACATTTCTTTGTTATATGTAGGGCACGTTTGGGAGATATTTATCACACTACATCCTTTGTGCTGTATGGCCTGTTTGATAATTTCAGCAAGTTGAATTGGATCTCCAGAATATCCTTTTGCAAAAAATAAAGGGTGAAGATTTAGAATGAAGCTGTCAATATCTAAAATCCTCTCAGGTATCCCCTCTGGTTGTGCATACATCTTCTTCCCTTTCGGGGTAGTAACAGTAGCTTGTCCTGTTGTAAGGGCAAAACTTTGATTGTTGTGAATGAGAATGGTGATGTCATAATTCGATTTGATTGCATTCACCAAATGATCCAACCCTTCGTGAAAACAGCCCCCATCCCCAATATCAGCAACTACTGTGAATTTCCTGTTGGCAAGATGAGCCCCTGAGGCCAATGCAATAGATCTACCGTGTAAACCCTTAAATACATATGTCCCAAGTGTGTCTGCACCATTTCCGTTACAACCAATATCAAATGATATGAATGTTTCTGAAGGGTCAATATTTAGTTCGATAAGCGCCTTTTTTAATGAGGTATGTATCGCAAAATTTCCACATCCTGGGCACCAGACTGGAAGCATCCCTGAATTGTAGTTTCTTAATTCTAAAGCCATCTATTTATGAAAATAATCTAAGATATCGTCTACAAAGAAGGGGCGGCCATCGTATTTTAACAGTTTTTCATTAAATTCATAACCACACTCCTCCTTAATTACTCTTCCGAGCTGTCCTGTTTGATTATTTTCAATTAGTATAAGTCTTTTACCTTCTGCTGCCAATTTTAATAATGTATCTGTTTTTAATGGGTAAATATACTCATATGAAAGATACCCTACCTCTTCTCCTGCTGTTATTGAATCAAGAACGGCATTTTTAGGACTTCCGCTTCCAACGAATATAATTTGAGCGTCGCTTCCTCCATAATATTGTGGTTCGGGAACTTTTTCCTTAAGTGATTGAAATTTTCTTTCTCTTTTTGAAGACATTTCTTCGACTTCCTTCGCAATGTCTGTTGAGTATCCATCGATTGTGTGTTCATCGCTTGTCGCAATGTATGGTTTAAGGCCCTTGGTAGGTATCCATCTTGGGGATATACCTGAGTCTGTTATCTGATATCTATGCTCTGCGGTATTTAGACCCCTTTCAATTTTCTCTATTTGAGGAAGGGAATCTACTGAGTATACTGCTTCTGCTATTTGTTTCTCTGTTAGTACGATAACGGGTAACTGATATTTATCTGCAATATTGAATGCCTTTTGAATTAGTGTAAATGCTGATTCTATATCAGAGACGGCTAGGACACATCGTGGAAAATCCCCATGCCCTCCTCTAGCTGCTGAGTAAATATCTCCATTCCCTGTCCATGTTGGGACGCCTGTTCCAGGTCCAATCCTTTGAGCCAATACAACTACTAATGGTGTTTCCGACATTCCAGCACAGGAGATAGTCTCAATCATTAGATCAAATCCTCCCCCTGATGTAGCTACAAGGGCCCTCGTTCCCATATACATGCTTCCTAATGCCATTTGAATTGCAGTAATTTCATTTTCTGCTTGTTTTACCAAAACTTTTGTTTCGTTGGCAGTTTCACCTATAAATTTGTATATAGATGTTGCGGGTGTCATAGGGTATCCATAGTACGCTCTCATTCCTGCTGCTAAAGCCCCAAGGGAGAGAGCTTCATTGCCAGTCATAATGAGTTTTCTTGGTGAGAGTGATGTAGGAATAATTAGGTTTTGTCCCATTGTATCTCTGTATGAAGGATGATTATATCCTGCAAGTATGCAGGCCTTTTCAGCCTCGATATCGATTTTCTTCTCTTTGAGTAATTCTAATACCTCTTGAATCAGAATATTTACATCCTGTTTTAATATTTTCCAGATATACCCTAGAAGTACTACATTCGCCATAATTTCACTTCCTCCTGCTTCTTGGGCTATTTTAAAAGAATCTAGATATAGTACTTGAATATTATTCTTTTGAATAAATATTTCTTCATCTGGACTTAACTCAATCTGAGCGCCATCATGAATAATGATGCCATTTTCTAGAAGATCATATATGTACATATGAAGCGATTTCTCTGAGAGGGTGCATAAAATATCTGTTTTCTTAGCAGATGAGTAGATAATTTTGTTTGTTATATCCGCCTGATATGAAGCTACTCCGCCTTTAATGAGCGATGGGTATTCCCTATTTGAGAAGGTGTATAGCCCTAATCTATTAAAAGATTGTGTTAACATTCTTCCGACAGTATTTATACCCTGCCCAGATTCACCTCCAAATTTTATTATTGTTCTATTTGAAAACATGGTTATTGCTGTGCTGAAGTAAGGTTTCCAGTTCCATTAAAGAGGACATAATTAAAAATCGAAAACGATATACCACTATCAGGAACAATGACCTCCTTTGCCCTGTATGTTGCACTACATGTGGCAGAGGCACGCAATTGCCATAGTCTAATACCACTAGTACATTGATCTGACATGCTAAACTTGAAACCTAACTCACTGTTACCTATAGCTGTAAGCTGTACTCGTTCAAAGAATGGAGAACTAGAGGGGATATCAATTGAGAGTTGTGAATTCATTGAATGTTTTTCCCATCCTGGAACCATTTCATCGAAATTGACATTATTGCATGTACTGCCACCATCATTTGAGAAACAGTAGTTGAGAGTATTGTCGTAATTATATGGTCGTATATCCTTTTCTGTGGCAGATGTTGTATAAATTTTATCTACAATAAAGCCTCCTATTGATGGTGGATTTTGGAAATGGATATTGATTCTACAGCCTGAGCCAAAACTTTGACCATTAATTGGGAAAACAAAAGTTTCTCCTGGACGGAGATAGAAGATTGTATCATCATCGGTTCTCGAGAGTTTTAATGTGTATGTATTAGTATTTTCTGCCTTAAGAGGGCAAATGGAAAGATTTTGTAAATCTAGTATATTACCTAATTCGCCTGTTAAATCTGTAATTTCATGTTTTTCATTCCCGCCATTCTTGCTTTCGATGTATTCCTTTCCTTCTTCCATCTTTTCTACCCATTTGTCAGTTGTTGATAATAGAAAGTTATCTAAGATAATATCAGCCACCTCTATTGCTTCAGCGGAGTTTCTCTCTTCTACAATCGTTCTTTTCTGATTAACCTGCCTAGAGAACACTGAGAATCCAATTATAGATGAGATGACAAGGATAACCATAATTATTGCTAGTGCTTGTGCTTTGTATGCTTTTATTGTTTTCATATATCAATTATATAGATTTAAATCCAACTTCTCTTTTGTATGCTGGGATATGCAAACCAAAGAAAAGAGACGAAATTGTAGAATATTTCGGATGGAAGTTAGTAATGAGCACTGGGTGTGTAATATTATATAAACCAAGTGTTCTACTAAGTTGGAATGCAGGAAGATTAGTCCCTGATTCTCCAAATGCTATGATACCTCCATCTACTATCACTTGATCTTGGTAGTCATTTGCAACAACCGAACCGGCTGCAAGAACAACGTTCTCTTTAGCAAGCAACCATGCAGCAATTGTGTCGGCGTGCAGGCTTGATCCTGTTAGCGTGCTACCATTAATGGTGATACTTCCTCCAGAGAATATTATCATACCGTCTTTGTTTTGATTCGCACCAAATCCGATATTCTTAATTTCGCCATTGATTGTAATATCTGTATCTGAGTATGCAATTATCTTCCCTGTATATGATATATCTCCTACTGTAGTTGTATTCCATTTACATCCAAGGGGTTCAGAGCAGGTTATATTGGAACCATTTACGGTGGCTGGTTTTAGGTTTGGTTCGATTCTATCAAAATTTTCCTTTAGGCTGTCATATTGTCCTGTATTATTATTTATATCTGTAATACTTTTAGCAACTGCAGGATTTCTATTATTAAGGGGATT
Source organism: uncultured Candidatus Saccharibacteria bacterium (assembly GCA_964629715.1). Lineage (GTDB taxonomy): Bacteria > Patescibacteriota > Dojkabacteria > SC72 > SC72 > UBA5232. The sequence continues at coordinate 11,430 of CAZVQY010000013.1, forward strand.
ATTTATAATATTGATCGTATTTATGGAGTTCGATTCACTAGAAATTAGTTCGGTTCCAAGGTTAAAGTAGTCTGGAGAAACTGCGGGTTTCGTTGCATAATTAACTGTACCTTTGGAATAGAATATTCCTCCTTTGGTATGAACCCATTTATCTAGGTTAATCTGGGGAACTGAGCTTGAATCTACTTGACCCATATTGCAAGCATTGTCATATGCTGTAATGTAGAAGTATAGGTTACCTCCAGTATTTAGACCCGTTGATATTTTCATTTCTCTATTATCTCCAGAGCTTAGGAATCGCCAACCACTTACTAGGGGAGCATAATCACCAATTAAAGAGGTTAAGGGTCGACTTCCAGGTGTAACTTCACTATTTGGCGGAGGAACCGTTCTCATTACAGGCTGGGGATCCTCATTCTTGTATACATTTACTATTGTATGATTAGATCTAATTGTGGATCCAACGTCATGGCTATTCCAGTTCAATGTAAGGATTCTTGAGTCATCAATACTTGTTCCAACATTGGTTATTGTTGGATTGATAAAGTCAAAGTTCCATGATTGGGTTGTTTGCTTAAGATTTTGTAGCTCTACATATGTGCCCGCTGGCGATGTTCTTGTTGCATATGTAAATATGTCTGTAAATCCTGCATATATATTGTATTTCCCAGAGATGGGTGCATCCTGAGGAAATTCTAGTGTTACAATGTATTCCTTTGTTGTGGCATTGATATCCAATCTTGTTACACCTATTGATGAGATTAGGGTTCTGTCATTTTGGTCTTGAACTCTTGTGGTTCCTAATGAGCCTGTGCCAGTGGCATCTCTTCCCCATCGTTGAAGGGTACCACCAGAGTTGACTGCTTTGTAGATAGTAACAGGATTGGAAAGATTGCGATCGTAATCTGCAAGGAAAACCCCTATCTCCATTTGGTTTGTTTCTGTCGCAAATGGACCTACATCGGTAATCTTGTTTATATCATCGCTTATATCCCCAACACCGTCTTTTACAAACCAAAGAGAAAGCCCATTTATATCATCAACTCCATCTGCATCACTTCCTCTTACTGTTATTGTCAATGTTCTGTTTGCTTCTATTCCCGTATATGAATTTGCACTACACCCTCTAACAATATTTGGCGTTCCTGTTACAGATATATCCTGAACTGTTGGAAGTCTATCTACTTGATATCGTGGATAGATGTAATCTGATGATTTTATATTGTCATTACATATGTTTTGTGTGTTGTACCTAAGAGCAAGGATTCCTGTTGCTCCCTCTTTTAGGATCTGGGAAGCAGAGAGAGATGCACTCTTAAATGGTATCGTATTTTCTGCCTTTCTTAGGGTACAGAAATCTTCTCCTACTACACCATTGCAGTTGTCCCATGTGTCTGCCCATTCAGAATTTACTCCATAATTTTCGGCATTGAAATCAAAAGTTGGGTTACGACCAGAACTTGAGGATGGTGCTGTTGCTGATATCGCTACAGCACTCTCTCCCTGCCCTGGGAGGGGCTTCTTAATTCTTGTGTATTCTGTTGTACTTAGATTGAATGCATATGCATCTATTGTTATTCTAGGATTTGTTGGAGATGATGGTTTCGTAATATTTGCCTCTGTACGGTAGCATTGTGCACTATTACAGACTTTCTGATTCCCACATCCTGTTGTCTGTCTACAGGTAGCATTATGAGCAACACAATGGGGCCCTGTGTTGGTGAGGGTATATCCTGTCCCACAGTCACTTTCACTTATTGTGCAGATAGGAGAAGGGCAGTCATCATTACAACTAACTACATTAAAGGTTCCGCTTGCTTTACATGTGGCTCCCCACCAAGGTTCTACCTTTACTTCAACTACCCATGGTATAAATAAAGATTGCCCAGCGGCGGGATTGGTATTAGCTTTCATAACAGGCATTAAATCTGGGTGTCTAATAATGACACAACATCTTCCACCTGATGTGGGATCACAACCAGGGCATTCACTATCTGGAAGTATCTCCATTGTACATGGTGCAAAATTATTCACATGACTATCACATACAACCACATTTGGGGTATATGCTCTTTTTAGCAAGACCACAGTATGTGGCTTCTCATTATAGGCAGGACGTCCTATGCTAGTATTTGAGGTTGCTTTATATTCTAGTGGTATTATTGAGTTTTCGTAGAATGTATCTCCTAAAGGGTTTCTCCATTCGGGCAACACAGCTGCATGTTGTTCATCACAAGTTGGTGCACCACTCCCACCTCCCCCACCCCCACTACTACCACATGATATCTGGTAGTTATTAGGTTTGTAGTTTTCCCGAGAAAATGTA
>CAZVQY010000014.1:0-9133 GCA_964629715.1 uncultured Candidatus Saccharibacteria bacterium
TTGCATTGATAGGTGTCTCAGTATTCCTTCTCTCCAATGTATATCGTTCTGCAATTATAACTAAAGAGAAAATAGAAATATCTAAACAAGCTAAAGAGCAAGTTAATGAGTTGAGGGTTGAGAATTTGGAGTTGGCATTAGAATTGCATTCTATGGAATCGAAGGAATATTTAGAGGTTCAGGCTAGAGATAGGCTTAATCTTTCTGGGAATAATGAGTATATTTTTGTAATACCAGAGAGTCTCTTGGAGGTAGGAAAAGAAGGGATCAACGCATTCCTTAATCCTCCAACAGAGGAACACAAATCTCCCACATATATTGTATGGTTTGAGTTTCTGAAGAATGGGATTTGAAAATATTGTTAAAGAAGGATATAATCCTAGTGTTTCTCGCTAACGCGGGGTAGAGCAGTGGAAGCTCGTTAGGCTCATAACCTAAAGGTCGTCGGTTCGAATCCGACCCCCGCAACCATCATTCCTCATCCTGTTCTCATCTATCTTCTACTTTGCCAAAAAATAGTTGAAAAAATCTCTTATCCTGATAACATATATTATGGTTCATACCTAAGTTTATTCGCAAGATAGATTGATGAAAATATCCATAATATATGATTCTTTGTATGGAAATACGGAGAAGATAGCTCATACAATTAAAGAGGAATTGGGTAAAAAGAATGAAGTGGAAGTAAAGAAAGTTACTGAGACTAAATTAGAAGATATGCAGGGTAAAGATTTAGTTATTATTGGTAGCCCTACACATAGAGGAAGAGCTTCGAAGGCTATACAGGTACTACTTAATCTAATACCGAAAGGGTTTCTGAAAAGTATTAAGGTTGCAGTTTTTGATACAAGTTTGGCGACTTACAAAAAGAATTTCTTTATGAAAGGAGTAATGAAATTTTTTGGATATTCTGCACCGAGGATGGCAAATACCTTGAAGGGGAGAGGAGCAGAGATAGTTTCTGTGCAGTCATTTTTTGTTATGAGTACAAAGGGACCACTTCAGGATGATGAATTGGAGAGAACTAAGAGGTGGGCGAAAGGGTTGGTTTAAATTACTAATGCGAAGGATTTAAAGAATATTAGGTGGAATGATGCACTTTAGGAAATCTTGAATAGCCTTGTAATCTCATATTTCTGGTGGTAAAATCCACTTTGTTTATTTAATCGATATTCACATGCCAATAACAACGCAACCAGTAAAAGGGATGTATCTTTTAGATGAAGGAAGAGTATTCGTTCTACAAGATAGAAAGTTAAAGACTCAAGGCAGGCAGGGAGGGTTAATAATTCTGAGGATGAAAGCATTAGATAATGGTCAAATTGTGAACAAAACTATTAAAGCTGGAACAAAGGTCGAATACATCGAACCTGAGACAAAGTCGGTACAATTTCTGTATTCTGATAATGCAGGCTCATTTTTTATGGAGTCCGAAACATACGAAACCATTATGATTCCAAAAGATGTTGTAGGTGAATATGTGCAATTTCTCAAAGAGGGAGAATCAGTTTTAGTAATGGTATACGAAGGAAAGATTCTCACAATAAAGGAACACCCATCAGTAGATCTTGAGGTTGTTGAAGCAACAGATGCAGTTAAGGGAAACACTTCGAGTTCCGCTTCAAAAGAAGTAACACTTGAGACAGGATACAAAGTACATGTTCCTCTGTTCATAAAAAAGGGTGACCTTGTGAAAATAAACACAGAGACAGGTACGTATTCTGGTAAAGCATAATTCCATCGCTAATACTTTTTCTGACCTGTGTCCTAGGGCTTCTCTATGGTATAATATGCATCGTTGGTGGGATAGCTCAGTCGGTTAGAGCATGGGATTCATAAACCCAAGGTCGGTGGTTCGATTCCACTTCCCACCATCTATGATAATATTTCAAGGAAATTCAAATGAGTGAGGAAAAGACAAAAAAGAGTACAAACAAAAAGCCCGATACAAAGAAGAAGGAGGGAGTATATGTAGTTGATATTCGGAAATTACCAAAGGGGAAAAGAATTATACTACCAAACTTTCTCACAATGTTCATTATTGTATTAGCTATTTCTGTTGGAGTATTTCTCTTTAATTCATTCTCATACAAAGGTGATGAAGTATCTGTGAGTAATATTGTTTCAGATATTTCTGAGAAGAAATATGACAAAATCATTCTGAAGAATGATATGGTCACGTTGGAGAAAGAGGAGAAGATTAATAATGTCCTCGTAGTAAAGAAAAAGTATGCATTACTTCCTGAGAAAATGGATTTCTATCAAGTCCTTTCCGACGCAGAGATTGATGTGAAAGATCTGGGGGAGGATTTCTATGTTCCTAATGTAGGAATTACATTTGGAGATATAATTACACTTCTGTTCCTCGGTTCTGCTGGAGTATTAGCCTTTATGATGATAAAGAATATGCAAGCTTCAGGAGGAAAAATTATGGATTTTGGAGAGAGCAAAGCTAGAATGATGTTCGGAAAGAAGACGGGTGTGACATTTGATGATGTTGCTGGAGTTGAGGATTCAAAAAAGGAATTGGAGGAGGTTGTAGATTTTCTCAAGAATCCAAAGAAATATAGAGATTTGGGTGCAAGAATACCTAAGGGGGTATTACTTGCTGGTGCCCCTGGGACAGGAAAAACACTTTTGGCAAAAGCTGTTGCGGGTCAAGCGGGGGTTCCCTTTTTCCATACGTCAGGTTCTGAATTCGAAGAGATGCTTGTAGGGGCAGGAGCTTCAAGAGTGAGAGATCTATTTAAGAAAGCTAGGAAGGCGGCTCCGTGTATTATCTTCATTGATGAGATAGATGCTGTTGCGAAGAAACGAGGTACTGTTTTGCACTCTGGTGCAGGTGAGCAGACATTGAATCAAATCCTAGTTGAGATGGATGGCCTTGAGGAGAGGGAGAATGTAATTGTTCTTGGTGCTACTAACAGGCCAGATGTTCTTGATCCTGCGATCTTGAGACCTGGTAGGTTTGACAGGATGGTTGTTGTGCAGATGCCCGATGCAAAAGGTAGGAAGGAAATTCTAGATGTTCATGCAAGGAACAAAAAATTTGCTAAAGATATTGATTTGTATACATTGGCAAAGAAGACAATTGGATACTCTGGTGCAGATTTGGAGAATCTTCTTAACGAGGCGGCCATTATGGCGGCTGAGGATGGGGATAAGGAGATAGGGCAGGATGACATTATGGAAGCATTTCTTAAAGTAAAGTTAGGAAGAAAGAAGAATGTTGAAGATGAGAAGGAAGTCTTGGAGCTAACGGCATATCATGAAGCAGGTCATGCAATTGTGGCAAGGTATACACCTAGTGCCGATCCAGTTGAGCAGATTTCCATTATCCCTAGAGGAATGTCTGGTGGAGTGACTGTGTATCTTCCAGAGAAGGAGAGGAAGTCATTGCATAGGAGGCAGATGTTGGCATGGATTAGGACAGGGGTTGCAGGAAGAGCAGCAGAGGAAATTTTCTTGGATGATATCTCTTCTGGAGCATCTTCGGATATTGAACAAGCAACATCAGTTGCAAAAGAGATGATAATGAAGTATGGGATGAGCGAGAAGTTAGGCATGGTTAAGTATGGTGATTTAGACGAGACTACACATTTGGGTTATGCATATGGTGGAGGAAGAGACTATAGCGAAAATACGGCAAGAGTTATTGATGAAGAGGTTAAGAGGTTAGTAGATGAGGCATATGCTGATGCGAAGAAGATTCTAAGCGAGCATAAGGGTGATGTAGAAAAACTTGTAAAACTTCTTTTGGAGAAAGAGGTAGTAATCAGGGAAGAGTTCGATGCTATGTTTGGATAGAAATCAGAGGGAGCTCAGGAGAGAGCATATTTGTGCTAAAATATTATATGAACCTTATTAAAACATCTAAGGAGAGATTTCTTGCCATAGATGCTAATGCCATCATACATAGGGCTTTCCACGCATACCCATCATCACTCCAAACAGAGGACGGCATTCAGGTTAACGCAGTATATGGCTTTACAGTGATGCTTCTTGAAGCCTTAAGTATGTTTGAACCGAAATATGTCCTCTGTTCATTTGATACAGCTAAGCCTACCTTTAGGCATGTTGAGTTCCCAGAATACAAAGGTACTAGGAAACCAACAGACCAATCTCTCATTGACCAATTCCCACTTGTTGAAGAGATACTCCAGGCATTTAATATCCCAATTCTAAAAAAAGAAGGTTTTGAGGCGGATGATATTCTAGGAACAATCTCCAGATATGTAAGAGAAGGAAAGTGGAGTAACGAGAATGTGGAATTGTACATTCTTAGTGGCGATAGAGACCTGCTTCAGCTAATCTCTGAGAATGTAAAGATAGCCCTTCCAAAGGGAAACTTCAGTAATCTGGTAGCATACGACAGAATCGAAACAAAGAAAAATTTGGGTCTCTACCCAGAACAGATTGTAGACTACAAAGCTTTGGCAGGAGATGCTTCGGATAATATTCCAGGGGTGAAGGGTGTTGGGGGCAAAACAGCAATTGAACTTCTAGATAAATATGGGACAATGAACAAAATATATGCAAATCTTGCAGAGATAAAACCAAGATATGCAAACCTCCTCAAGGAAGGTATTGAACAAGCTGAGCTGAGCAGAAAACTAGCCACGATTGATCAAAATGTTGAGGTAGCAGTACATTTGCAGGATTGCTTGATGAGGGATTTTGACAAAAGAGAAGTTTTGCAAGTATTTCATAAATATGCATTTAAGTCTTTGTTAAAAAAAGTAGACAAGTTAAAGGAGGATGAGAAGAGTGAAATTAGTTTGCAGCTGGATATTTTCTCTACTGGTACCCAACAAGAAATTCACTGGGCGAACAGTAAGGATATTGAAGATATTTCCAAGGGTGTGAAGAAGCTTTTGATTGCATATTTTGATGAGAACGAGTCTGCAACAGGTGGAAGTTTTAGTTTCGTGAGAAAAGTCACCTCTCCAAATGCATATAAGGATTACCTTTTAGAGGATATTAGTAAGCTGATTAAAATAGATTGTGATAAATTGGTATATGGATTAGAGAACATCACTTCAAAAGTTGGTATCCCAGATGGGAAACTTTTTGATATTTCTCTTTTTGCTCACTTAATTAATTCTGAGAAACGGAGCTATTCCTTTAAAGATCTTGCGTTTGATTTCTCAGGAAGTATTTTCAATGACAAGATTCATCCTTTAGAAATGAAGAAGGTGTTAGATGCTTTAGATGAGATACACGGGAGAGAGATAAAGAAGGCGGATAGTATTGAGCTATACGACTATACAAGAAATTGCTTGAATGAATTCTTGGGAGTAGGAGAGAAGTTCTTTCAAGCGAGTTTAGAGAAAATTGAAATACCAACATGCAAAGTTTTGTCTAAGATGGAAAATCGGGGAATCGTTGTTGATTTGGAACAGCTTGAGAGATTGGATAAGGAACTTTCAGAAAGTATTAGTAATCTCACAAAGAGGATATTTGAGAGTGTGGGACATGAGTTTAACATTAATTCACCGAAGCAACTCTCCGATATCCTTTTTATTGAATTAAACCTGCCACAGAAAAGGGGCTCTTCTACAAGGGAATCTGTTTTAGAGGAACTTGAGGCATATCATCCAGTAGTTGGAAAAATCTTAGAATACAGAGAGCTGAGCAAGGTTCATACTACATATGTAATACCTCTTCTGGAGATGGGGAGAAATAATTCTGAGAATGTCATTCATACAGATTTTAAACAAACAGGGACTTCTTCTGGAAGGCTTTCTTCAGCGAACCCGAATATGCAAAATATCCCTGTGCAAGGTGATTGGGCTGGGAAAATTAGGAGGGCTTTTGTAGCGAGAAAAGGCTTTAAGCTTCTGGGTATGGACTATTCACAAATTGAGCTTCGAGTTATGGCAGATATGTCAAAGGATAATCTGTTGATAGAGGATTTCCAGAATAATATTGATATTCATAAAGCTACCGCTGCAAGAATATTAGGCAAGGAAGTGGAAGATATCACAAAAAAAGAGAGGAGTCTTGGGAAAACGATTAATTTTGGTATTCTATTTGGCCAGACGGGATTTGGGCTTGGGGATATGCTTGGAATCCCAATAGAAACCGCTCAAGGATATATCACAGAGTACTTCCAGCACTATGTCGGAGTTGAAGACTATATGCGCAGTTTGGAGAAGGAGGCATACAAAAGAGGGTATGTGCAGACAATGTTTGGTACTACCCGATGGATTAGGGGACTTAGGTCAAAGAATTTGAGGATGGTGAGGGCAGCACAGAGAGAGGCTATTAATATGCCAATCCAGGGAGGTGAGGCAGACATAATGAAGTTGGCGATGATTAAGTTGGGTGATGAGATAGAGAAAAATTTCAATGGAGATGCATTCATTCTTCTCCAGATTCATGACGAGCTCATCTTCGAGGTGAAAGAGGAGCGTCTTGATGAGTTCGAGGAGAGGGCGAAGGAGATAATGGGGAGCGCAGTTTCCCTAGTTGTCCACTTGGACGTTTCCAGTGCCAGTGGTGACAATATGGAGCAGATTTCTTCTTGAGTCTGAGGTAGAGGTGATACATTTCACAAATCTCAGTACAAAAGATATAATCAGTTATGGAAGATGATAATGAAAAAGATGTCTCAGTATGGTCAGTTTTCCTCGGTATCCTCGGATTCTTTGTTGGTATCTTCTTGGTTCTCAAGGCCCTTGGGGATAAAGACGAAGAGAAAGTAAAGCAAGAAGGTGATATTACACCAAAAGCAGTGAAGAATAAGGTAGAAAAGATTGAGAAAAAAATATACCCCATTAACGAGAGACAATACAAGATATTGGCGACAATCAGAGAGCAGAAGGAGATGGAACCATCAGAAATATATGCCCTTGAGCCTGATATGTCGACTAGAACACTAAGAAGAGACATGGATGTTCTAGTCAGGCAAGGTGTTGTGAAGCAAGAAGGAAGTACAAAATCAACTAAATATACATATATTGGATAAAAATGAGTAAAGTAACCTTTAAGGAAGTTAGTGAAATATTTGAAACTGTAGAAAATATCAGTTCAAGAAACGAAATAACCGATATCCTCTCCTCTTTCTACAAAAAACTAAATAGTGAAGAAGGTCAAATATTATCATATATGGTATTAGGAAGGGTGGCTCCTTCCTTTGTAAACAGTGAGTTTAATTACTCGGAGAAGAGTCTACTTTCTTTGTTAGATAACTACAGCAGGGCGAAGGAGATAGAGTTGGAAATTTTTGAGGAAAGAAACAGATTAGGAGATATTGGAGATACAGTAAAACTTTTTTCTGCGAGGTGTGATTTTCAATCTAAAAAAAAAGAGATAGCTGAAATATATGATATCCTTTGGAGTATAGTTAATACTCAAGGAACGGGCTCTGTAGAAAGAAAAAACAGCATTGTCTTGGAAACTCTTCAATCGCTTTCGCCTCTTGAGGCTAAATATTTTGTAAGAATAATTTGTGGGCAGTTAAGATTTGGAATAAGTTTTAAAACATTGCTTGATATTTTCTCCTTCGTAATTTCAGGAGACAAAAGTGTGAGGGAAGAATTGGATAGGGCATATGGAGTATGTGCAGATATTGGATATATATATGCAAATATAGCTCAGGAAGGGAGTTTTGAAGCTATTGAAAATCTTCAAGCTATTAATATTCAGCCGGGAATACCAGTAATGCCAAGGTTAGTTGAAAGAGTAGGGAAATTCGAAGAAACATTTGAAAGGACGGGTTCCCCTGCACTTATTCAGCCAAAATTTGATGGTCTGAGATGTCAAATTCATAAATATGAAAGTGAGAATTTCGAACATAGGGAATATATTTGGAGAAAATACTTGTCAAAGAAGAGTGCAAGCTTGTTTGATATAAGTACTAATGATGTTGAGATTAAACTGTTTACGAGAAATTTGGAAGATGTCACCGAGATGTTCCCAGAGGTTGTAGAATCAGCGAGAAGAGTTCCAGATACCTCCTTTATATTAGATTCTGAAGTATTGGGTTTTAAGGATGGGAAATTTCTTTCCTTCCAAGATACTATGCAGAGAAGAAGGAAGTATGGGGTAGGCGATACGTCGAAAGATATTCCTGTAAAGGCGATGGTTTTCGATGTATTGTTTCTCAATGGTAATGATCTAGTTAGCATAGATACAAAGGAAAGAGTGACAATTTTGGGAAAGATTGAGATGCAGGGAGGCATGGAAAAATGTGAAAGCAAAGAAGTTTCGGATTTGGACAGTCTGATAAGTATTTTCAATGAGAATGTAGGGAAAGGGTATGAAGGAGTAATTGTAAAAATGACAACAGGAGGATACCTCCCAGGAGTGAGAAACTATGATTGGATCAAGTTGAAGAAAAGTATGATGAATTCCTTGGTTGATACTGTTGATATTGTTTGTGTAGGATATTTTTTTGGTTCTGGGAGAAGATCAGAATTGGGAGTGGGGGCAGTATTGGGAGCTTTGTATAATGAGAAGACGGATATGTATGAGGTAATATGTAAGGTAGGTACAGGGTTTAGTGATGAGTTGCTAAAGAGCATGAAAGAGCAGTTTGAAGCAAAGACGGAGGATGAACAGCCACAGAATGTCCTATGTCCGGAGTCTTTGAAACCAGATGTATGGGTATATCCAGAGATTGTTTTTTCAGTTGAGGCGGATGAGATAACGAGGCGTTTAGGTGAGGAGGATATTGGTGGTGGTCTTTCACTTAGATTCCCTAGGTTGGTAGAGTGGAATAGGGACAAGAGTGCTAATGATGCCACTAGAGTTAGTGAATTGATTGAGATGTTTGAAATGAGGAGGTAAGTTCTCTAGTCCTGGAATCTCCGAACTCAGATCTCTTTCTGCTTCCATAATGGTTGAAGTTGTTCCAATCCTTTCTTCTGCTGTTTCTGCAGCATCAATATTGGCGCAGGTCCCATGTATTCATAATATCATGGTTAAGACAGTGTTTGTATAATGGTGTCCGTGTATATATAATCGGATCCATGATAACGGGAAAGAATCTAACTAAAAAATTTGATGACAGAACCCTCTTTACGAATATATCTTTTAAACTCTCTGGGAATAAGAAGATTGGTCTGGTAGGGAGGAATGGATGTGGAAAAAGTACCCTGTTTAAAATGATAGTAGGGGATGAAGACAT
>CAZVQY010000014.1:9233-13178 GCA_964629715.1 uncultured Candidatus Saccharibacteria bacterium
GAAGAGCTAGATAGTGGAGAGGTGAAGCTTGGGGAGAATATCAAGATTGGATATTTTTCACAGATACAACAGAAAGTGAGTAGCAGGAAGAATATTAGGGAGGAATTTATTGCAAGAACTAATTGCTTCTACGGAAGTGCTGGTGCATACCTTTCAAAGTTCCTTTTTAGTGAAAAAGATATATCAGAGAAGAGTGTTAGTCGGCTAAGTCCTGGTGAAAGAGCAAGATTTGAGTTTGCAATATTTAGTTTTAAAGATTATGACCTCTTGATATTAGACGAACCAGATAATCACCTAGATATTGAGACGAAGGAGGTGTTGGAGGAGAGTCTGAGGGAGTATAAGGGAACTATATTGTTGGTGTCACATGATAGATATTTTGTAGGGAACAGTGGTATTACAAGTGTATTAAATTTGAAAGATGGGGAGTTCAGGAATAGTTAACCCTTTTCCCCTGTCTGCTATTTTTTATGCTACAATAAATCCCAAGATGAAACTTGGATTTGACAACGCTAAATATATAAAGATACAGAGTCAAAATATTCTCAAAAGGACAGAACTCTTCGACAAACTATATATCGAAATAGGGGGAAAATTGTTTGATGATACACATGCGTCTCGAGTAATTCCAGGATTCCAAGCGGATGTGAAGATAAAGATGCTCCAAAAGTTAAAGAAGGATATTGAGGTGATATTCTGTATTAGCGCTAACGATATTGAGAGAAGCAAGGTTAGGGCAGAACATGGTATTACATATGATTTGGAGTTGATTAGATTAATAATGATTCTTCAGAAGATGAAATTCTCCATCAATTCAGTTGTCATCACTCTCTACAACAACCAACCTAATGTAGACAACTTCATTTCCAAGCTTAAAAGATACAAGATTAAGACATACATTCACCAATCAACAAAAGGTTATCCCACCGATATTGACACCATCGTTAGCAAAGAGGGTTATGGTGCTAACCCTTATATCAAGACAAGTAAGAAGATTATACTCGTCACTGCTCCAGGTTCAAATTCTGGGAAATTGGCAACCTGCCTTTCTCAGCTCTATCATGAGCATGAGCATAATGTTAATGCAGGGTATGCGAAATTTGAAACTATGCCAATATGGAACTTACCTTTGAAACATCCTGTAAATATGGCATACGAGGCGGCCACAGCAGATATAAAAGATGTGACGATGGAAGACTACTTTCATCTAGAGGAGTATGGAATTAGTGCAGTAAATTACAATAGAGATTTAGAGGTATTCCCTGTTTTAAAAACGATACTACATAGGATAGTTGGGAAGGATATATATAAATCCCCAACAGATATGGGGGTGAATATGATAGGAGCATGTATTACTGATGATAGCGTTGTGCAGGAGGCATCTAAGAGAGAGATTGTACGTAGGTATTACAATGAGGAATGTAATTATCGGTTAGGTATTACGGGGCGTGATACCCCAGAGAGAATTAAGAAGCTTATGAATGAATTGGGTATAGACGAATACTATCTTGATGTAGTAAAGCCTGCTTTAGTGAAGTCTAAGAAAGTTAAAAGACATGTAGTGTCACTCAAACTTCCCTCTGGGAAGATTATTACAGGGAAGGAAACAAACCTTCTTAGTCCAGCAAGTAGTGTTATTCTTAATGCAATTAAAGAGCTTTCTAATATTCCTGACAATATCAATCTTCTCTCTCCGACTGTATTGAAACCTATGTTGGAACTTGTACCAAGGATGGAGGGAAAGAACAAGGCATTGAATCTTGAGGAGGTCCTTATAGCACTGAGTATCTCTTCCGTCACAAATCCATCTGTCGATGAAGCGATGAGACTTATTAAGGAATTAGAGGGATGTGATGCCCATGGAACATATATTGTTAATAATGGCGACCTTAAGATGCTTAAGAGCTTAAAGATAAATCTTACCTGCGAACCTGTTTTCTACACAAATGATATTGCCCTAGATTAATAGGATTGAAGAGTTTTTATTGTTTCCCTAATAATTTCAAGGACTCCCTCTTCGCATTGATTAAATTCAAACAAAGGTTTCTCGAACTTCTCTGCCTCTTGGACAATGAAATCATGTAAAATCCTCGCAGTTTCAAATTGTTTTTCTGTGATCTCTCGATTATGTGTTGGTCCCGAAAGCATCTTTAGGTGTTTCTCGGGGTCTGACACTTTAAGATAAATCTCAATGACATTTGTAAACTTTTTTGGGTTCATCGTTCCTGGGAGGATATGGTTTCCGTCAAAAAGAATCATCTGCTTCTCTGAATTCACAAATTCTATGGACTGGTTAATTGCCTCAATAATGGGTTTGCACTGTTCTATATAGTGGTCTCTCACATCCCCTTCTTTCTCATGTAAGTCGTAAGTATGGCAATACAGAAATGGATTCTCCTTGGCGGTAATGTAATCCCTAAGCGTTGCACGAATAATTCCCGTTGGGAAATTGTTCATAAAAGGAAGCTGTTTGATAATGCTATTTGCAAGTGTAGATTTCCCTGTCCCAGCGTATCCTCCAATTAAAATAACTAGGGGAATTGTAATTTCCTTTTGCTCCCAAGCCATGTTATATTGTAAAATACTATTCATCAAGCAATCATTATATCATCGAAGGTGAAATAATTGTCAAAAATATTACTATGTTAGAAAACCACGAAGAGTTACTTGAGAATAACGAGGCAATAAAAACTTCCTTAAGTGTAGATGAAGGAAGGGTTCGGAAAGATATTGATTATTCAAAGAGGGTGGGGGATGAATTTATGAGGCACTTTTTCTCTGATAATCATTTTAACCAATTTGACAAATCCGAATTAAGTGAAAACTCGCCAACAGATTTCGAGGAAAGTGTGATAGCGGACAGAATCAGGGATATGGAAGTCTCCTTTTTAGTAATTCGTCCTGAGATGTCGCATATGCTGAGTGAAATACAGGATTTCCTTGTTAAAAATAGATATGAAGTATTAGAAGAGATTTCCTGCAGAAAAATAATTCCGGAGGGTACTTATTGGAGAATGTATAAAAATGCTATAACAAAGCCACAAGCTCGCGAGTCAATGCCCACCAGGACAATGGTTTATACAGGGGGACACTCTCAACTTGTCTTTTTTAAAGATTCGATCGAAGAAAGGGAGCGTGGGAAGCACATGGCGGACGTGTTTTTTGATAGGTATAAGGGAGTTCCAGGTATTCCCCAGGAAAATACCTTAAGGGGGGACATAGTTTACAAAGAAGCTAAGCGATTGGGGTTTGATAACATGGAAAGAGATGATATCCTCCAAGTTGTAGACCCAATTAATTCTTACAGGCACTTTGTTAAAAGAGGGGTTGGTGCTCACACTCAATCAAAAAATTTAGAACCAATTTTGTTCTATACTGGAGTATGTGTACATGTCCCTAACTACTCTGAGATATCTAACGATCTTACTGCAATATTTTCGAAGGACGAGTTAGCCAAAATCCTTGAGGACATAAAGAGTTGAAAACAAATGTATTCCCTCTTGCATGACTCCGAATACTATGATATACTCCTTCTCACGAGTTTGGGAAATGTATTAACAATACGGATGGAGAAACAGGAATCCTCTTAGAGAACTTCTCTAACGAATCCCCTGAGAAGAAATAGTTTTGTGTATAACACGCTGGATATTAATGTTCGCTCCTTAAAAGTTGAAGAGTGACAGGAAGTCTAAAAATTTATTGACAAATTGACTTTCTGTGTGATTGAGTTCATACAATTCATTAGTCAGACGTTTATTAAATCCAACATCTTATACTGGGTTGGTCATATTACTTTGTAATATGTAAGTTAAGTATTGTTTTTCAATGAGAGTTTGATCATAGCTCAGGATGAACGTTGTCTGTGTGCCTAAGGTATGCAAGTCGAACGGTCCCTTTTGATTTACTTGAAACTTCGGTTGATTGTATTTCTTTTTTGGGATAGTG
>CAZVQY010000015.1:0-8827 GCA_964629715.1 uncultured Candidatus Saccharibacteria bacterium
GAGCAGCTGTTTTGTAAACAGCAGGTCGAGAGTTCGAATCTCTCCTCTGGCTCCAGGCAGAGATGGCGGAGTGGTCAATCGCGGCAGACTGTAAATCTGCTCCCTTCGGGGTTCATTGGTTCAAATCCAATTCTCTGCATTTGCACATTTAATCTTATTCAAAATACAATCATGTCAGAAATAGTAGGTATACTTTTTTTTGTTCTTTCAGCACTAGGTGGACTACTCTTTATTGGAGGAATAATATACTTAATCGTATTTCTAACTCGAAACAAGGACAAAAAAACAAATTTCAATATGAACACCCTACTCCACATCTATTTCTATGTGGTATCCCTCGTTTCCCTTGCAATATCAATTATAGGGTTAGTTATTTCTCTTAATTCAGTAATGTCATATAAATTCGGAATACCTTTCTCATATCAACTTACAACAGAAAACATACCGACAGACTTTCCCGAAGAGAAAGACTTTTCAAATGAACCAATACCCTGCTACCAAGGAAGTCTCGTTGAAATTGAAGGTCAAAAAGTTTGTTTTGATACTCAAAAGCAGAAAACCGAAATTGTTAACGGTATCTCATTCTTTGTTTCAATGATTATAATATTTGCTTTACATCAATTTGGACTACACATGGTTGAAAAGAAAGAAAAATTTGATTGGTTAAGAAAAACATACAACTTCCTCTCCTTAATCGGTTACAGTATTGTTGGGATCATAAGTATACCAATGGCTACCTTTCTCTTGGTTAACTACATTTACTTTAGACCCGAAGATATTACTCTAATCAACCCTCCAAGTATTCCATTCACAATCGCACTTGTTACAATCCCGATTTGGATAACGTTCTTGATTAAAACATTGAAGCAAAAAGAACTAATTGAAAAATAATTAGGCTGGATTAGCTCAGACGGTTAGAGCACATTCTTGGTAAGAATGAGGTCCTGAGTTCGACTCTCAGATCCAGCTCCACTATTTTTCCTTAAGAAAATCATTATGTACGGATATCAAGCAGACAGGTTAAAAGAATATATCAACGAAACAGAGGAGTTAACCATTAATAATGACTTGCATATTCGCTTATCAAGGGACTTACTGAAAAAATATTACCAAGGCTTATATGAAGAATCAATAAAACAGATATCAAATCATATAAGAGAAATAAAAAAGTTGGAAATAAAATATCCTGCTAATGCCAATCCGATATTTTACCTCTACATAGTTCCAGTTGAAAATTTTAGAGAATTATTGAATTTCCCCTCTAAATATATAAATTCCCAAGGAGGAGGAAGACCTGTCACTTGCTATGATTTAAACGGTTTTAATGATGCCTTTGGGGTAAGTAGCAATTTGATGGAAAACCGAAAAGACGAGAGCCTTATGCAGAAGATTAACTCTATTCACGAACTCGCACACCTTGTACATGGTATGTTTTTTAACAAAGACAGACTCCTTTCAGAAGGATTCGCAGAGGCTCTCCCATTATATACCATGGATTATGAAAGCTTATGGGACGAACATCGAGAGACCCTTAAGGCACTAAAAAAAGAACTAATACTCTCGGCTCAGCAGTTAATTGAAATCTCAAAGGACAAAAATTTCAATATTGGAGTCGCATCTCCAAACAAATCCTGCTCCTTCGAATATTCCTACATATCCTCATATTTATTTGTCAGAGGATGCCTTGAAACAATATCAAACAAGTATAAAGTTGACAGAGCACAAGCAACACAAAAATTCTTAGAAATAGTTAGACAATCAAAATCATTTCAACAATGGCTTATTTTTGATATTGCTAATGCTATTGGAATACCACAGGAAGAGTTACTATATAAAAAGGAGTTACAAATTAATATCCTCCAGAATTTAGAAAAGAAATAAATTATGCTAGAATTCAAACTGAAAGGTAAATACTTGCTTTAAGTTTTTTACCCATATTGCCCCAATATAAATTAAGTAGATATTGTTATGCCCTCGGAATGGTACAAGAATGATTTTTCGACAGATTTAGAAGATGGCGAGATAAGACTCATCGAAGAAGGTATTATCCAGCTTACTTCAATAGTCGGCTCTGCATTTGAAAACTTAGAAGATTATGACCAGGATGGTGGAGAAGTAACAATATATAACGAAGGAAATCAATCTACTGGGATTAAGATTACACATGCAATCTATGGAGATCCACAATTCCAATCGGAAAAAGGAATAAATAAGCAAGAGCAATTACATAGAATCACCATCGGAGATGAATATGTAACAATCTTATTTAATCCTGATGTTTCTATAAAAGAGATTCAAACAAATATTCAAATAGACAGTCCTTACACTGTCTACACATGGTTAAACAATGCCTATTCACAAATTTATAATATCCTAAACAATCCTAAGGACTACTATTTTAAAAGGAAAGGCTTTCAATATCATGGCGAGGAGGAATCCAGAAGAATATTAAATTTAAAGAAATCATTGCATCGACACTAGCCTATATTTCATTTCTCTGCTATCATGTTATTCATAATTAATTTCTCAGCATTTTAAGAATGGGATATAGAGGAGATGCCAATTATACACGTGCTTGGGCAGATCGCTACGAAGGATTAATTACTCGGGGCTCTTTAAATGCCCGTACTTTCCACGACCCTCTCAATGTCACAGATCCAAGAACAATAGAGAAAACAAAAGACGAGTTAGACTATATCTTCGGAATCCCTGCTGTTGCAAATTCTACTCATTCCGACGAAATCATGTTAGTGTTGCAAAGAAGCGAGATGAGTAAGAGAAAAATTCTTCACACTGCTCCTTCAATTAAAATCTCTTTCCAAAGAGATCCTGAGGGAGAGATTATAGGTAAAGTAGTAAATTTCAGAAGATTAGCAAAGGAATGTAATTTTATATTAACTGATACTCCAGAGGGAGAAGTAATGACAATAGGAGAGAACACTCTTGATAGTGGTTACAATGAGGGAATATACGGTTGGGTACAAGCAGGTATGAAACTTATCAAAATTTCTATTGAGCAAGACAAATATATTCCTAAGGTATCCACAATTATCGAAATACCTGAGAGTTCCGAACCTACAACTGAATCTCTAGAAGACTCAAACTTAAAAGGTCCCATGGAAATCTAAACAAAATATTTGACCTTCTAAACAATTTACAATATAATACCGAAGTATTTCCCATACTAATATTCTAATTTTCATTTTCTGAGGGAATGGCAAAAGTAAAAAGAGACATCTTAGCTTTAAAATGTACAGTGTGTAACAGCAAAAACTACACAATGTTTAAAACTAAGCATGGAGAAAAAATAGAACAGAAAAAGTTTTGCCCTGTTTGCAAAAAACACACAGTGCATAAGGAGACAAAAGTAAAGTAAATATCGCTCTTTACCTTGAGGGGCCCATAGTTTCAATGGTAAAACAGCGGTCTCCAAAACCGTAGTTCACCGTTCGAGTCGGTGTGGGCCTGCCAAAGTTATAATAAAAAAATGAAAAATATTTTTAAAGAAATAAAAACAGAACTTAAACAGGTTAAATGGCCGACATCGAAAGAGACCTTTAATATGACCATTTATGTTCTAGTGGTATCTATCATTATTTCCTTAATGATGATGAGCCTAGATTTAGGTTTTGCTAAAATTAGAGAGTGGTTTCTTAACCTTTAATTAAATAAATATGGAAGAAAAGAAAAAGAAAACATTAAAAAAGACTCCAAAGAAGAAAGTTCCTGCTAAGAAAGTTGTAAAGAAGGAAAATCCTAATGCAAAATGGTATGTACTTAACATTAGAACAGGATATGAAAATAGTATTCAGAAGGAATTGAGACAGAGAGCTGAAGCTACGGGAATGGAAGATAGGATTGTTGAGCTTTTGGTCCCTGTGCAGAAAAAGATTTTTGTCAAGAAAGGGAAACAAGAGGTAAAAGAAGAAAAAATCTTCCCTGGATATATTCTCATTAAGATGGAGTTGGATAACAGATCATGGGATTTAGTGCAGAATACTGAAGGTGTAAGAGGTTTTGTAAAGACAGATAGATATCCAAAGCCATTGGCAGAATCAGAAGTACAAGCAATTACTAAATTTATGGAGGTTGAGCAACCTTCATTCCAGACATCATTTAGTGTTGGAGAAGCGGTTAAGATTACTGAAGGAGCATTTGCTGACTTCATTGGAAGTGTTCAAGAGATAGACACAGCTAAGGGTAAGATAAAAGTCCTCATCTCATTCTTAGGTAGAGAAGCCCCTGTTGAATTGGAGCTTTCTCAGGTGACAAAGCTTTAGTTAAATACATAAATATATGGCAAAAGAGATAAAAAAAGTTATAAAAATTACTATTCCTGCAGGAGGAGCTACAATGGCACCACCTATTGGTCCTACCCTAGCCCCTTATGGTATAAATGCTGGAGAATTCTGCAATCAGTTCAACGAGCAAACAAGAGAGAACAATGGGATACTTACTCCAGTGGTATTAACCATTTATGAGGATAGGACATTTGATTTTATCCTAAAGACCCCCCCTACTTCAGAATTAATTAGAAGAGAGCTGAAAATTAAGAAGGGTTCTGCCAAACCAAATCTTGATAGGGTTGGGAAACTTTCCAAAGAACAGATTTCAAAAATTGTCGAGATAAAGATGCCTGACCTTAATACATCAGATCCCGACCAAGCTGCGAAGATTATCGCAGGGACTGCGAAACAGATGGGTATAGATACAGATATTAAATAAGAAATATAAATATATGAAAAGAGGAAAAAACTATATAAAATCCACTAAACATTTTGATAGCGGTACATCATTCACACTTAAAGATGGTATAAAGAAGGTGAAGGAGCTCTCATATTCAAAATTTGTTGGAACATTAGAGTTACATATTGATTTAAAACTTCCTAAAGACAAAGATCCTAAGTCATTAAAAGGAGCTGTTTCATTACCAAATACTACAAGTACTAAAGAGGTGAAGATTGCAGTTTTCTGTACCCCAGAAAAGGAAGAGGAGGCAAAGAAGGCAGGAGCAGATATTCTTGGAATGGAGAATATTATGAAGGATGTCAAAGGGGGAAAAGTTGAATTTGATGTTGCAATTGCTACGCCTGATGTTATGCCTAAGATTGCTGTTCTAGGAAAAGAATTAGGTCCTAAAGGACTTATGCCTAATCCAAAGAATGGTACGGTTACGGATGATATCCTTTCTGCTGTAAGTGAGTATAAAAAAGGGAAGCAGGCATTCGCATGTGATGTTTCAGGGGTTGTGCATATGAGTGTTGGGAAATTAGACTTGGATGATGAGAAGTTGATTGAGAATATCCATGCCGCAGTTCTTGCAATCTCTGAAGTTGTTGGAAGAACACCAGAATTAATGATTGAAAAGATGCACCTAAGCCCTACAATGGGACATAGCGTAAGAATTGGATACAGTAGAGACTAAGACACAGGAAAAGAAACAGGATAGTCCATCCCCTCTATAATCTGTTCCTGTAGTTGTTCATCGTCTACTTGTTCTCCTGCATATATATTACAAATTCCTCTTCTTTCCAATCCTTTGATTGTTTTTTGTGACTTTTGAGAACAGCTTACTTGAAAACCCCTACCCTCTACAGCAACATCCACTTTATCTCTGTAATCCAATTGTTGGCTTGTACAGGTTTCAAGGCCAAGATTCTGGCATAATTTCTCCACTCTCAATTCGGCTTCCCTACCTTTCTTTTGTGCAATTTTCCCATTGGCCGTATTCTTCGACATGTATGTATATTCTACCATAATTCTCGGCATTTTGCCTATAGTCTATTACCATGTAAGTACAAGACAAAGTTTTGTACAGATGATCTCCAGCCGAGAGGTATATAGTTCGCCCTATATTGTTCCCGAACTAATACTCCGCGTGGAAGGGAGAAAGCGGAGGTGTTTCTAAACTTACTTGACCTCCCACACTTCATCATATATAATAGGCCTTGTCATTTATCCAAGACCCTAGGTATAAAAGTAAACCCTAGGCAGATAAATATTGATTCAAATTAATTAAAACAATAAGCACATGGCAAAAACTCGTTCCCAAAAAACAGAGTTGCTAGAAAAATATAAGGAGATTTTGAAAAATAAATCTGGATATCTTTTGGTAAACTCTGACAATATAGATACTGCAACGGTCACAAATCTTAAGGTAGAGCTTAAGGGCGTGGATGCAAACTACGCAGTGGTTAAAAATAGTATCTTCAAAGTAGCCCTTCAGGAAGAGAATCAACCATTAGAGACACAAAACATTGGTGGACCAACAGCGATCATATACTTTGACGCAGATCCAACTGGACCCGCAAAATTAGTAAGGAAGACACAGAAGGAAACTGAGCTTCTCTCCCCTAGGGGTGGAGTATTTGAAGGTGAATTTCTCTCAGAGGAGAGAGTTATGCAATTGGCAGAGATTCCATCTAAAGAAGTGTTGCTAAGCAGGCTGGTTGGAAGTATGGTTGCACCACTATCTGGATTTATGAATGCAGCCACAGGAAATATTAGAGGCTTAACTATGGTTCTTAAGGGCATTTCTGAAAAGAAAGCTTAATTAGAAAAAACTATTTAATTTTAATATATTTAAAAATGGCAGAGGAAACAAAAAAATTACCAGAGTTATCAGATAATGGTAAGAAAGTTCTCGAGATTGTAGAGAAAATGTCTGTTTTGGAACTTGCAGACCTTGTGAAGGTTATGGAGGACAAGTTCGGGGTATCAGCAGCAGCTCCAGTAGCAGTTGCAGCAGCCCCAGCAGAGGCAGCTCCAGCAGTTGAAGAGAAGACTATGTTTGACATCGTCCTTAAAGATGGTGGTGCAAACAAGATTGGTGCAATCAAAGTAGTCAGAGAGATTACAGAGCTTGGATTAAAGGAAGCTAAGGATCTTGTTGACAGTGCACCTCAGACAGTAAAAGAGGGTGTTAAAAAGGAAGATGCAGAAGCTATTAAGGCTAAGTTTGAGGAGATTGGTGCTACAGTTGAATTAGCATAGCTCTTCTTGAAGAAGGTACTTTAAAAGACCACCGAAAGGTGGTCTTTTTTTGAATAATTCTCCCAATCAATCAGCAACCTCTTCTTTAAGGGTAAACAACTTCATCATAGTGATTCAACATTTCATTATTCACATTATCTCTAATCTTCTCAATATTCTCCCTACTCGTATACAGGCTAATCTCGCCATAGAATATATTTCCGTAATCGGAATTTATTACCTTCCTCTTAAGATCATGAAGAAAAATATTATATACCTTCTTTAGGGATACTCCATCAGCAGAGCTATATACCGAGACATTGATTCGATTCTTCTCATTATATGACGATTCTTCTATATGAACCTCAGAGAGATCCTTTAAATATTTCACCTCTACC
Organism: uncultured Candidatus Saccharibacteria bacterium; assembly: GCA_964629715.1. GTDB lineage: Bacteria > Patescibacteriota > Dojkabacteria > SC72 > SC72 > UBA5232. The sequence continues at coordinate 7,371 of CAZVQY010000015.1, forward strand.
CTAACCTTATCGGTCAAACTATTATCCTCAATATAGTATATCCCATACGCTGAATTAACAATGAGAGTATCATGCATAAGGAATTCCCTAACCTCTCTATCCATTAACATATTCGATTCATATCCATTCACTACAGTAAATTCCTTCAATTCTATGAATCCTATCCCCACACTTATTCCAAGCCCTGCAAGAGTGGCTAAAAGTACCGAGAGGACGTTCTTCCATGCAGTTTTCCTATCAAAAATGAAATTGTAGAGGATTATAATTAGCATACCTAGAAAGATTATTAAAGAAAGAAGGAAAAGGAGAATACTCCAATAGAATATACCTTGAAAAATCCATGAAATCCCAATAACCAAACCTGCAATGGAGGCAAGGAAGAAGAATATTACAAAAAGAGAACAGAAACCAACAAAACATTTTACAAAGAGGAGAGCTATTTTACCAATGATTGAGAAAATTCCAAAATCATACTTTATACCAGCATTTTCCCTTTTCTCCTTGACCTCACTCCTTACATTTGTTTCTATATCCCCCTCTACTATCTTCTTCCTATTATATATACCCTCTTGTGTTCCCTCACCGAAAGCATCAATGAATCGTATTTTATATATATATACAAATGATACAACAGCCACTACAAGATATACTATGTCAACCAGGAATTTCCAGAATGCTAGAAGGATATTGAAATATTCATTGTCTACAGAGGTAAATATATTCGCCCCCGCCCTAAAAATGTATTCAAATGGAATACGAGCAATCAAAATAAGGATAAAAAGAAGTCCAAGTTCAAAAATGAAACGAATCAGAGATTTAGCATTCATAGAGGTTATCATTCCTATGCTTCTTTGAACTATGCCTGAAATATATCGAAGGAAATCATTAAAAGTATATTTTCTTGCCTCTTCTTGTGTCTCTTCCTGAATATTCTGATTCATCAACTCGTCTAAGGTACAATCAAACAACTTACACATTCCAAGTATCTTCTCAGTCTCAGGGTACGCCGCGCCTGATTCCCACTTCGATACCGACTGCCTAGATACTCCTAGTTTATATGCAAGTTCTTCCTGAGATAGTTTTTTCTCCTTCCTAAGGTACACCAGGTTCTTCCTAAAGCTCATAAATATTTATATATAAATTTAATGGGAAATTCTATCCTTATACTAGCAGTTGCAACCACCAATTTACAGTTGCTTTGTGTAAACTTAGAGTTGCATCTGTGTGCAGATATATTCAACTATGGCTCTTGCATCCTTCATTTCTCCATAGTATGCAATCTTTTCCTTCTTGAGGAGCTCCTCTACCTTCTGGGGAACTTGGCCGTAGTTTGAATCTACATATAAGAAATTCGGATTATTTAGAAGATATTCAACATTTCCGACCTCTTGATACCCTACAGTCTCTGTAAAGATTGCCCTTTGCCCGACCTTCTCTATTTCTAATGTAGTACTTGC
>CAZVQY010000015.1:8927-10968 GCA_964629715.1 uncultured Candidatus Saccharibacteria bacterium
AACCTTTCGGAGAGAATAATATCCTGTTACGATATTGCTATCTGGAGAGACGTTTAGAATCCTCTCTGTTGACTCCTTAGATGGAGAGAAGATTAAATCTGCATTTGGGCTAGCCCACCATCTTATTACTGTAGCAATGTCTGTTACCGTTACGATGTAATTAAATTTGCATTCCTCCCTACATTTTGAAACAACTTCAACGGCTAGAGGATTATTTACAACTACGAGATCTGGCTTCCTCTGCTTGATAAGTTCAAGAGTGGGCTTATAGATTCGTTTAAGGACAATGGGAAATGCGATTTTGCTTCCCTTCTCATACTTATCTATGAGCTTGAATATAGAATCAAAAATGAATTTCGCAATGAAACTTCTACTTACAATGGATAGTATTGCATCATATTTCTTACTAAATGGTGAGAATTGAAATATATCTATGATTTCAACCTCTAGACTTGGGTCATTCTCTTTAAAAGCAGCTTTTAGTGCATTTGAACATGCGATATGGCCTGCTCCAGCATCACCTGTCAATATTAGGATATTTTTAAATCTGGGTTTCATTTAAGACGTTCCTCAAGGGAGTCCCTCAGTTTCCTTTGACTATCCGTTTCTTCCTCATGGGGGATATCTCCATTTTGTATAGGAACAGGGGAAGAATCAATCGGTCTCTCTCTCTCGGCTGGACTAGTCTCATACTTCTTTGCCATTCTTAGTGCCTCCTCCTTTTCTGGATCGAGAGGTTCCTCTGGAAAATATAAATCAGAAGGTATTCCTTCCATATAGTTTATTAACTTATTTTATATAAACCAATTTACCACTATTACCATATCTAGTCAATTTCAAATGGCATCTAATGACAATTGAGGAACCTTACCCCTGCCCCCTTTAATCCACTCTTGCACTATCTTTATAGGTGTAAAAATGGTATAATTCTTGCCGAGAATCTGTCCTTAAACACTATCTAAATTGAGATATAAATACCGTGAACTATTCTCCATTTACAGACTGGTTAATTCAGAATGGATTGTCAAAAGAGACACTAGAATTGCTTGTTGCTGTTACAATTGTAGCAACTTTAGTGAGTATTTTTAGATATATTTTTGGTTCAAAAAGCTATGGAATATATGCCCCAATTATCCTTGCTATCGCATATTCATATACTGGATTAAAATATGGGCTATCTATTACACTCGTAGTTGTAGCTGTTTCTTTGATTTCGTACTCTGTTCTCAGAAGGATTAGAATGCATTATATTACGAGAATAGCAATTAACTACTGCCTTCTCGCTATTGCTCTAATAGTCTTTATCATTACTATTAAAAGATTTGGTCTTGGATTGGAGAACATCTCGAATGTTCCTGCACTAGCACTCATTTCGATTGCTTGTCTTTCTGATTTTTTCATAAAACAGTTTGTTCAAAAATCACTTAAAACATCATCCATGATTTTGGGAAGTACTCTGTTGGTAGCTGCTGTAGGTTGGTTTATAATTACTAGAGATTATATTTCTGACTATGTAATTAACAACCTCTGGATTCTTCTTCTTCTGATAGCTATCAACCTACTTGTTGGACAATTTAAGGGTCTTAGACTCAAAGACTATTTCAGATTTAGATCAGTAGTGAAGGAAAAAGATGAAGATCCAAAAAAGTAAATACAAGGATATTCTTGGTCTAAATAGACGAAATCAGGAGTACATTAGGCCATTTAACCCCCCTTCTTCGAAGAGGATTGCAGATAATAAAATTCTCACAAAGAAAGTCCTTGCTACGGAAGGGATAAAGACACCAGAGGTATACAAACTCATTAGAAATAAGGCACAGCTGAAATTTTTAGATTGGGACTCATTGCCAAAAACTTTTGTTATCAAACCTAACCAAGGAACAGGTGGTAATGGTATATTGGTTTTCTATGGGAAAAAGAAAGGGGAAAGCGAATGGATTAGACCTAATGGTACAGTAATGACAAAGAACGATATCATTTTGCATATTGAGAATATCCTCGAGGGAAGATTCTCCATGGGCAACAGGAAGGATATCGCAAT
>CAZVQY010000015.1:11068-12984 GCA_964629715.1 uncultured Candidatus Saccharibacteria bacterium
GCACTTGACGCAGAAAATGGCCCAATCGTATTTGAGATAAATGCAAGACCAGGACTTGGTATTCAGGTAGCAAACAAGGCAGGGCTAAGATGGAGGCTTGAAAAAGTAAAGGATATTGAAGTTGAAAGTATAAAGAAAGGTATTAGGTTAGCTAAAAGCCTTTTTGGAGGAGAGGTCGAAGAGAATATTGAGGAGATTAGTGGGAGGAAAGTTGTTAATATTAATGAGAAAATATTGGTTTACGAACGAAATATTGGGAAAAAGGGCAAAGAGAATAAAGAGTATGCTAGAGCATTTATGGATACTGGAGTTTTCACATCAAGAATTTCCAAAATCTTTGCAAATCGTATTGGATTTCTAAGTACCACTAAATATTTTGACAGTTTAGGTATTCCAAAAAGCTTCAATTCGCTAAAAGAAGCACAGAAATACATTGATGAGAATGAGAAAAGGCTCACCTTGGAAGATGGGATCAAAAGGGTTGCAAAGATTTTAGATGATGGGATGATTAAGGTTAGACCTGTCATTCAAATCAAGGTGAAGATTTCTGGAGATGAGAAAGAGATAGAAGTTGTTATTCTAGATGATTCAGAGTATTATTTAATCGTCGGACGAGAAGAACTAAAAGGGTATTTAATTGATACAAGCAAAACTTTTAAGAATTAATATGCAAAAAGATTTCCTAGAAATTGCAGGCAATATTCATCTTTCATACTTTGTCGAAGCTGCTGATATTCTAGGGATTAGTTACAAAATCATCTTGCCTGGGCTAATCGCAGAGTTCAATTCTGGTAATAAGCATTGGTTCATTATTAATACTGTAACCCCACTTGTCCCTACTCCTAGCACTACTATCTGCAAAAGAAAGAATTTGACGCATCTGGTACTAAGAGAACATGGCGTCACCGTACCTGAACAGGAAATCCTTACATGTGAGATAGATGCTATTAAGTTTTTCAATAACTATAAAGATATTGTAATTAAGCCTACTCAACAGCTAGGAGGAAAAGGTGTATCCATACTCCCACAGAATGAAGATCAGGTTCTTAAAGCATTTAAAAATGCATTTGAAGCATCACATGCCCCTACAAAAAATGGTAGAGTTATCGGTGAGAGATTCATACATGGAGAGAATTATAGATTCCTAGTACTGGGAGATAGAGTGATTGGTATAGTTAGGAGAAAATCTGCTCATGTTATAGGAAATGGGCAGGATACTATCAGAGAACTTGTTAATATCACCAATGCTCAGAGGAAAACAGATGGACTTCTCCCCATTATCATTGATAATGAAGTCGTCATAAAGCTTCAGGGAGAAAATATTAATCTTGATTCTATACCAGAAAAAGACCAAGAGATAGTATTGAGATACAACTGCAATTTAACTACAGGTGGTACTACAGAAGAATGTGCGGGGCAGGTACATGATTTCTACAAACAACTTGCAGTGAAGGCAGTAAAAGCTGTAGGAAGTGAGTATGGAGGAGTAGATATTATAGCGAAAGATATAACTAAACCCAATGAGTGTGCTGTAAATGAAATCAACTACAATCCAGGACTTAGACTTCATTACAAAGTTGACAAAGGTGAGAAAGTACAGGTAGCCATCCCAATTATGGAATATTTAAGAGATAAATATTTAAATTAAGCCCCAAATATATGCAAGAACCAAGGGTTATACAAGGATTAAACCTCCTTTCACCATATTCTACTGTTGTATTAGAATCAAAAGACACACAGGAAGTTAGAGACCTTCTAGAATTAATCAATAGTTTCCATCCTATATTTATCAACACCTACTACTTCCACGACAACTTCCTCTACATTGAAACAGAAATACCTTTCCTCTGGAGAGACTCGGCAGAATGCATATACAACCTCTCAAAGGCGGAGATAGGATACAAAGATGCTGAGAA
>CAZVQY010000016.1:0-12752 GCA_964629715.1 uncultured Candidatus Saccharibacteria bacterium
TCTGATTATAGAATAAAAATGAAAAATATGCCACAATGTATTAATAACTGCCTATGAGTATAAAACAAAAAGTCCTCCTCATAATATTAGATGGTATTGGTTCTGCACCGAAAAGTAAGGGTAATGCAGTCGTTTTGGCTCAACCTGAGTCATTGATTTCATATTGGTCTACGTCTCCACATACATATCTAATTGCTTCGGGAGAAGCGGTTGGTCTACCTAAGAATGTAAAAGGAAATAGTGAAGTTGGCCATTTAAATATTGGATCTGGTAGAACTGTATATCAAAATCTTGCAAGAATAAACAATGCAATAGCTAAGGATCAACTAGCACAGAATAATACATTAAGAAAGGCCTTAGCCCACGCTCAGAAATTTGGGGGTAATATTCACTTAGTTGGGCTGCTTAGTGATGGAGGTGTACATTCTCATATTGACCACTTTAAAGCAGTTATTGATTTTTTCTCAAAAATGAACTTTCAGAATAATTTATTCATACATCCATTTACGGATGGAAGGGATTCACCTCCAAATTCAGCCCTTACATATCTTGCTGACATAGATAAGTACTGTTTAAATAGGGGTATGGGGAAAATAGGAACTGTTATAGGAAGATATTATGCTATGGATAGGAATAAAAGATGGGAGAGAACTGAATTGGCATATAATCTGTTAGTCCTAGGTATTGGGACAGAGTATCCTTCATATCAAAAGGTAATTGAGAATAGTTATTCACAAAATATAACCGACGAGTTTGTTGAACCAGCGATTATAAACAAATCTAAGATTACGAACAATGATGTTGTGATATTAATGAACTTTAGGGCAGATAGGATGCTCCAACTTACTGACGCTCTTGTTTCAGATAATTTTTCTGGTTTCCAAAGAAATAAGTTAAACAACATTTTCCTTACAAGTCTCGTTGATTATAGGAAAAATTATCCAGACAAGGTGATTTTTCCTAAACAGTATATCAATCTGACGCTAGGAAACATTATTGATTCGGAGGGAGGCTCACAACTAAGAATCTCAGAGACAGAGAAATTTCCACATGTTACATATTTTTTTAATGGTGGTTCATCAGTAATATATAACAATGAAGACAGACTCGTTATTCCATCACCAATGGTTCCTACATACGACCAAAAGCCCGAGATGAGTGCTTTAGAGATTACTACAATACTCTTGGATAGGATTGGTAGAGGCACATATGATTTCATCGTTGTAAATTTTGCGAATGCAGACATGGTCGGGCACACCGGAAACCTTCAGGCAAGTATAAAGGCAGTTAAAGTCGTGGACTATTGCGTTAAGCAACTTGTCCAAGAATTCACATCGAGGGGAGGTGCTGTAATAATAACTGCTGACCATGGAAATGCAGAAGAGATGATTAATCTGGACACAGACGCGATGGATACGGAACATTCATTAAATCCAGTACCCACAATTGTCATAGATGGTAGAACATCGTCAAAAACACTTCCCTATGGATCACTAAAAGATATTGCACCAACAGTACTAGATTTGATGGGAATCCAAAGACCAGCAGATATGAATGGGGTATCATTACTTAGAACTATTTAACATTTCTCTTTTCTTCCCTCTTCTCATTAAGAATATTCTTGATTCCTCTGACTACATACAATACAACAGCAATGAGAAGAACTATGATAATAATTTTCTCATATTTACCCACATACTCCGATACTACTTCCCATTGTGAACCTAAAAGGTAGCCTGCCATTGCAAGTATAGTTGACCATATCCCCGTACCAATAAATGTAAAGAGAGTAAAAATCCAGAATTTCATCTTGGATACTCCGGCAGGGAAGGATATTACTGTCCTAACAATAGGGATTAGCCTTCCCACAAGAACTATTCCGTTGCCATACTCCTCAAAAGCCTGAAAACCTTTATCTAAATCTTTTTTTGAAATAAAAAGATATTTCCCATATTTTCCCAAAAAGTTCATAACCGATTTCTCCCCCCACCTTCCTACAAGATAAAAAGGAAGAGAGCCAACATAGGCAGCAACCGTTGCGACAATAATTACTACCCATATATTCAATTCACCTCTTGAGGCAACAAATCCTGAAAATGGTAATATTATTTCACTAGGGATTGGAGCAAAGAAGCTTTCAAGAAACATCGCGAAACCGACGCCCCAGTATCCTGCAGATCCTATTAAAATTACAAGCCACTCAATAAATTTAGTAAGCATGGGGATCATTATATATGAATTTAGTTAATATGTTTAGATTGCCTTAATCAGATGACACAAAATGAGTAGTTATACTATGACCAATATATACTTCATTACTATTAGCAAAATTTGCATTAACCTCTAATACATACCGATATGGAGTTGATGAATGTATCATAGGGCAATAGGCATCTGTACAAGGTGCATTGTTATCCTTTATATCTACTATGAACCCAGAAGAATCAACAAATATAATATCAAGAGGTATAAGGCAGTCCTTCATCCAAAAAGAGTTAGATGCCATATCTTTTTCAAAAACAAACCACATACCGTCATACGTTCCAAGGTATTTCCTGTTAGAAAGTCCCAATGCTCTCTCCTGATCTGTTCTTGCAAATTCAACATTCACCTTGATACTTTTTCCATTATCAATAAATATTTCAACATAATTATCCCCTATTTCCTTTGTGTCTCCGCCTCTTTCATCAGAATTCGCCGCCTTGGGTTCGTTCTCTGAAATTGATATACCAAGAAAGTTAAACTTGCTTTGTAAATATAGAAAGGCTGTAGCTAGAATTCCTAAAGTAATTAACAACTTTAACTGTTTCATAATCCAATATACCATAACTAGAATGAACCTTAGAAGCAAATAATTGCAATTAAAATTGGAATATGATATTATTCGAACCGATAACTTTGCAATTATCAATATGCAAACATTTGAAAAATTTCTTAATCCTCTATACAAGGATGTGGAAGAGTTATCGAATTTCTCAGAAGTTACAGTAGAGAATGACCTTGAAAAAGGAGAATATCCTCACCTAGAGAAGGTAACACATATTACTCGAAATAAGCTTAGATACCTTCTTCCCCAACTCAAAAAACTGGAGGAGGAGCTTGAGAGACAAATTCTTGAGATAGATGCTGAGACAGATGCTGATTCTAAGAATGCCGCAAGAAGTCTTTACAACAGTATTCTTCAGCAAATCCAGATTATGGTTACGAGGATAAATAATGAGCTAATTGCTTTTGACTCTCCCTATTTTGGAAAAATTATATTTCTTCCAGATGATTCTAGAACTAAAAATCCTTTACAACTTTATATTGGGAAGTTTGCATTAATTGATAAAGAGACCCATATACCTCTGATTTCAGACTGGCGATCTCCTATTGCAAATATTTATTATCAAAACTCTGGACCAACAAAAAATTCGTCCTTTATAGCACCTATTGGTGAGCGTAAGGGGGAATTAATACAGAAAAGGCAATTCCAGATAGCAAGGGCAAGGATTAATGGTATTTATGATGCGAAATCGGGGAATGTCGCTGCTGATGAATTCTTGCTAGCTCAACTTCAGGAGAGGATTGGGAAGAAGCTTCAGGATATTGTTTCAACTATCCAAGCACAACAGAATGAGATTATTAGGGATCAGATTCATAGGCCTACACTGATTCAAGGTGTTGCTGGTAGTGGGAAAACAACAATTCTTCTTCATCGACTTGCCTATCTTTTCTATACCTATTCAAAAGAGATTAATGATACAAATACTCTGATTATTGCACCAAACCAAATGTTTATTGACTATGTATCAGATGTATTACCCAATCTCGGAGTTAAAAAGGTAGATACTTTGACATACCTTTTCTGGGCAAAGAAGGTATTGGGATTGGATCAATACTATACAATCTCACCAGAGAAAGATAACCTAGAAATCAAGGAGTTCAAAGGTTCAATAGATTATATCAATATATTAGATAGATACTTTGATGATTTTGAGGGTAATCTATTAGATAACATCCCTAGCACAATTAGATACAGTATCAAGGACCGATATTACTACTCGAAAGAGACCTACAAGAATATCAATATGGCGGAGAGGATTCAACTTGCGATAGAATATGCCTTCGCACAGAGGTCATTCAAAAAATATCGAGAAGGAGGGATTAATATAAAGGATCAGGGTCAAGAAAAAATTAAGGAGGAGATAGGTAGGTTTGTTAAAAAATCTACAAATATATTTGAAATATACAAAGGTTTATTCAGGACAAGCTATTTACCAAAAGAAATGGCTAAACATTCATTAAATGGGCTTAAGCATAATGGGCGAATACGTACATTTAGGATAGAAGATTTAGCTCCAATGGTATATCTTCACTTCAAGGTAAATGGGAGTAAATTTGATGAGAAAGCATATGTGATGGTAGATGAAGCACAGGATATGAGTTTAATACAACTATATACACTTCTCATGATTTCAAAGAATCAAAATATTACCTTGGCGGGAGATTTGGCACAATCAATTATTCCCCCCTTCTATATCAAAGATTGGGATGATGTAAAAAAACTAATTCAACAAACAACAAATACTGAATGTTTGTATTATGAGCTTCAAAGATGCTACCGAACGACAGTTGAGATAGTAGAATATGCTAATAAGATATTCAAAAAAACATTTCCTAAGTCATATAAACTTCCTGAAGCAGTTCTAAGGCATGGAGAGGAGATAAAGATAATTGAGCAGAAAAAAAACATTCAGGATCTTGATCAAAATAAAGTTGAGGAACTAGTGGAAATAATTAAGAGGGATTTTGAGAAGGGCTCTGTTACAATTGCATTATTGGCAAGAGATAAGAATCATGCAATAAATCTTTACAATATATTTAATAAGTATGAGGAAAAACTTACAAGAAATATTACAAACTATTCCGAAAACAATTATCAGGATGGACTTCTAATACTTCCAATTGAAAATGCCAAAGGTCTAGAATTTGATTCTATTATTCTTGCAGATATAAATTCAGACTTCTACGGTGAGGATATTCTCTCAAGTAAACTACTCTATGTGGGACTCACAAGAGCACTTCACAGAGTATATGTTATTGTAAAAGAAGGAGATAATTTTTCAAAGAAATTCTACCTTAATGAAGTTTAAATGTGTTAACTGCAACAAGGAAGTTAGTACTCAGGGAGATATTGGCACAAGAAACAGGAATCACTGTCCATTCTGCTTGCATTCAGTCCATCTAGATGAAAACATCTCTGGGGATAGGAAATCAGATTGTAAAGGAATTATGCTACCAGTCGGAATAGCATTCAAAAATATAAAAAAGGATAGGTATGGGAAAGAGAAATATGGTGAAATTATGATTATCCACAAATGTTCAAAATGTGGCAGTATCTCAAAAAACAGAATCGCAGGGGATGATGACGCACAAGAAATTATAAAACTCGCAGAATCCTCTGCTAGCGAGAAAGAATTCAAGGAAATAAATAAACAGCTTTTTGGGGAATAACTTTTGCCATATCCCACTAAGTGTATTAGAATGAAAAATCATGGACAAAAAGAAAATCGCAAGAATAATTTCTGACATCTTTAATGGTTTCTTAACAATGATGCTTGCACCATTGATAGCAATTTTAGTATCTCCCATGGAAGTTAATAATAAAATTATATTTATAACATTATTTATTCTCATTGCTACACTACCCTATTTAATCCTAAAAAAAACAGGGAAAATCTCAGACTATGATTTCACTAAAAGAGAGGAAAGACCACCTTACTTTATCACCTTGTCGTTTCTGTTTGGCGTCATGCTTCTACTCTTAAAAGGCTATGGGTATGAGCAACTAACTAATGTCTCGCTCTGCCTATTTGTTCTTGCATGTGTGATTACAGCAGTAACATTTTTCTGGAAGATTAGTGGTCATATGACATATTCTACATTTCTCTTCGCCACTCTAATATATCTTTTTCCCTCACCATACCTATACCTTCTATTTATCTTCACACCATTAATTGCATGGTCAAGGATTCAATTACAAAAGCACACGCTTGCACAGGTAGTTGCAGGCACTCTTGTTACCTTAACAATTTGCATTCTAATTTACTGGAGATTTTGATAAAATAACCAAAATGGATAATTACACAATCACAGAATTAAGAGAAAAACTTCTATCTAAAGAGCTTTCTTCATTTGAGATTACAAAATACTACCTCGAAAGGATTAAAAAGCATGATGAAGAATTAAACACATATATTACAGTTTGTGAGGAGGAGGCTTTAAAGCAAGCAAGAGATTTTGATAACAAATTTGAACTGATGAAGAGTAAAAAAATCTCAGGCATTCCAATTTCACTCAAGGATGTCTTTTCTACAAAGGGAATCCCTACATCATGTGCCTCACATATTTTAGATGGATACACACCTGTTTATAATGCAACTGCTGTTGAGAAGGTCGTTAATGAGGGTGCTATTATTCTTGGGAAAACAAATCTCGATGAATTTTGTCATGGTTCTGGTACAGCTACATCATTTTTCGGTCCTTCTAGAAATCCTTGGAATGTTTCCAAACTCCCTGGAGGTTCAAGCGGTGGTTCATCTGCTGCATTAGCCGCAGATCTTTGTGCCGGTTCATTGGGAACTGAAACGGCTGGTTCAATTCGACTACCGGCCTCTTGGTGTGGAGTTGTTGGATTAAAACCTACATATGGAAGAGTGTCGCGATATGGGGTACTTGCAATGGGTTCTTCACTTGATAGTCCTGGACCACTAACAAAATCTGTAAAAGATGCAGCACTTCTTTTAGAAATAATTGCAGGGTATGACAAACATGACCAAACCTCCTCTAAATGTGAAGTTAAAAACTATACAAAGCTACTAGAGAAGAAAAAGATAAAAGATTTAAAGATTGCACTTCCTAAGGAGTATCTTACAATGGAATTAGGAGAAGGAGTAAGGACTAACTTCTTAAAATGTACTGAAATCCTCAAGAAGCTTGGGGCAAATATTGAGGAAGTGTCACTTCTAGATCCAAAGTTCGGTATTGCCGTTTACACCTTAACATGTAGGAGTGAGGTGTCCTCTAATCTGGCGAGATATGATGGTACTAGATATGGATTAAAAGGATTGAAGAATGACACTGTCGTAGAAAATTATGAGAGCACAAGAGGTGAGGGTTTTGGTAAAGAAGCAAAAAGGAGGATTATGACAGGGACATTCTCTCTTTCTGCTGGCTATTCAGATGAATATTTTAAGAAGTCAGAGCAGGTTAGACAATTAATTAAAGAAGACTTGGATAATGTGCTGAAGAAATATGATGTTATAATTGGACCTTCTACTCCATCTATCGCATTGACAGAAAAAGATGCGGAAAACCCTCTCTTTGGTGAACTGGCAGATGTATTAGCAGAGGGAAGTTCCTTAGCAGGATTACCTGCAATTTCTATTCCATCAGGTCTCTCAGAGGGGCTCCCAACAGGCATCCAATTTATTGGTCGACCTTATGATGAGGAAACCATTCTTTCATTAGCAAATACTCTCGAAAGTGAGTTAGGAAGGGTTGTACTAAATCTTTAGGGTTCTAAGACTCCTTCTGTTTTTCCATCTACAGAAATAACTACGTCTTTTACAGTACTAAACTGTTTAAGAGTATTACTAATCTGAGATAATATTTTACTAGTCAGACATGATCCTCCAACATTATTAACCAATTTATCATTGAAATCTGCATATGCAATACCATTTTCAATCTTTAACGATTTGAGCTCTGTTCCTAATGGAATTGAGCTGTAGAATCCTTGTCCTCTTTCAGTAATATCTGGACCCTTAAGTAGCTCAAGTAGTGAAGCCCTACCAACCGCAACAGTTTTTTCAATCTTCCTCTTCACCCCGTATGTAACCTCACACTTTTCCGAATTAGGGTCTTCAATGATACTTGCAAAATATACTTTAACTTCCATTGTCTCTTTCTTTTGCTCTTCAGTAGCACAATCTGATGTAAAGGTAACAGGAACTCTATACTCATCTTGATTCTCTAATAGGCCTGAGGGATTATCATTCCTAAGAATTATCTCCCCCTCTCCTTGGCATTTTTTATTACAGGTAATACTCTGGGAAAAAGAAATGGTTTTGTGGACAGTATAATCATCTAATCCTTGGACGCTCCCTTTTAATATCTCTTCACCATCTACTAGGATTACATATGGGAATGAATTCTCGAAAAACCACTCCCTAGGCATCTCACCAGCTAGAATAAAATCACAGCCTAAATCACTATTTCGGAGAGGACTAACAAGCTGAAATGTGAGACCTTTCTTAGTTACGAAATTGCCCTTTTCCTGAGATTCCTCCTCACTATCTTCGTCTTCAATTACTGTCTTTGGTTTGAAGATAACACCTTGGGAATATAAATAGTACGTACCGAATCCTAAAATCAGAAGAAGGATGAGGAAAAGAAAAACATATATACCTTTATTCTTATCCATAGGTATTTACTTAATTTTAATACCCTATTATATCCTCTGGAGATTTGAATACAATAGGGTATTGTCAGTTCGATGAATTAGTTGAATTTTATAGAATCAACAACTTTCTGCGCATTCATCAAAGACTCCCCAGAACTTGTTAGAGTGTATGTAACTTGGTATATGTAACCATTCTTGACTAAAAGGTTTCCAAAAGAACCACCTCCTGGAGTACTCTCTTTGAACTGGTAAGTTCTCTCATTCCACTTTGTCTTTATTTCTCCACTAATTGTACCATCATCTTGAGACTCTTTCTCAAATTCTTCAAGATACCTATCTCTAGCCTGCTCAAGCGTAAGGTTTGCACTATTCTTAAATACATGGATATTAACTAAATTCTCTTTTACACACCCAGAGCCACAACCCAATCCTTCAGGAATGATAATTGGAAAAAAGTATGCTGATATGGTTTTATTGTAACTGTCGAAATATAGAGATTCCTTGTAATCTACCTGCCACATTCTTACATCCCATGAGGATGTGATTTGTTGCCCCATTAGATTTTGCTTTGTTGTATATGATGGTGTCTCAAGATTAACTTTTACATCAGTAGCCGTATGCTTTATCCATCCTTGGTTAGTAACAATTTCATTACATTCTTTACATTCACACTTCTCACATTCGCACTCTTCTTTTTTAACTGGATTATTTTCTTTTCCACAGTCGTCACATTTATACTGTCCTTTCATTTCACAATCGAATATTCTTTTTGTACTCTCTGTAGTAAAAAGCATAAAAGTTAATAGAGGAATTGCAAATAAAAGAAAAAGAACTAGTAATACAATGTTAAGATTGTTTGATTTGAGTACTATTTTTGAAACACTACTACTGTCATCTTTCTCAGATTTCTCTACCTTCTTTGTAGATACTTCTTCGCTTTTCATATTTAATTTGTCATATAAAATTATATATTAATAATTTAACATGGGGATTAGTCAATAGCAATATTGGGATAATATAAGAATACAACTTGAGAAAGCACGAAAAAATGAGGTGCCGGGGACTCGAACCCCGCACCAACTGCTTAAAAGGCAGTTGCTCTACCGGATGAGCTAGCACCCCATATAGAAATAACTAGCCATTATACTATCATTTTACTCAATAATACAAGCTCTCATTATAGGTTTGTAGCTTCTCCTGTGTATATCACAAATCCCATATTTTGAAATTGCATCAAGATGCTGTTTAGTACCATACCCAACATGCTTCTCAAAACCGTAATTAGGATATAATAATGAATATTTCTCCATGATTCTATCCCTTGATACCTTTGCTAAAACTGAAGCAGCAGCGATACTGTAATGTTTTAAATCTCCATGGGATATACTCATCATTTTATAATCCTCTAATAGATATACCGCACCGTCTGAGATTATGTAGTCGACCTTTTTCCCAATCTTTCTTTCTATCTCATTAATTGCTATTAACATAGCCTCCTTAACAGCGACCTTAATTCCAACCGTATCTATTTCCTTTGCATCTACTATGCCTATTCCAAATGATGTTGATCTCTGCTGAATCTCATTAAACGCTTCCTCTCTTCGTCTCTTAGTCATCTTCTTGCTATCTCTCACCTCCACTACTATCTGAGAGAGATTCTCTATCAAAACAGCACCAACAGCGACAGGACCCGCCAAAGGCCCCCTCCCTGCTTCATCTACCCCTACTACATACTTAAAACCCTCAAGCCATAATTTTTGCTCTAATTCTGTATCTGGGAATATCATATCCTCCTATGTTATCACATATTCAAAAATGAAAAAAATATCTTCCGTTGCTATTTCTTCGAAATTTCTGGTATATTAATATATAACCTCTAAGTTGGTTAAGCCTTAATATTTAAATTTAATTAATCAAAACCATGGCAGACAAGAAAAAAGGAAATGTCGCAGGGAAGGTAGCTGCTGGAGTAGCACTAGGAGCATTAGCAGGAGCAGCAGCGGGTGTACTTCTCGCACCTAAATCTGGAAAAGAAACTAGAAAGGATATTGAAAAATTTGCTGAAGATAGCAAGAAGAAAGGTGTTGAACTTTTTGAGAGTGCGAAGAAAGAAGTACTAAAAAAGATTGAGAATATCCAGAAAGCTGGGAAAAGGATAGATCAGGAAGATTACAAAAAAATCATTACAGAAATTGTTGATAGCTTTAAGGATAATGGGAAGATAACAGAGGAAGCAGGAAAAAAATTAGGTATTCAGTTGAGAGAGGATTGGGAGAGCGTTAGAAAACAGATTGTTGCCTAATCTTTCTATGTTGGTTGATAGGGGGTAGAAATACCCCCTTTTGTTTAGTAGAATAGATATAGGTGCGAGAGTAGTTCAGTTGGTAGAATGTCTCCTTCCCAAGGAGAAGGTCGCGGGTTCGACCCCCGTCTCTCGCTCTCAAGTTTAATTCTTTAATTCATTTAGCAAATTGATGAAGAAAGTAAAAGAATCCACATTACCTAAAGGTCCTACTATTGGGGGGGCAGCAGTTATTGCTTTCTTGCTAGGAGCAATAATATTTGGATACCTTGGGTACTATGTCACAAAGAATATTATGTTCCCATGTCCCATCTGTGTATCATATGATGATAGCTGTGTGCTTGATTAGCTGATATCACCAATTGAATATCATCGAGAAACTTGTTACAATACTGTTACGTTTGCTGGTGTAGCTCAGTTGGCAGAGCATTCCCTTCGTAAGGGACAGGTCGAGGGTTCGAGGCCTTCCACCAGCTATGTAACCATGATAACACCTAAATATACACTTACAAACAGAATGCTAAGCTACATCGTTAAGTATGAGCTTGCAATCGCAGATATAAAGTATAATCCACTTCCAGAAGAGTATAGGCTACCCCTATTTGAAAAATATTCTGCTGAAGATATGCAGAAGATGGCAGATTTAGTTGGACATCCTCTTGGCTTTAACAAAGCCTTAGTTATACAGAGAGGAAAGGAAACTTCTCAAGAAAAGAAACAGTACAAGATATTCATTAATTTTAGGAATGCAAAAGATTTTGTTAATTCATATACCAATGCCAACTCACTTAAGCCCTCAATGGAGTTAGCTTCTCATATAAACAGGTTAATTATGAAAGGTATTGTTGATGATTGGGATTTAGCAAAAATTAGATCCTTCTCTGAAAAGCCAAACGAGATATATGACACTTGGTACAAAAGCAGAGATTTCTACCCAAATCTTGATATAAACAATCACTTCAACAATCTTTTCGATTGGATACAAAATGGAAAAGATAATAATCATAAATTGATAAAAATTGCTATACTCGTATACGAATTTATAGATAAGGCCCCATTTGTTGTAGGCAATCAAATTACAGCAATACTATTAGCTGAAATCCTTTCTAAGAAGTTTGGATATAATCCTGACAATATGTTCCCTCACTTTAAATCTTTAGAATATATTTCTGATGACCTATTAGCAGCCTTCAAGATGACAAAAGGGAAGGCAGACCTCACTCCCTTTTTAGAGGCGTTTCTCTACACAATCTCCCTTTCTTCCATAGATGTATCAAATGACATTAAAAATATATTTCTTAAGAAGATAAAGAAACAAGGCGATGTAGAATTGGCTCTTAACCAGAGACAGATGCAGATATTTGATTTCCTCTCATTAAATCAAAAAATCACAAGAGGACAAGTCGACAAGATGATGGATCTTTCATTTATGACCTCGTTTAGAGAACTTAAGGATATGGAGGTAAAGGGGTATGTTAAGCAGAAAGGAAAAGGTCGAGGGGCGTACTATGTTCTTAGCAAAGAGGCTTTAGAGAAAGAGGATGAGATGACACCTAAAATTGAATAGTGAATATAAAATTGGTAATATATCCTCATGGAAAATTTAGACAAATATGATGTGATAATTGGTTTAGAAATACATATCCAGACAGATACAAAGTCTAAAATGTTCTGTACTTGTCATACTGGATACTTTCAGAAAGAACCAAACACTCACGTTTGTCCTGTCTGTATGGGTCTCCCCGGTGCACTTCCCGTACCAAACAAAAGAGCGATTGAACTATGTATATTAATGGGGCTAGCAACTAATAGTAGTATTGCTCCAGAAATATTTTTTGATCGTAAACACTATTTCTATCCTGATCTACCAAAAGGGTACCAAATAAGCCAATACAAGAAACCTATATGCTCAAATGGGTATGTGAAAGTACCTAGTGGTGCAAAGATTGAATTGGAGAGGATTCATCAAGAGGAAGATGTTGCGAAATCAACTCATCATATAGA
>CAZVQY010000017.1:0-12311 GCA_964629715.1 uncultured Candidatus Saccharibacteria bacterium
TTGCGGGACATGGATTCGAACCATGATTCTCGGCTTCAAAGGCCGGTATCCTACCATTAGATGATCCCGCAAGAACTTAAGTATTATACAATATGCTATCATATTAATCATGTCTATTTTAAAAAGAAAAAAGAAAAAGAGTGAATTTCGCAATGTATACATGCCATTGAAGAAAAATTCCGTCTCTTCCAAATCAAAACTTAAAGCCAAAACTAATGTTTCTAAAAGAAAGCATGCTAAAAGAAATGGGCTCAAATTAAATTATGACAAATACAAGAAGGCATTCGCAATTCTTCTGATAATTGTGTTTGTTCTCGGATTCATCTATCTTTCAATCCTGTTCATTACGAATCTAAGAGGAGGACAAACTCCAAAATTTCCCACTGCTACCGAGAGTGTCATAGGCCTTGAAGAGATACCAGCATACCCAGATTCGGAATTCATGTTTAAAAATGTAATGGATAATACCTCGGTTTCTACATTCATTAGTTCAGGAAATTCTGCCTACAAACTTCCTAGTGAAAAAGATATTGATGATGTTTATGAATTTTATAGAGAACAACTTCCAAACAAGGGATGGACATTTGTAGTCTCTGCTCCAATAGCATCGGATACTATGAAGAGCGGAGAGTATTGGACAAAAGAGAATACTGGATTAAGGATATACACAAAGTACAAAGATGTGTGGTACGAAAGTATTTCTAAACATGAGGCAGAAAATGGTCTTGCGGATAGAGTAAAAGAGGAACTTGATAGAGAATTACTCCTTACAAATCAAGAAGCGCAAGATCTGCTACCAGACTTCCCTTGGCTTTTAAAGGTCTCTAGGGAGTATGTAATAACATATACATTGGCTCCTTATAATGAAATGAGAGTGCTAGAAATTAAGAAAATGGGTTCTGAGGATAAATTTTTATTAACCCCAATCGATCAATACAAAGGTCACGGTCTCGATTTTTATTTAGATAAATACATTGAATATGTTAATAAAAAAGGCGTTGACAACTGTGGCATAAAGAAAACATCAATAGCATATACTCCGTACTCTTCAGCCATCAAGGCGGAAATTTCCTGCAATAAGGGCTTACACAAAGTTGCAGTATTTGTTCATCCTAATAGTAGCGTTGTCTTTATCCTTGATAGCAACTCGACCGGGAATCTATTCTTTGAAGAGATTCTAAAGAATCTTAAACCACAAGAATCTATCCGTTATTAAAATGCTTATACACTAGCTCACTCGTTCGTCTATTGTTTAGAATATTGTTTAATTCTTCCTGTGAAGCATTCTTAATATATTCAATGCTCCTAAAATTCTTAAGAAGTAATTTCCTACTCTTTTCCCCTACCCCAGGTATATTATTAAGTTCTGAAACTTTGCTCGCTCTGGCTCTTGCCTTCCTATGGTATAGAATAGCAAACCTGTGAGCTTCATCCCTTAGATCAATTAACAGACTTTTATTTTCTATTTGGATTTTATTTATCTCTCCACTCTTTCTATTTACATACCAAAATTCATCAAGAAGTTTTAGCCCTTTTCTTTTGTATTTCTTTCCTTTAGAAATTCCAAGAAGACAGATTCCCTTTGGAACAAACTCATCAAGCACAGAGAGTTGTGCCTTAGCTCCATCAATTAAAACTACCTCAGGGGGAAGATTGTATTTTGCAATATTCCTTTTGTCGAACCTCCTAATCATTACTTCCTTAAGCATATGCATATCATTAGGGGTATCTAATGTTCTAATCTTAAATATCCGATACTGATCTCTTAGAATCTCACCATCTTGCGCCACCACCATAGAGCCATATGCTTCCTTCCCTTGAATATTAGAGATATCGTAACACTCTATTCTTCCTAATTTTTTTAACCCTAATTCGATTTTCAATTCTTTGAAATTCATCAATAGAACCTTTCTTCTTCGATCAATATATGTTTCAGAACTATCGTCATATTCAAAATCAATCCTCTCTCCCAGATATCTTAAATCACTTATTTTGTCCCTAAGTTCACCTGCTTTTTCATATTCTTTTTCATTAGAATATTTCTTCATTTCCCTCTCTAATAGAGAAATTTGACCTCTTTTGCGACCCTTAAGAAATTTAATTATTTCATTAATATTCTCTCTATATTTTTTCTCAGTAATATGCCCTTGATATGGACCAGGACAAAGCCCAATATGGTAGTACATACATTCCTTTGCAGTGTTATGTTCCTTACATGTACAGAAAGGGTACAACTTTCTGAGGTATGTAAATACCCTTCTGGCAGAATGGCTATTTGGATATGGACCGAATAATTCACCTTTTTTTAGTTCATTTGTGCTTATGTTTCTTACTATTCTTACTGTTGGGAACTGCTCTTTAGTTGAAACATATAACCATGCATATGACTTATCATCTTTTAGGTCGCTATTATATTTGGGTTTGTATTCCTTAATCAGTGCGGATTCAAGAACTAAGGATTCTATCTCATTGCTAGTCTCAACTATTTCGACACTATCCACAAATGGAATCATTTTCTTAACATATGGACGATCATAGAGGGAATCATTAAAGTATGATTTTACTCTATTTCTTAGATTAAGGGCCTTACCTATATAGAGGATCTCTCCCTCTTTATTATAGAATTTGTAAACCCCTGGTTTTAATGGGAGTATTTCTAACTCATCTATTTTCATTACCTATTATACCAAGATAAATGGATATGATTATACAGGGAATTGATTCATCCACTTCCTTGTATTTTCATCTAATGGAATAGTCTTCTTAAGCTTAACAAGCTTAAGATTATTACCATCGCTCACAATAATTCTTACAGGAGTATCTCCAACATTATGTGATATGTATTTTTTCAAGTCTGCAACCTGTTTTTCAGAATGTTCTGGTACAATTTTAAAAGTTACACCTTGGAATATATCTGAGTGCTTTGAAGCATCTACCATTTTGGCTTTCTCTACGATTACACTTTTTTCCCCATCTCTGACATTAAGTTTACCAACAAGAAGTATTGCTGAGCCTTCTTTAATAGTACCTTTTAGTTCCTGATAAACTCGAGGAAATACTACTGCATCTGTTCTTGCTGTCTTGTCTTCGATACTAAGGAATGCCATAACTTCACCCTTCTTTGTAGTAATTTTTCGAATCTTTGTAACCATTACTCCAAGGATGAGCATATGGCTACTCTTTATTTCAGTAAGAGCTTCATCAAGAGTAATAACCCCTTTACTGAGGAATAGATCCTGTAAATTATCGAGTGGATGGCTAGAAAAATATAGACCTAAAAGCTCTTTTTCCCATTGGGGGATTAGGTTCCTATCAGATTCCTGATCCTTGAGTAAGGGGGTTGCCGGTATTACAGTTTTAGAGTTTTCGTTTTGTCCAAGGGAAAAGAAATCAAATTGCCCTATGCTCATAGACTTCCTACTTTCCTTCTCCTTGTCATAGATGAGAGGAAATGTTTTTAACAAGTCTAGTCTATCTCCAAATAGATCCATTGCTCCTGACATAATAATATTTTCAATAGTTTTTCTACCTACACTTTCGTATACACGATGAATAAAATCATCGAGATTTTGAAACTCACCATTCGCTTCTCTCTCTCTAATAATTGACTTCACTATTTCCTCGCCAACATTTTTTACACCACCAAGACCAAACCTTATACTGTTCTCTCCTTCAGAATTAAAAAAATAACCACTTTTATTAATATCGGGTGGTAGGACATTAATGCCAAGTCTCTTACACTCTTTTAAGTCAATAATAACTCTCTCAAACTTGTCAACATCTCCCTCTAGCAGGGCAGCCATATATTGTAGGGGATAATTGGATTTCAGATATGCTGTCCAATATGCAATCATCGCATATGAAGCACTATGTGCCTTATTAAAGCCATAGTTTGCGAATTGCAATAATTTGTCCCAAAGCTTTTCTACCTTTCCTTTATCAAAACCTCTTTCTACAGCCCCTTTAACAAATGTTGGTCTTTCTTTTTGCATAACATCTAATTTCTTCTTTCCCATAGCTCTCCTTAGAACATCTGCCTTTCCTAGAGAGTACCCAGCGATAACTTGGGCAATCTTCATTACTTGTTCCTGATATGTGATAACACCATTGGTAATCGATAGGACTGGTTCTAATTCCTCAAAAATATAGTCAGGCTCTTGCTTTCCCTTCTTTACTGCTTGATATTCAGTAATGTATTGCATAGGGCCTGGTCTATATGCTGCAATAATATAACATAGGTCTTCTAGAGTCTCTGGTTCAAGAGTCCTAATAGTCCTTTTCATCCCCTCACTCTCCATCTGAAATATTCCCACTGTATGCCCTGACTTAATTAACGAAAAAGCTAACTTGTCATCTGGCTCGATTTCTCTTAAATCAATCTTTTCATTCGTACTCCTCTCAATTTTTTTCAATGCGGCACCGATAACATGAAGGTTCCTCAACCCTAAGAAGTCATATTTCATTAAACCAAGTGGCTCAATATCAAACATTTCATATTGGGTCATCCCAATACCTCCCCCATGTGCATCCCTTTGAATTGGGCAATACTCCATTACAGGCTCAGGAGTAATAATAATCCCACATGCATGAGTAGATACACCTCTGCAAAGACCTGCGATTTTCCTCACAATATCTGCCAGGTGTATTGTTTCTTCGGAAGAATTGATTATTTCTGAAAATTCAGGATTATGCTGAATCATATAATCTATGTCCTTAGACTTGCCAAACACGATCTCGACCATTTTCGAAAGCGTGTCAGCAGTTTTGAGGTCAATACCAATAACCCTTGCAACATCCCTGATTGCTTGCCTTGTCTGAAGTTTACTGAATGTCCCTATCTGCTTTACATTCTCCAGCCCATATTTATCGATTGCATACTGAATCACTTCATCTCTTCTTTTGTCAGCAATGTCAATATCAAAATCTGGGGGACTAGGTCTCTCTGGGTTTAAAAATCTTTCAAAATACAATTCCCATGAAATAGGTTCTATTACGGTAATATCAGTAGCATAAGCAACAACAGAGCCACAACCAGAGCCCCTCATTCCCACTACAATATCCTTATCCCTGCAGAACATTACAAAATCTCTTACTACAAGGAAATAGTCGTCGTATCCTTTCGTATGAATTAAATCAAGTTCATAATCTACTCTTTTTATTAACTCATCATCAACTCTTTCGTATTTCTGTTTAATTCCTTCATACGTGAGCTTCTTCAAATATGATTTTGCACTTTCCCCTACTGGAAGATCAAGGAATTTTGTCTCAACTCTTTCAAAAGTAATATCATATTCTTCTATGCTCTCTGAAATTACCTGTGTGTTCACAATTGCCTCTGGTATATCGCTAAACAATTCCTCCATTTCCTTGGGAGTCTTTACATAGAACTCGTTCGTTGGCATTCTCCTTCTATCAGGGTTATCCATAGTATAACCAT
The DNA here is from genome assembly GCA_964629715.1 of uncultured Candidatus Saccharibacteria bacterium. Classification (GTDB taxonomy): domain Bacteria; phylum Patescibacteriota; class Dojkabacteria; order SC72; family SC72; genus UBA5232. Next base: position 5,438 of record CAZVQY010000017.1, read on the forward strand.
CTGAGATACACCAAAGTATTTCCTGAATTTCCGCATCATCCTTGTTCAGATAGTGGCTATCACAGGTTGCAACAAGTGGAAGATTTAGTTCTTTAGCTATTTCTATTAACCCTTCATTAACTAAATTCTGCTCTTCCATTCCATTTCTCTGAATCTCAATATAAAAATTATCCTTGAAAATATCCGAATATGCCTTTGCACTTTGAATCGCTGCTTCTTTATCACCTTTCAATAGTGGCTGAGAAATTGGACCTGCAAGACATGCAGATAGCGATATTAGACCTTCTGAATATTTTGAGAGTGTATCAATATCAATACGTGGTCGGTAATAGAAACCATCCATATGTGCTATTGATACTATTTTTACCAAATTTTTATATCCTTCAAAATTTTTAGCAAGAAGAATTAAATGAAAATAGTTATTATCAATTCCATACTCTTTATCATTCATACTCCTGGGAGCAACATAGATTTCACAACCGAGGATAGGTTTAAGACCCTCTGCCTTCATTGCACTTTGAAATTTATAAACTCCGTACATGTTGCCATGATCTGTAATAGCACACGATTTCATACCATTTGCTTTTAGTTTCTCAATAAGGTTTGGTATCCTAATCGTAGCATCCAGCAGGGAGTACTCTGTATGTAGGTGTAAATGACTAAACATATTTTGCCCCAATCTGTTATACTGATATTATGTCAGAAGTAAGCATGAATCAAGACAGGTCTCTTTCTACTGTTTTCAACGCAATACTAAGCTCTAATATTTTTAGAGTTCTTATAATCTTATCTGCTTTTATACTGTATTATGCTATTGTATCACCAAAAGTTGAGCCTTTTTTTACCGAGCAGATTGCCGGAAGTGTGAGAGCAAGTGCTATTGAGCCTGTAAATGTTCTCTCTCCTGTCTATGATATTTTTGCAAGTTCTAAGCAGTATGACCTTTCGACATATAATCCGAGGAGTACTACAATTTCGAGGACGAAATTTTTTACTATAGATCCAAGAGTGGTTGCATTAAATAAATTCCTATACGACTATCACTCCCCAATGACAAACAATGCTGAGACTTTTATAAAAGAAGCGGATAAATACGGTTTAGACTGGAGATTACTACCTTCAATTTCAGGAGTGGAATCCGCATTTGGGAATCTAATTCCGGCAGGGACACACAATGGCTGGGGATGGAGAGGAATAAATGGGAATGATGCGGGATGGAGTATTTTTGCGTCTTGGGATGACGCGATTATTCATATCACACAAAGGCTTGCTTTGGGATATGGGACTGATTTAACTCCATACGATATCGAGCCAACTTACTGTCCTCCTTGTGCAGCAAATCCTGCTCATGCATGGGCTAATGGCGTACAAAGATTTATGATACAATTACAGTACTATTTAGATAATTTAGAAAGTATGTAACATGTTAAAGCTAATTATTCGAATTGCATATTCTTTCTGTTTAGCTATCCAAGCGATACTAGGCATAAGGATAGTTCTTGTTGCAATTAATGCTCAGAATAGCCCTAATGCTTTGGTTCAATGGATTATGACAAAAACTGATTTTCTTCTTGCTCCGTTTGTTGGGATTGTTGATAGCACAATCAATATCCACAATATACATATACCAACAATATTATTTGTAGCTCTAATTTTCTATATTATTATTGGTTTTGTACTTTCTGAGCTACTCAAATCATTTAGAAATAACGACTAGACATTGTGTGGTATAATTACCCATGGCAAAGATAGATTTAAGAGGTGCTTTGGGACTATCAGTAATATACGAGAAGGATGAATTAATCCTCAAGGATGTAGACTACAAGAAAAAAATTGTTGTTTCTATTGACCTCATTCGTAACCAGTTACTAAACAAGGAGTTGGATTGCCCAGATATTCTCTATACTAAATATAAACAAATTGATACAAAAGGACTCTTCTCTTCCAAGAAATTGAAGTTAAATCTATACACCATCAAATCTAACCTCGCCGGCATTGAATATGTAAAAACAAGAGCAACTAGATCAGATAAATATCCTAGGATATTCGAGGTTTTGTCTGGCAGCTCAACCATGTTAATGCAGAAATATAGGACCCCAAAAGATAATCGAGTTATTAAAGTGCAAGCTAAAAAGGGAGACAAGGTTATAGTCCCACCAGGATTTGATTTTGTAGCAGTTAACCCAAGACAGGGTACTGTTTTGATATTAGCTGAGATTATGAGTATAAAAGCCTCACCCCGAATTACCCTTGATGAGAATAGTGGAATAGCATATTATGTAATTAGAAAAAATGCTAAACAAGAAATTGTTAGAAATCCAAATTATAAAATCGTTAATGACCTAGAAAAGATTGACATGATACCAATTGTTAGGGATTACGGCATTACACCAAAGACTACGATAACAAAACAGATTATTAGGAAATATGAGAAATTTGATTGGCTGTTTAAAGAAAACTCTCTTAGCTACTAGCCTTTTTTTCCTTCTCTTTCCGCTATCTAACCTAAAAGTATCGGCTCAAGAGAATCCTTTTCATGTAAGTTCCTCATTTATACATAACATTAATGGAACGAATGTTAGTACAGAACTTACTATTTATCTAGCAACAGATGCAACCCGAGTTCTCTCTTTATATACAACATCCATACAAGCAAAAAATATTAAAGCTAACTGCTTTACAAGCAATGGGAATTCAATAAAATGCGAAAGCTACAATAGAACCTCAACTACAGATGTACAAATGGATTTAAAAAATACTGTTATTTCTCCTGGGTCTCCATTAACAATTAAAATCACGTACTCTTTTGAGTTAGAAAATGAAATATCGTATTCACTTCCCTCGAAAGTATTGGATGCAAAAACAGATGAGATTAAGATAATCTATCCTAATGAGAAAGGGGATTTTGCATGGCCATCAGAGAATATTTCTTCTAAGGAACAGAGAAATGGAAAGAGGGAAGTTGTTTTTAAAAATCCGGCAAAAGACATAGTTGCAATTTTTTTTGATAGTAAATTGCAATATTCATTTAGAATAAATAGGCAGTTAACTAATAGCAGTCCAAAAGAATACCAGACATTTGAGCTCGTTGTTCCATTGGATGATACAAGCCAAGTTGTTATCTGGGAAGATATATCTCCATTACCAAACTCATCTATTCAGGATGAAGATGGAAATTATATTTTTAGATATATTCTAAAGCCTGGGGAAAGTACTAGTGTACAAATTACAGGGATCATTCTTAAGGAGGCTTCAAACCAAGTCCAATCAAATGAGCAGGCATTTTTAACACACACAGGGGGATACTGGGAAGTTGATGATACGTCAGAGATTAAAAGAATAGCATCTTTTATGAAGGATAAGGGGTTAGATATCAACCCTTTATTAACAAGCGTTGAGTCTCTTAACACTAGCCAACGTGAGCTATTTCACAAGTTCTTATATCAATATATTATATATAGATTGGATTTCCCTGATAATGTCCAATTAGGCATTGAAAATGCATTGAGAGTTGGAGCAAATAACATTCAGAAGAATGCATTAGAATCGACCCAAATTGATTATGCAGATTTCTACATCGCCCTTCTTAGGCACTATTCCATACCGAGTAGGATGGTATTGGGTTACATCTCAAATGTTACCGGCGGTACTTCTGACGGTTTCTATCATTATTGGGTTGAGTATTTTGACAAAGATAAAGAAAAGTGGGTTCAAGTTGACCCTTTCTTAGATGAGTATTTTGGTTATAGTATTTATGGAGTAAATCTAAATGATCACATCGCAATTCTCAAAAGGGGCAAGTCGCCATTGGCTCCTACCCTAACCTTTTATTCCCCTACCGATTTTATCCTAAATATTGATAGTTCAGGTTCTGTTAAAAAAGATATGTCCGTTAATTCAAGTCTAAATTTCGATACATACGATATTACAAAACAATATGCAAAGGCATATATTACAACTTCAAATACTGGGAATATTATCATCTCTGAAATTGATTTCCCCCATTCAAATATTGGAAATGTAAAAACACATCTTGATAGCGTTAATAACAACTCATCATTAATCCTCCTCCCGAAACAAACAAATACTATTCAAATTAATATCCCGACAAAGGATATGTTCTTTAATACTGTATCCATATCATCAAGATTCAAGAATAATAGTGGACTAAATGTCGACCTAACAATTTCCGATGAAATTCCACAGAACATACCACTTTATGTTCGTGTTCTTTCTAAAATTCTTTCTTTGGCTTCCTTTGCAATGCTTCTGCTATTAATCTATACTATCTATAAGTTATCTAAGAGAAAACAATGGACACAACAGTAGCGTTAGGAATTACAGTAATGATTGTATTATTGATAATTATCCTTTTTGTGGCAGTATATCTTGGAGGGAAGAGGATTGATTCAACTAGAAAGTTAGAGATAATAAAGCGACTCGAAGAACTAGAATTGTCTGTGGGGAGCCTGGAGGCTTCTGTAAGGAGAGATGCTATCGTAAAGGTAGATAATATCCTCTCAACATTATTTCAGATCAAATACAATAATAAGGCGACTTGTGGAGATAATCTTAAGAGAGCAAAAAACCTTTTTCCAAAAAAGGAATATGAGAACCTGTGGAAAGCCCATAAAATTAGGAATAATATAGTACACAGTGATTATGAGATTGAACAGGATGAAGCTGAGAATGTTTATTCTATATATAAATCTAGTATAACAAAAATTTTAAAATGAAGAAGAATCAATTTATAATTATCACTACCCTATTTCTATTCCTAATAGCTAATACTCAAATATTTGCAAAAGAAAATATCGTAGACGATTTGATGAATTCAGTTACAAAGAAGGAAGCAAGTATGGAGGAGATCGGCGACTCAGAACCCATAGTAACTAACCAATACTTTGATATTAAATTAATTAGGGGGGGACAATCTGCTTTTACTAGAAAAGTTACATATACCGTTGAAATTACTCCCCACCTAGATAGCCCAAAGACACAAATTTTATGGAATGCTCCAGCAACTCTTGAAATAGCACCTAAACATAAGGAATTTATTTCAATGAATAAGGATACCACATACACTATCAAAGGTTTAATAAAACCAAAAAAAGGAGGAGTATACCCCATCACTGTCTCAGCTACTTCGTGGCAACATGATACGAACTATACTAATTCTGCAAGCGACGATGTCACATTCGATAAATCTTTAAAGCTACAACCTGTTAGTCAATCATATATTATTGGAAATATTCTAAAGTTCCCATTAATTTTGATACTAGGTGCAGGATTAATCCTTGCTGCCATTAAAACCGTAAGAAAATACTCCCCTGCAGCTAAAAAATGGTTAACACCTCCGACCTAATCAGACAGGAAATACACGATATCTCTACTCAATTCTTTTGATATCATTAATAGGTTGCTTATTGGGGGATAAGCTTTCCCACTCTCATAAATACTAATGGACTTATCAGATAGTCCGACCCTTATTGCTAACTCCCTTTGAGTCAACCCAGCTGTTAATCTAGCATTCCTTAATCTTTCAGCAAAAGTTTTCGTTGTCATTATCCAAATAAGATATCAATAATTTTATCCCACAAAGATTTCTTAACTGGTTCATATCGCTTAGAACTTCCTGCTTTTACATACCTATTATTGTATGTCGTTGATTCCTCAATTATCCTTCTATCTGTAACGAATGGATTCCCATTTGTAACTCTAAGCTCTTTTATAGTATTATTTTTCTCTTCAAGAAGTATTTTCAAATCCTCATATTCCTTTACTCTACTTTCATACTCTGACTTCAGTTTAAGAATATTCCCTTTCAGTTGGACATTCTCCTTAACAACTTCTGGATATTTATATGCATTCCTTATTAATTCTTTATGCTCTGCACCTGATATTAATTTTAGAATAATATCATTCTTCTGTGCCCTGCTTATCCTGTAATACGCAGATTCTCTTGTTGATGGTTTCCTTCCTAAAACGAGTTTGAAGGCACTTGTAATATTTTTATCAGCTTCTACCACGCCATCAAATGACATACTCCTTTGGCTTGCACCACCTTTCACAAAATTATCAGTATTATCCCCCTTATCCCAGAGGGGTACGTCTACATTCTTCATGGCTTATTATATTATATATTATGGACAATTTATAGTTGGGGAATATAAAAAAGTATTAGAAAACCGAAATAATTCAACTTTGTAATTAGGGCTTTCATTCTTAGAAAAAATGGAGCAGGGGACGGGACTCGAACCCGCAACCCTCTGTTTGGAAAACAGACATTCTAACCATTGAACTACCCCTGCAGTAGTTACTTAGTCTCTTCTTCTTTTTTTGGCTCTTCAAGAACTTCAACCTTCTCGACCTCTTCAACAACCTCAGCCTCACCCTCCTCTGGTATTACAACCTCTTCCTCATCAGTTAGATATACATTCTTAAGCTTGTTAACCTTCAATGCCCTCTTCCCAACTCTTTCCCTAAGATAGAATAATTTTGCTCTTCTAACAGAACCCCTCTTAACAATTTCAATTTTCTGTAATACTGGTGCATGTAGAGGAATGATTTTTTCCACTCCGACACCATATGATATTTTTCTTACAACAATATTCTCATTAATTCCAGAGCCTTTAATTGCAATCACCACTCCTTGGAATATCTGGATTCTCTCTTTTGTACCCTCTTTGACCTTTAAAGACAACTTTACCGTATCCCCAACCTTCACATCTGGTCTTTTCTTCAATGAGGCTTTCTCAATTTTATTCATTATATTGTTATCCATATCTGTATTATTTATAGTTAATTTGAAATGTCAGGTCTGATTATAGAATAAAAATGAAAAATATGCCACAATGTATTAATAACTGCCTAT
>CAZVQY010000018.1:0-12309 GCA_964629715.1 uncultured Candidatus Saccharibacteria bacterium
CGAGGGAGTGATTGGGTGGAGTCCGAAGGAGTCCACCCAATCACCTACGAATGACGACAATTTGTGCTAGAGAATAAGGAGATTAAAGTTTGCATCCTTGAAGATTAGTCTGGATGCCTGAATGCATCATGTAGTAATCCTAATGGATATAGCTTAATTTTTAATCATTTGACCATCCGGGTCGTGTCTTGTTAATAACTCTTGAATATACCTTATCAAATACTGTTGAATCTGGAACGTAAATATTTAGATTATCAAGTGCGAGACGGCATTCAATTGTATCAACAAACATATGTATTGGATTGAATGGTTCAGTGATATAACCTGCTATTTCTGATAATTTTCTTGAAACCTCTGGTGTAAATAGTTCTAAATATTGAGGTGTTACAAGTCCATCTAATTCTCTTGTTACAACTTGATCTAGTACTTGCTGTCCTACGAGTCTAGATGCTATTTGTAATTGGAGTTGTGCAACTCTTAATTTTAGTTGGGAGTCAAAGGGTGCACTTTCTAACGGCTGTTCTCCACTTATAACTCTCTTTATAGCGCTTTTGTGCCCTTCCACTATTTTTTTTTCCGCCTGTTTTATTTGAAACGATGCTTGATTTGCTGCAATTATGACATCATTTGCTTTTGAGCGTGACATTTGAACAGGAATATCAGTATAGCCGGCTTGTCCACCTTTACCTTGTAAATCTTGATTTAAAGCTTCAGGGTATAGTTCTTCGACTTCAGGTACACGTTGTTCATTGAGTGCGTAAGATTGCATCGCATACATTCCGAACACACCTGCCTGGGATATTGTAAACATTGCTTTAATATATGCTTGTTGTTCGGGATGTGGGTATAAAAGTAATAAACGCTCTTGGTACGTTTCTGCTGTATCTTCTGGTTTTAGGCTTGCTTCATTCATTAATTCTCTGCCATACTTTGCTTCTCTTTGTCTTTCATATTCGCCCATATCTAGTTCTAGAGTAACGCCTTCTTCTAGAGTTATAATTCTTTTTTCTCCATCTTGAGTTATTTGAGTCATTTGTAACTATTAATAATTTAATTTTGATATCGTGTTTCATTGATATATTAGCATATAGTTGCATGTAATGTGTACTTATTCAAAAAGTTTACATAATACTCAATCGGACTCAACATTGACCACCAATCCAATTTCGTGATAACGTCAGTTAGAGTCGACCATTTTGAGCGAGTGGGACTTACTTTCTTTTATACTTTATGACAGGTTATTTGTAACCTTATTTCGTTAGGAATATGAGAATGAAAGAACTTTAAGTTGATTAATTCAGAAGCTTTCCCATATGGAGCTGTAGAATTAACATATGCGAAAAAGTAAATTAAAAAGGTTTTATTGTATTTCTTTCTAACCGTCCAAAGATATCCAAGATCTAACTTCGGATTGAGATTCTCTTAGATATCCTTATTCGTATTTTTGTCATAGAAAAGGAACATGGGATATGATATAAATTAATCGGAGATAAATTAATTAGTATAGGGTATGAACGATACATTGTCCTCACAGTCTATTAATTTAAGCTTATATGGGTTAGATAGGGAATATGACGAGTTTACACAGGATGAAAAAGACAATTTTTTGAAAACAGTTGAGAGGATTAAGGCTTATGATTATATCGACACTTCTGCTTTCTTACAAAAACAGAACTGCAAGAAGAAGTGAGGGATTGTTTCAGAAATATTGAGAAAAAATCTCTTGTCAGATGAGATATTGAGAAATTTACCTCTAGTGTATCTAGGTTCTGGTACAGATATTGAATATCCTTTGGCAATGGGAGCTAGAGGTATTAGAATGGTAGATTTCTTTTTCTCAGATGAGAAAACAAGGCGAGAAGTAGTAGAGAGACTTCAAAAAATTACAAATCAGAAGATTGAGATTAAAGACAATAAGATATGCACATTGTTTGATTTTGGGCAGGGTGCAGAGACAATAACAATTGAGTTAGATGCATCTGCATATAACCCCTCTGAGAGGCTTGATGCTCCAGTATATGTACCTCCAGAGGAAATAGGAGTCGTTCTAACATATGTAGCAAATGGTCCAACAGGAGAGTGGAGCGTTGGTGGAGATATAATATCGAAAGTGAGCAATGGTGGAGCGGTTATTGAAGATGAAAACGTTACCTTGGTATCTGTTGGAGAGAGAACCCGATTGAAACTAGGGAGAGGAGTATAGATTATGAGTGATGATAGTATTCCAACTGAGAATCTTGATTTAGCCGATAATCTCCCTTTAGATACTGGTAGTACTGAGAGTATGGATGGTAATTCCATGTCAATGTTAAAGGATAAGAAACAGAGTATTATTGACAGAATAGGTGAGAAATTAGGAATTGAAAAAGATGCTGCTAAAAGAGCTTTTAGAAAAGGGGTATTGGTAGCATCAGCAGTCTTTGCATTAATCTCAGCAAGTGCTTGCACGAAAACAGTCGAACCATTTGATCTGTGGTCTGATAGTAATGTATCACAGAGCCAGGTAATGGCATTCGAAAACAATCCAAGTGAAAAAGAGGTAACAGAATCTCCAGAGCTGGAAGAAATATGGAATAGGGCGATAGAATTTTGGCCTGAAGCCCGATTTGAGGAAGTGAAGGAAAAGTTTTTTGTAGAAGCTAAAAAGTATTCAGAAATATATCCCAAATATTCTCCAGAACTACTTCTTCCAATCTTTCTTTCTGTAGCTATGACAGAGAGCAATGGAGGGAATAATCTTGGACCTAATCAGTACAGTGGCGCTAGAGGATGGTTCCAGGTAATTCCAGAGTATCACTTGGATGAATTTAATGTTGCTCATGGAAAAAACTATACTGCAGACGAAATAATAACTAATGATGCGGTAAGTATAGAAGTTGGTACTTGGGCTTTGATGAGATATGCAAGTGGGAAAAGCATAACGGATTGCCTAAAATTCTTTAAAGGAGGAGCTTGGTTTGGAGAGAATCCAGATGATGGGCTTTGGTGGAACAGAGTATCATATTCGACTAGCAATCTAATGGGTGGAAGAGATATTCTATGCATGGATTATATGGACTATGACCCACATGATGGAAGCGGAATACATCCTGCCAATCACTTTCTTCAAAATCAAGCTCATATAGGGAATGTAATTATTCCAGGTAGTCTCCTAAATGGTTTGGTAGTTGACAACCTAGGGAATTAGTATAAAATATCTCACTGTACCTAACACTATATACACGGAATAATGAAGGATACAACAAAAAACAACAAACAGTACATACCACTCTACGCCCTCTTGTTTGTACTACCAATCATAATCCTCCTAATAAGAGGTTAAAAAATTTCAAAAAGATTTGTTTTTTTCTACGATTCATGAGATATTGTATGGATATTACATAACTGTCCACATAGATGAAAAAGGTTCTAAATATTTTTTTCCTCCTGCTAATTTCTCTCTTCTTTTTTCCTTCTCCTTCTCTCGCATATACTCTAGAAGATGTGGCAAATCACAATACTTCGGAGGATTGCTGGGTGATATTTGATAGTAATGTATATAATCTTTCGTCATATCTTCCCCAACATGACAAATTTATGGATATAAGGGAGTGGTGTGGAAGAGATATAACTGAGGACTTCAAAACAAAGGTAGGTGCTGGTAGAGACCATAGGGAGTCCACATATGCAATGATAGAGAGGTATAACATTGGGAAAATAGAAGAGGTTGAGGTATCCCAAGATAATGTAGAGAACGGTGCATCTAATGGATACAACCTAATCATCCCATTATTTGTTTCCCTCCTTGGGTATTGGGTTCCATACTTTCTGATAAAGAAGAAAGTATTAAATATTTCTCAAAGTAAATTTAATGCTTTCTGGAACACTATTTTAATATTATCCTTACTAATCCCATCATTTGGTTTTGGTGTTTTTATGATATTAAGAACTAAGAAACCATCCCTGTATGATATCAATTTCGATTTTATATATTGGCATGTAGAGTTATCCGTAGTTATGGGTATTACTGCAATTAGTCATTTCCTACAGAGATGGCCAATTTTTAGAAGCCAGTTAAAATAAGAGATAATTTATATATAATAATGCTAGATGGAAACTGAAAAAATGTTCTCTCCTGGAGAGTCAGAAACAAAAAGAATTAATTATAAATCACCTGAGGAAACAGGTGTCTCTGATTCAGAGCAAGAGAAGAAGAGTATGAGAAGATATCTTTCAGACTCTCAAACTATAGCATCCCACTCACCTCTAATGGTACAGGGGATGAATGTAATTTCCTCCGATATAATCGAGCAGCGTGAGGAGCATGACAAAGTCTGGGGACCAATTCTGCACAGCAAAGAGTGGCAAGTGATGGAAAATGAATACCATAAAATATCTCCAAAGAACCTAGTATATTTTGATGTTCTTGATAAAAAGACATTCACTTCTGAGACGAAGAAAAATCTCGAAGAGATATATCTAGAGAATAATAATCTAGGTCTTAGGCCTAGATGGAATGAAGCAGAAATTGATAGGATGTTTGGAAAAGGACTTAATCCAACTTCATTGATAACATCTTTGGAGAGTGTTGAGTGGTTTGAAGGGGAGATAGAAGGGAATTGTTCCTCAAGTATAAGTGTATTAGAGTTAGGGTCAGGGGCAGGATGGGCAACTGTGATGCTGTACAAGACACTTGAAGAGAAGAATCAGGGGAAAAAGGTTAATATCTTCTCTGTTGACAGTTCCGTTCACGCAGTTGCTGCAACAAAGACATTGCTAAACTATTACAACATCCCATATATAGTATGTACAAGCGAAGAGAGATTGACTGAAGCCGAGGATTGGTTAGAAAAGACAGATCAAGGTCAAAGTTTCTCCGGTGTAATTCTTATCCTTAGTGAGTTTAACGACGTTGTAAAATCATTTAAAGAAGATACTTTCTCTGGAATATATTCAAGTCATGGGACAGCATATCTATCAAGGAATGAATATTCTAGTTTACTTAAGGAATCTGAAAGGATATTAAGGAACAGCGGTGTCTTTATAGCTGATTCCTTAAATCCTCTCTATACTAATAGATTGGATAAACTTCTAACATTTTCTCAAATTTTAAATCCAGATGCCGTGAAGAATAGACTAGATGGGAAGGGAATAGAGTATATATACTCAAAGAAAGAATTAAAGAACAATTCAAAATACTTCACAAGTGAAAATGTGAAGATCCTAAAAGGTTTTAATACTCCCCATGCCTATCTGATAATAAAATGGTGTAACTATTTATTAAGGAGGTTAGACTTTAGAAGGTTACTTAGAACCATTAAGTCATTATCTGTAACGATGAAAGTAGTAGATGAATATAGATCTGATGTATTCCCATCATTCTTGCTTAAAGAAATAATGGAAGAAGAGAAATTACCATTTAGTCTGATTGAAGGAGGGAGACCGAACTTCCCAATTTTTATGGATACTCAAGGATTTAAATTGTCTAAATAAATCATACTTATATGTTATCAATGGGTGTGATTGGATTATTAACAATCTCTATTGGAGTAATTAACCTTTCTCTTGGAATTGTTGTATTAGGTAGTAATCCAACAAAGGACTTAAATAGGGCATATTTCCTATGTACATTTACCATGGCTCTTTGGTCATTTTTCTTGTTCCTCTATGGTAAGCCTCTAATCCTCACATCAGAGTTCTGGCTAAAAATGGTTTATATGGTCTCGTATTTGATGGCGATATCTCAATTACTTTTTGTAGTGAGATTTAACCCAAATACAAATTTGAAAAGTTTCTACTGGCTAATAATACTTTTGACTCCATTACTTGCATATGGTCTTTACCTTCTGTTAGGAAAAGAGTCAGTAATCCTTTCTGTTGAATTAGAAAAAGATATTATGGTTGCTAACATGGGGCAAGATTACTTAATCTATTCTGTCCCAATTTTCATTATGCTCTCACTTATGTTTTACATTCATATTGCTGAGATAAAGAATTATTCTGGAGTTAAAAGGAAACAAGCGGTACACTATGTGGTTGCGGGTTTCTTTATGATAGTTCCTCTACTTTTTTTTGATTTTGTCCTTCCAATTATTTACAATGATTCCTCCCTTTACCATTACAGCACTATTGGCAATATCTTCTGGGCGGCTATAATTGCATACTCGATATACAATGCAAGGTTCTTAGATGTAAGGATTGTTGTAGGGAATGTTCTGATTTTCCTTTTCCGTTCATTCTACCTATTTCTCTTTGCTTTTGGTATTGCATATCTTCTTAACATTGGTCTATTTGGAATTAGCAATTTAGAATCGTTTATTCTTACAGTAATATATTGTCTCATTACTGCAGTTATTTTCAATTTCTTTGACACGAGGTTTGAGAGGTTAGTAATAGAAAAATTTGTATATGCGAAATATAATCCAGTGGATGAGTTGCAAAGATTCTCAAGGTTAAATTCTGAGGAATTGGAATTAAGAAAAATACTTGGTAATATGTCTTCCATTTTTACAAATACTGTAAAACCAGAATTCTTTTCAATCCTTATCTTTGATCGTAGAGAATTGAGTATTCTTGCTCAGGAGAGTATAGGTTTGAGTCAGGCAGTACTCTCGGATATTCCTGATTTGCTACATAACTGGGAGAATTTAAATAGTAATCCCATATTGATTTTTTCTGAAATGTCAGAAGTTGAATCGTCTGGGAAAGAGGCTATAGATGTAAGGAAACAGAAAATTAGGGTTTTTATGGAAAAACATAAAATTGAGACAATTCTTCCATTTAGTATTGAGTCGGATGTAGATGGAATACTTATTCTTGCACAGAAGGGGGATGGGTCTCTATATACAAGTGGTGATATTGATTTCTTAGAGGGGATTGTGAAGACTGCAGGAGTATCAGTTGAGAGATCTTTGCTGTATGCGGAGTTGAGAGTTTTCAATCAGAATCTTCAAGAACAGGTAGATGAGCAGACTGAGGAGCTACAAATAAAGATTCATGAATTGGAGGAAGCCCGTCGTAAGGAGAGAGATATGATAGATATTATGGGTCATGAACTGAGAACGCCAATTGCTATAGCAAAGCTAAATATTGATCTTCTAAAAAAATATATTGACAAGAACCCAGAGGATTACAAAAAATATCTAGATAGGCTTAGAAATAGTATAGATAATGAGATTAGATTGATTAATGCTCTCCTAACAAGTGCAAAATTAGAAGGTGAGAAGATTGAACTTCATAGAGAGAGAGTCTCCGTTCCCGAAGTTATTGGCGATGTTGTACATGCATATGAATATGATGCAAAGAGTAGGGGAATTAAAGTGATCCAAGATATTGAAGAAAATACTCCTGAAGTATTTGCTGATAGAGTTAGGGTTACCGAGGTAGTTGATAATCTGCTTAACAATGCAATTAAATATACGAAGGAAGGTTCCGTGATACTTCAAACAACTCATACAAGGGATCATATACAGATTAATATAATAGATAGTGGAATAGGTATTCCTAAGGAGGAACTTGCGAGTCTAGGTACCAAGTTCCACAGAGTGGGGAACTATATCAATAGCGGTTCTGAGCTAGAAATCGTAAGACCAGGTGGTACAGGTTTGGGTCTTTACGTCGTTTTTGCCTTAGTAGATCAGATGGGTGGGAAAATATGGGTAAAGAGTGAAGAGGGTAAAGGTACAACGTTCTCATTTACATTACCAGCCTTTGTTGGGCAATCTGCTGATATTATTGATAGTAATACAAAAGATATGTATAAAAAAATTGGTTTAAAAAGTTCCTAAATAGTTGTATCCTTAGTTATATAAAATAAATATCTGTTCAAATGAAAGTCAGAATAAACAAAGATAAATGTGTTATGTGTGGTTCATGTGTTGCTATTGCCCCAGAAGTTTTCGAGATGAAAGATGATGGTAGTGTTGATGTTAAAGCAGAGTGTCAGAATGTAGATATTCAGGATGCGATTTTGGTTGAGAAAATAAAGCAAGCTGAAGTTGCATGTCCTGTAATGGCTATTGAGACAGAGGAATAATGGAAGATTGTATATTCTGTAAAATTGTTAACGGTGAAATTCCTTCATATAAGATTTACGATAGAGATGATATCATTGTTATGCTTGACATAAATCCTCTTAGTAGAGGTCATGTACTTGTATTACCGAAGCAACACTATCGGGATATTCATGAGATTCCAGAGGAATTAGTAATAAAAATGGCATCTGTTGTTAAAGAGATGTCTGAGAGAATTAAGGAAAGATTAAATCCAGAGGGTATTATTATAATGCAGAATAATGGTAAGAGGGCAGGTCAGAGCGTATTTCATTTTCATATACATATAAAACCAGTCTATAGTGATACTCCTGTTCCTCAAGAGGAACACCTAAGGAAAAAGATTACAAAAGATGAATTTATTGAGCTTTGTAGAACTCTACAATAGCCTCTGTGTATTCGGTATCAATATCGAAATGTCCGACTCCTTCAATTGTTATGAATTCAACTTCCTTTCCGAAAGATTTGAGCTTATTTATGAAATTTGTGCTCATTGAATAAGGGACATTAACATCCCTATTCCCATGCCATATCTTTATTGGTATTTCCATTATTTTTGCAACCCTGCCAGCATTCCATGTATTTGTATATGAAGTGGGTGCAAGGAGAGCAATCTTTTTAATATCCTTTGGGTATTTTTCTGCAAAGTTCATTGTAACTAACCCTCCCATACTAAATCCTAGTAGATATATTTCTCCATTAGATTTGTAGTTTGTATTCAGATACTCAGCTAGTTTTCTTGTGTCTTCGATTGCAGTACTATTCCCCCAATTATCACCATGTTGGTTAGATGCTGCAAATATATATCCATTTTTTACAAACATATCAGCATAGAAATCTAAGTCCTTGGTTAATGGATTGCCTGTTTTCTCAGAAACAGAATATGTTGAACCGTGACTGTATATTACAAGAGGGAATTTCGCATCTTCTTTCGCATTTTCATCATACGCAATATATACGCTCTGCCCATCTACTGTTTGGAATTCACTTTTTAAAATCAATTCTCTAATTTCTTCTTCTGGCTCAGGTTCATTGCCCTCAATCTTCTGTCCATTATCTTCTTTTGCGGGTTCTTTCTTTATGAGTAGCTTGTTGTACAAAAAATACCCAATTAGTAGGAGAAAGAAAAAAACAAATAAGATTGTGAGAATTCGACCTTTACTATATCTTTTGTGTGCCTCTCTATCACTTGTATAAAATTCCATTTTACTATTCTCTTGCATATGGGATATAATAGCAAATTGTTAATTAATATTTAAAATAAACTATTTCATAATATGGCTAAAACAACAAAAGCACGAAAGGAAGTGACTGTCAATCTAGACTCTTTTGCAATACCAATTGCAATAGTTGTTGCAGGATTAATAATTGCCCTCGGAATTTTCTTCACAAATAAGGCAAATAATAATATCGATACAACTGGGAAGGGTGATAATGATACAGCTGAGGAAGCGGAAGTTCCAGCTGGTGAGGATGTGACTGTAGCTTTAGGAAATGATCCATACATTGGAGATAAGGGTAAAGCTAAGGTTGCAGTTGTAGAATTTAGTGACTATCAGTGTGGATATTGTAAGAGGCATTCGGATGAGACATTCCCTGAAATTAAGAAGAACTATGTTGATACTGGGAAGATAGTCTATGTCTTTAAGGAATTCCCATTATCTGAGTCAGGATTGGGATATACAACAGCACTTGGAGGAATCTGTGTTTATGACCAATTAGGAAGAGATAAATTTGCAGAATTCCATAAGGGAGCAATGGGACAAGCTTCTGAAGCGGATGTTAGAGCTTTTGCAGTATCACTTGGCGCAGATGGAGGAAAGTATGACTCATGTGTCTCTTCTGCAAAGTTTAAGGATGAGATAACCTCAGACAAGACAGAGGGAGGAAAGGTCGGTATTAGTGGAACTCCAGGCTTCGTTATTGGAAAGATAGATAAAGATGGGAATATCACTGGACCTTTTGTTGCAGGAGCATATCCATACTCTACATTCCAGAGTGCTATTGATGAACTATTGAAGTAGGTACGACATCATTCTGTTAACTATGAAGGGAGGCATTTGCCTCCCTTCTTCTTTCATGCCTATTAAACTACAGGGGCAACAACTTCTTTCTTTGTAGAGAGTTTATCCCATTTCATTCTTGTCATTGCACCAATAGCTGTTGCAGTACCAACGAATGAATATAATCCAGATAATAATGGGATCATCTTAATAATCATAGTAACTACACCACCAATCAATAATGCAAGATATGGGCTTGTTGTTGGATTCTTTGTGATATGGAGAATACCTCTACCAATAGCTAAGTTTACCCATACCATCCCAAATATAATTCCAAAAAGGAGAAAACCAAACAGCATAAGACTCAATGGAATTCCAATAATTGTAACAAAGAGAATTAATAATGGAATCCATGCAAGGAATAAAATTCCAACACCCACTCCAAAACTAGCAAGAAATTCTTTAGTTGAGCCAGAGATTTTCTTCGTAATCCCAAGACTTTTTACAGGAGCTAAGAATATCAATAGGGTTCCAGCAATAAATATCCCTGCGAAACCACCCAATGCACTTGTGAATCTTGTCCAGAATGCACCACCCTTACCAACCTTTGTCTTACTCTCACCCTCCTTGTCGAAGCTAACCCCTTGTGAATTTGCTATCGCCTCAATATCTTCATCCGTATACATGCTCTTTCCAATTTTTGACTTGTTCACTTCTGACTCTCCAGCAAAGATAACCAACTCTCCACTAATGTTAGCATCAACTATGGAATCACCTGCAAACACCCTTGCATCATCACCTACATTCCCAGTGAGAGTTTGGGAGCTAGCAAATACAGTTAAATCTTTCGCTGTGCTAGAAGAAATTTTGAGAGTAAGGGCAAAGGCAGTTGTATTTTCTCTGGAGATTCCTTTCACAGTTGCCTTGTTAGCAAAAAGGGTAAAATTCCCATCAACAATGGTTCCATCCTCAATATTGACTTCATTCCCAAAAATATAAAGATCTCCTGTTACAGCCGCTTTTACATTAACATTGTTTCCAAAAATAAAGAGGTCTCCCCTAATAACTCCTTTTACATCAACAGCGTCATTAAAGATGTATAGATTTTCATTAATAATGTCCCCTTCTTCAATAGTTGCTTTTTTAAATTCAAACTTCGCAGCTTGGATTTCCTTAGGTAGTACAATACCCAAAAGGAGTATTGATAGCATAGGAACTATTAATATCGAAAGAAATTTCTTCATAATTAATATTAATTAAATTATTTACACTAAATCATATCATTTTTTTGTTGCCCTGATAAGTAATTAAGGTATAATTGTGAAGCCTTGGATAAATCAGGAGAAAATATTGTGGAAAAGAATGAGATAAAAATTAGCTGGGGGAGATTAAGCAAAATTCTACTTGCTTTGCAGATACTAATTTTCTTTGTCTTCGGACTCTATCTGGTAAAAAATATTCGATTTGATATTGGTCCAGATGAGCCATATCACTTAAACGTAGCAAAAGCATATTCCAAAACTTCATTAATACCAGAAAACTCACCAGAGACATATGAATGGGGTGATATTACAAGTGTGAACTACCTCGCACATTGGATAAATGGTAGGCTTATAAATGTAAATATTTTTCAATTTGATGAACTGTCATTGCTTAGGTTTGTGGGATTAATATTTTCAGTTGGGACATTGTTAGTGACATATCTCATCTCTAAAGAGGTAATTAAGGAGGAGAAATATCAAGTTATTCCTGTAATTCTTCTTGCCAATACTCTGATGTTCCAATTCCTCTCTGGAGTACTAAATTATGACAACTTAACTAATCTCCTTGCAACAGTAAGCATATTTTTTGTTGTTAAGATAATTAAGAATCCTAGTGAGATAAAATACTATTCACTCTGGATTATATTCTCCTCTCTTGGTGCTCTAAGCAAATATACTGTATTCCCATTGGTGTTAATCGAATTTCTTGTAGTGCTATATATTGTAATCAAATCAAGACCTAAATTTGATTTCAGAAGTTCAAAACTTTGGATGTTTGTATTCCTAGCACTCCTTTTTGTAGCACCAGTTCTACTGCTATATGGGAAAAATGTGATTTATTATAATTCCATTCTACCTAATTGTGAGCTTGTTCTGGATGTGGAAAGTTGCTTAAATAATGGCATTTTCGAAAGAGATTATGGGCAGGCGGCAGGTATTGCTGTATTAAGTAAAGAGGGTATGGGGAAGGTTTTTTCTCTCCGATGGAATCCAATTCTCTATTTCTTTATCTGG
>CAZVQY010000019.1:0-2147 GCA_964629715.1 uncultured Candidatus Saccharibacteria bacterium
TAATCACTGTGTATGGCATACCAGCAGTCGTGGCTCTGTAGTATGGGATATGGATGTACATTCCTTCACCAATTCCCAGCTCTTCGGCATTGTATTTAACTTTTGTTCCTCTAGTATCTGTAACTGAGAGTGATTCTAATTTAAAAGCTCTCTCTTTTTCTACAGCTTCTTTTGTGCTTGGTAAGTCAGGTATGTGGAAGACCTTCTTCCCATCCTTTGTGAGGTAATAGCTGGTATTTTTTACTGTCCTTACATACTCATTTTGTATTGTTACAAAATCATTCTCAGAATTATATGTAACTGTGGTATTTGTATCAATAAAAAAATCAACCTTTGTTTGAGCAAATACACTTTTTGGGCAGAATAAGGGTAAGAGAACGAGTATTGTTAGAAGTATCTTTGTATGCTTCATGAATATCATAATATCATGTTTTGATATATAATTGGCGATTATGGGAATAAAAAGGTCACATTCATTATCACTAGGAGTGGTAGGACTTCCAAATGTTGGGAAATCTACTGTTTTTAATGCATTAACAAAACTTGCAGTACCTGCTGAGAATTTTCCTTTTTGTACTATAGATAGGAATGTTGGAGTGGTTGAGATTCCAGATGGTAGGTTGAAGAGGATGGCGGAACATTTTAAGTCTACGAAGGTTGTTCCTTCTGCCATGACATTTGTTGATATTGCGGGTCTCGTGAAGGGAGCATCTCAAGGAGAAGGCTTGGGGAATCAGTTTCTTTCGCATATTAGAGAGGTTGATGTGATTATGTATGTTCTAAGAGCTTTTGAAAGTACGAATATAGTTCATGTATATGAGAGGATAAGTCCTATAGAAGATTTTGAGATTGTTCAATCTGAATTAATCCTGAAAGATATTGAAAGTGTAGAGAAGAGATTACATTCTGTGGAAAAGTTGAAGAGAGCAGGGGATGAGAAGGGGATAAGGGAGTATGGTGTACTTGAGAAAGTCCTGAAGTCTCTGAATCAGGGTATCCCAATAATTGATTTGAAGCTTAATGAAGATGAGCAATTGAGTATTTACGACCTATTTCTTCTTACCAACAAGAAAAGGCTCTTTATTCTAAATTACAAAGAAGGTATTGAGAGGGAGAAGGTTGAGTTATGGAAGAAGGAATTGGAGGAGAGGAGTGGTGATATCGTATTGATAGTTGATGTGAAATTTATTGGAGAGATGGTGAATATGACCAATGAGGAAATTCAGGAGTATTGTGATATGTTGGATACAAAGCCAGGTTTGGTTAATGATATTATTGATGTTGCATACAAAACATTGAATCTGATAACCTTCTATACGGGTTCTCAGAAAGAGTGTAATGCTTGGTGTATTGAAGAAGGTGCGAATGTAAAGGAAGCTGCTGGGGTTATTCATACTGATTTGGAGGAGGGTTTTGTAACGGCTGATGTTGTAAATGTTGATTCAATGATAGATGCTGGTGGTTGGACAGAAGCAAAGGAGCGAGGAATTGTGAAGAATGTTGGTAAGGATCACTTGATAGAAGATGGTGATTATATGGTTGTATTAGCTAATAAGTAGTATAATTAGGTATCTATGATACCGTATGTATCTAGCAGCTCATTAATAGGTTAATACAAAAAATTCAGAGAGGATGTGAAGGAGGAGAAATGAAAGAAAGAGTAATCTTTTTTGGAGCTGTTTTAGCTCCACTTATACTTACCTGTGTCTTTGCCGTCCGCTATTATGGAGGGTATTTGGATACCAACGTGCTAGGCTGGGTGTCCGGCACTACCACGATAGCGTTTATTTTCTTTTTTTCGTTAGAGGTAAGAGGAATGCATCGGAATGAGATTCTGATTGCGTTAGTTGTAATTATCCTTATGATATTTGCAACTATCTCAGGATTCCAGCCTTATTCTAGTCTCCTTTTTCTTCAGAAAGTTATTCTCATCATTCCAATCCTTGAGTTGTTGTTTTACTCTTGGGCTATAATAATTGGAGTAGCAGCTCTCTTGTGGGAAGGAGAGATGTATTAACCCAAACAGGGGTTTTCTATCACAAGGGAACCCCTCTCAAATTTCTTCATATTGTCTTAGTTCATTTTTTCTGCTAAAATCCTTCTGTTGTTAATTTAACATATATATAAATGGCAGTTAAGATTTTGAA
>CAZVQY010000019.1:2247-11293 GCA_964629715.1 uncultured Candidatus Saccharibacteria bacterium
AAGAAAGAGTTAGAGATTTAATCTTGGGTTCATAATTAAAGGTTAAAGTATTAGGTAAGTTAAATTATTATTTTTAAACAAATGGCAGCAAGATCTTTAAATAAGGTGATGCTCATTGGAAATCTTACAAGAGATCCAGAGATGAGGTACACAAATTCGGGGACACCTGTAGTAACCTTCGGTATGGCTACAAATAAGTCATGGAAGGATACAGATGGTGAAACGAAGGAGATAGCAGAGTTCCATAATTTAGTTGCGTGGAACAAGATGGCTGAAATATGTCAGCAACTTCTTGCTAAGGGTATGAAGGTATATGTTGATGGTTCTTTGAATACTAGATCATGGGAAGCAGAGGACGGCTCAACTAGATATAAAACAGAGGTTAGAGTTGAGGATATGATTCTTTTGGATAGCAAGGGTAAGCAGGGAGCGGGAGTTACAGGTGAGGAAGCTCCTGTTAAGAGTGAGAAGAAGTCTACGAAGAAGGATGAGCAGCCAGCAGAGGTTGAAGAGACTCCCGTTGAGGAGGATCAAGATCCTTTAGAGGAAGATTTGCCTTTTTAATTTAAGAAATATTTATTAGGATGTCAGAGGAAGTAAAAAATACAGAGGGGTTGAAGAATAATGCACCTCTTGGTGATGTTTATGATGATAAAAGTGTCACTGAGGATGAGAGTTATGGTTCTTCTAAAAAGAAACCAAGGAGAAGAAGAAGGATTATTCAAAATCTAAAGTGTCCTTTATGTGAGGCTGGTGTGAAAGAGGTGACATATAAGGATGTTTATCAGTTGAAGAAATTTACTTCGGTAAGAGGGAAGATTATTTCTACTGAGAAATCTGGGTTGTGTCATAAGCATCAGAATCAATTAGAGAGGGCAGTTAAGCGAGCAAGGTTTATGGGTTTGCTTCCATATGCTTCTAATGAATAATATCAAGTAAGAGGTTAATGCAAAGGGACCGAAAGGTCCCTTCTTTATTAAGATGCCACTTCTTTCACTGTGTATGGTAAATTTGGTTGATTTTAGGTAATATGTACTAATGCCAAAACTGTCCATATTCGAAAAAAATGCATATCTAAATATTCTTGTTAAAAATAATGGTATATGGGTATATTTAGCGTACTCTGACCTTAATGCGGCAAGAGAATATATCCTTTCCGATTACACAGACTTGAATGCTCTGAGATTCCTTTTGGATGATAATGTTTTTACTCCTGAATTTTGGTTTGACTATTTCGATAATCTAGAGAAAGTTTTTAATTGGGATATTGTTGATAGAGAGAAGGGGAGTTTATTCACATTTCGGAAATTTATTGAGGAGGGAGATGGGATATCTGGTGTGAGGGTACAGATTGATGATAACCAGAGGTACTTCTCCAATATATTTGATTCGGTGAGAGAGTTTTCTTCTGATATTTCCCTGAGGGTGATAGATGACAAGTTTATGTATTCAGTATTAGGTGGTTTGTGTGACCGTCTAGACTGTGATGACTTGATGTATGTGGATATGGACATTTATGATTTCTCCATCTTTAGGGTAAGAAAAGTATACGAGAAGGGGAAGGCGATGACTGAGAAGCTATACACGAAGTCCAAGATATCTTGGAAGGATGATATCTCCTTAATTGATTCTTTGAAGGATGATAGGTTTAAAGCATTTCTTTCAGCTGATATCTCCGAGAGAAATTTAGTTAATTTGTGGGGGAATTTTGTTTTGGATAAGCCGTTGACTGTCAAAGATCCACATCTCATAGATGTAATTAGGGGGTACTCCACAATTCAGAATTTCTCAATATATCGTGATAATAAAAAGAAGATTGAATCCTTTGGGAAGGAGTATACAAATAGTGTAATGGTTGTTTCTGGGAGTATCCCTAGAGTCTTAGGCAAGTCAAAGACACTCTTTACTATAATTGACGGATTAGAGATGGGGGGGAATTTTGACTGCTATTTTGATTGGGATTCGCGACTCATTGCTTTTGGGAAATCATATATCAATGCAACAGAAAGTACTGATATCATCTTAACCAAAAAGGTAGTACTTCCGCCTATGGTAAAGGCATATATACCATTTGTAAAGACGAAACAGAGTGAAAAAGTCGTATTAAGCGGGAGTATTGAATCTCTGAGTATTCCTAAAAATGACTTTTACATCCTTTCTTCTTTGTATACATATATGGAGTTACCCAGACACAGAGATAGATTAGTAATAAATGGGATATTCAAGAATGGGGCAAAACAGCAGCCACTTGGGGAAACAGAACTAAATCTTGTATCGATTCCTGAAAGTGATGAAATAGAGGCGTTGCTTTTTGATTGCAGGGTAAGACCAATAATATATGGTCCCGATGCATATTCGAATAGATTAAAGTTACAATCTTGGATGAATGATAATTAAACATGAATTAATAACAAAATATGCTTCATACCAGTTTAAAATCCCATATGGGGTTAGGGATAAGGTTTTAGTGAGAGTTGGTGATATTGTTAAACCTAGAGATGAATTACTTGAGAGAAGAGATAATACGAAGGCATATTCTATCTTTATTCCAAGTCTGCTGGATATTAAGATAAAGGAAATTCCAGAATATATTAACTGCATTGATGGAGAGTTTGTGAATGAGGGTGATGTGTTAGTTGAGAAACCAAATCAAGGAGGAATGACTGTAGCTAAGTTAGTTGCACCAACGGAGGGCGTCGTTGATTTAGAAAGGATAGGCAGTGGTTATCTAGATATTTTAGGCGAGGAGGGGGACTCAGTCTCTAGGAGTACATTTAATGGTGAGGTTTTAGATATTAATTTAGTAGATGGTTTAGTCATTGAATCATCTGCATCTGCTATGGATATTAAGATTCTCTCAAAGATGTACCAGAGGGATGAACCTGAGAAAATTATTGGAGAGTTTGTAGTTGTTGGGGATGGAAATACTCTTCAAGTCAGAGCGGATGATGCCGATTATTCCAACAAGATTGTTTTTGCTGGTAAATATTTACATACATCGTTGTTGCAAGACCTTTTTGAGAGGGGAGCTGCATTTGTTCTAGCATATTCAATGGAGTATGAGGATTTTAGAAAACAGACATTACCGCTTGGATTGATAGGAGGCTTTGGCGAGATATCTTGCAGCAATAGTATTGTTTCTCTCCTTACAGCAAGAAATGGAGATTTGTGTACTATCGACTTGGAAGAGAGTCAGATATTCTTCCTTTCAGATAGGAGAGAAGAATCGAGTGTGCAGAAATCCGCATTTGTTCAAAATGCAATTGGGAGCATGGTCAGATCTCTTTCTCCTGCAAATTATTCAATGTTAGGGAGGGTGTCTGCTATTGAAGATGATAGGGCATATATCTCTGTTGAATGGGAGAATGGTTCAAAGGGAATAATTGAAATTGGTAGTGTAGAATTTGTATCTCTTTAGAGTATAATGAAAGCTTAGTGGAGGATAATTTTTGAAGAAATAATTATGAACGAACAAGAGAAAAAAACGACAAATATGTTTGGAACTGCACTTCTGCTGGTTGCTGTTTTTGTATTAGGAATTTTTTTGGGAAGAAATGTAAGTGAGAAAGACGCGGGTGGGATATTTAGCAGGATTGGAAGTTCGAGTAGTGTGAATATGGATGTTTTTTGGCAGGTATGGAATTTGACGAAGCGGCAATATGTAGATTCTGACCAACTTGAGGAGAAGGAGATGATTTATGGTGCGACAAAAGGGATGATTGATTCCCTTGGGGATGTGGGAACAGCATTTCTTGACCCTAAGGAGACAAAGGAATTTAACGATGCAAGCCAGGGGAAGTCTTTTGAGGGGATAGGTGCAGAGTTGGGGTATAGGGAGAAACAGATAATCGTTGTCACTCCAATAGAAGGTTCTCCTGCAAAAGAGGCAGGTATTAGGCCTGGAGATACCATATTGAAAGTTGACGACTATACTGTTTCCTCTAGTGATTCTGTGTTTGATATTGTTGCAAAAATTAGAGGTGAAGCTGGCAGTGAGGTTCGCTTGACGGTATTACATCTAGAAGATAAGGAATCTGTAGAGGTTAAGATAAGAAGGAGTCAGATTACTGTACCAAGTATGACTTTGGGAATTATAGGGGAGAAAAATGATATTGCATATTTCAAGGTTAGTCGTTTTACGGAAGATACTTTAAGCACTTGGGAAAATGAGTGGGATGCGAAAATTGCCGAGATAAACAAATCAAATGTGAATAAAGTGATTTTGGACTTAAGGGGTAATCCAGGAGGTTTTTTTGATGCTGCTATATACGCAGGGGATGATTTGCTTGATGGGGGATATATAATCTCTCAGCAGGTAGATGCAGATGGAGAAATTGAGAAATTTGAATCTACAAAAGGTGGTAATCTGCTAAACAAAAAAATCGTTGTGCTTGTTGATTCTGGGAGTGCTTCTGCTTCTGAGATACTTGCTGGTGCCTTGCAACAAGCGAAGAGGGCTATTGTTATTGGGGACAAGACATTTGGGAAGGGAACGGCTCAAAGGATATTTGATCTGTCAGATGGTTCAACCCTTCATCTTACTATACTAAAGTGGCTTTTACCGGATGGAAAGAATATTAATATGGAGAATTCAATTACACCTGATATTGAGGTAAAATTAACAAATGATGATTTTGAGAAAGGTGTAGATCCTCAATTAAATAGAGCGATAAAGGAAATAAGTAAATAATTTGTTAGCATTAATTATATGACAGAGGAGAAAAAAACTGAGAAAGTTTTAGAGCAGCAGAAGGTTTCTTTAAAGAAAAAATCTAGGCAGGATGGGGCAAAATATGTAATATTTGGCTTGCTTATCATCTTTGGTTTGTTGATAGTCCTTTCCTCAGTTATTTTGGTGCTGTATAGGGGTGAGAAAACAAATCTTGGTATTGTACCAAAAGGGGATGATAAGAAGATTGAATTAGTTGTTACGGAAAATGAAAAGAATACTATTGAGATTGTAAGAAATAGTGAGCCTTCTGTCGTTAGTATTGCTGTTTCCCAGGTCGCTCTAGCTCAAGGAGAGGGAGTGACTAGTGTAAATAGCAATATTGGTACTGGTTTTATCGTTGATGATAGTGGAATCGTAATTACTAATCAGCATGTTGTTTCAGACGAGAATGTTGACTATAACGTAATTGATTCTAAGGGAGAAGTATATGAGATTACGCAGATTTTGAGGGACAGCTCATCAGATATTGCATTAATCAGGATTGATATTGGGGATAAGGAAATTAAATCCTTGGAGCTAGGAAATTCCGACAAATTAGTTGTTGGGCAGAGTGTTATTGCAATTGGTACCCCACTTGGGGAATATGCTGGAAGTGTCACTTCGGGAATTGTAAGTGGATTAAACAGAAGTTTGAGTGCTGGAACTAGTTGGTTTGGCAGCACAGCCAAAACATACGAAGGTGTAATTCAGACTGATGCAGCAATCAATCCTGGTAATTCTGGTGGACCTTTGATTGATTCTCAAGGAAAAGTTATCGGCGTAAACTTTGCAACAACCTCTGGAGTAGATAATATTTCTTTCGCACTTCCAATCAATAAAGTAAAAGCACGACTTGAAGAATACAAAACATATGGGAAATTTGTAATGCCATACTTAGGTGTGTCATACCAGATGATTTCTTCGATAGAGGCACTATACTACAAGAATGTTGTAGCAGGCGCATTTGTTGTAAGAGTTGACCCCATATCTCCTGCATATGAGGCAGGTGTACGAAGGGGAGATTTCATTACAGAATTCGGGGGGGAGAAAGTTACATTATCTCTCTCTGATATGATTCAGAAACATAAAGTGGGGGAGGAAGTCAAGCTAAAGGTATATAGAGCAACAGAAAATATAGATATAAAGGTGAAATTAGGAGAAATGGAATAGTACGAATCTGTTCTTTCCTCTAAAATCTCTAATGACCTTTAAATTCATATCTTTTGTATGAGTAATTAGATCTCCTAGAGAAGAGGGCTCTATCTCAATTGTTAGGAATACATCCTTTCTAGAATTCTGGATGATTTCTATTAGTTTTCTATAGTAAAAAAGACCATCCTTCCCTCCATCTAGTGCTAATCTTGGTTCAAAGTGTCTAACACTATTCTCGAGTTTCTCGTACATATCAGTTGGGATATATGGAAGATTCGCAATGATTAGAGTGCCATTTCTCAAATCATCTCCGCTAACTAAATCATGTTCTTCAAATCGAATTTTTCCTGTCCAGTCATTTTTCTTTGCAATCTCTAAAGCATTACTATTAATATCTACACCGGCAAATTCAATATTCTTCTTCTTACATTCCTCAGCTATTGAAATGATTAAACACCCACTGCCAGTACCTACATCAATAACTTTAACAATTTCCTCTCTTTGAGCTAAATCGAGAGCAATATCAACTAGTTGTTCGCTCTCAACTCTGGGGATTAAAGTATCCTTAGATAGGAGAAATTTCCTTCGCCTAAATTCTGTATAGCCTTGGATATATTCCCATGGTTCTTGTTTTGAAATCCTATTTAGAATTGAATCAAGTGGAATACTATTTTGAGTAGAGTAGGTGTATATCTCATTTGCAATTCTGGATATATCGTGATACCCGGAATCCTTTAATACAGTTTGTATTTTGAAAATTTCTTTAAGATTCATTACTCTCTTCCAAAAGTTGGTTTTGAATTCCATTTCTAATATCGTCTACCATCTCCTGAATATTTCCATTTAATACCTCTTCGAGATTATGCCATGAAAGCTTTACTCTGTGATCTGTAATTCTGCTCTGTGGGAAATTGTATGTTCTAATCTTCTCTGCTCTCATAGATGAACCGATCTGAGACTGTCTCATATCTGACCTCTTTGCCATTAATTCTTGCTTCTCAAGGTCATATAATCGAGAGCGGAGAATAGCCATAGCTTTTTCCTTGTTCTGCTGTTGATGTTTCGTTTCTTGGCAACTAACGACAATACCTGTTGGGATATGTGTTATCCGCACAGCAGAGTCGGTTCTGTTGACACATTGACCACCAGCACCTGAAGCTCGCATGACATCAATTCTAAGGTCAGAGGGATCAATTGTGATATCGACATCTTTTGCTTCGGGAAGGATAGCAACGGATGCTGTTGAGGTATGAATCCTCCCTGATGATTCAGTTGATGGAATCCTTTGCACTCTATGAACACCACTCTCGTATTTGAGATTTTTGAAAACGTTCTTGCCATCAATCTGAGCAATGACCTCTTTGTATCCGCCACCCTCAGTAATATTACTATGAATAATCTGCATGTCCCAGCCCTTGCTTAGAGCGTAGTTCTTGTACATCCTAAACAAATCTGCGGCAAAAAGTGCTGCCTCATCCCCCCCAGCTCCAGCTCGTAACTCAAGAATCGCCGACTTGTCATCATCCTCATCAATAAATTCTCTAGCAATTTGGAGCTTTTTAATCTCCATCTCTAATCCCGTAATCATATTCTCAAGAGAGTTAATCTCTTCGATTGCCATCTCCTTCAATTCAGGGTCTTGCTCATTCTCCAGCATAAAGGTTGCATCCTCAAGGTTTGTGATTGCTTTCTGTAATTGGGAAGTCTTGTATGAAAGGTCGGAGAAGTATGAAATGTCTGCTCCGATTTTACCAGCATCTCTGCTTCCAATGGCGATCTCCTGATTCATCTTGGCCTCAAGTTCTTTAACCTTTTCTTGGGCGGGATTTTGCTTATATTGTTTCTTTAATGCTTCAATATCCATCATAAGATGATATCATGTAAAAATATTTACGGAAACTTGTTACTTAGAAATTTTTGCGTTTTCAAGCATGTCTCTTAAGGAGAGAGTAGTAGCAGGCCTTTTAGACATATTCATCACCTTTTCTCTTCTCTTAGCCATCTTCTCTTTCTTACTTGCAAATGACATCTTCTTCGATTTTGCCAATCTTTCCTCGTATTTCTTAACAATATTATCAGTATCTACTATCTTTTGCTCTCCCGTATAGAATGGGTGACACTTAGAACAAATATCAACGGAAATATCATCTGCCAAAGTAGAACCTGTGACGATGGAACTACCACACGAGCATGTAATTGTAAGGGTGTTATTATATTTTGGGTGTATATCTTTCTTCATAACTAGATGGCATTATACTATCCAAGAGTAGCTGTGTCAATTTCTATTGGCTAGATATATTCTATCCTCATCCAATGTAATGTAGAAATGTGTTATACTAATTTATATGAATTATCCAACTAAAATTCGACACAGGATAAAGAGGATAGTGGGACAGGCAAATGGCGTCAGTAATATGATTGATAGGGGAGAG
The DNA here is from genome assembly GCA_964629715.1 of uncultured Candidatus Saccharibacteria bacterium. Taxonomy (GTDB): domain Bacteria; phylum Patescibacteriota; class Dojkabacteria; order SC72; family SC72; genus UBA5232. Next base: position 10,543 of record CAZVQY010000019.1, read on the forward strand.
TCAGATGATAAGGTGATGACCCAACTTCAGGCTTGCATCTCTTCTCTAGAGAGTCTGAAGGTAGAACTGATTAAGCAGCAAATGAAGGAAACGATGTTGGAGGACATTAGAGAGACTTTGGGACTCAAGGAATAATAATTTTTACTGCCTTGTTCGAAATTTGATATACTAGGGTATCTAGTTTTATTTTAACTACTGCATGAATGAAAATTAAAAAGATAGGTTGGACAACATTTCTAATCTCAACAGATGAGATTTCTGCCTTGACAGATCCATTGAAATTAAAGGAGGAGGGTCTTAATATTCCAAAGACACAAACAGATATCTGTATCTTCACAGAATGCCCAGATGAGAGATATGAGGGGAAGATAATCCCAGACAGGAGGCAGAAAGTAATGGAAATCTGTACTCCAGGTGAATATGAGGTAGGGGGTTTGATGATAAGAAGAGGTTTGAATGATGATTTCTACATAATCGATGAAAAGAATCTTCGGATAGTATATATGGGTGGGACAAAGAAGGATTTTGATCCTGAGAAGGCAAAAAGCCTTGGAGATGTTGATGCCCTAATCCTTCCCGTAGGTAATGGAGATAACTTTATGGACTATGAAAAACTTGAAAAGGTAATTTCAAATATTGATCCCGCAATATTAGTCCCATGTGCGTATAAAGAAGAAGGCAAAAAGAGTTCTGGCCTTAAAACGAAGGATGAGTTTGTGAAATATTTTGGTTATGCAAGTGCTATTGAAGA
>CAZVQY010000020.1:0-10377 GCA_964629715.1 uncultured Candidatus Saccharibacteria bacterium
CATCAACTCTAAAGGTGTTGTACTCTTTTAATGAAGCATCCTCGTGTATTTCCATATTTTTACTAATTATTTTATATATTTTCTAGGGACTCTCTCTGTCACATTTGAAAGCAGTTCCCAAGGTGATTGTCCAGACCATTTAGATACATCCCAGAGATTAATATTTTCCCCCCATAATTCTACTTCATCGTTTACATATGCAGTACCATTTTCCCCGATGTCGACCATAACTTGATCCATACATACTTTCCCTACAACAGGAAATCTATGATTTTTTTGTTTATATTCAGGATTATTTATATATACGAATCCAGAATTGGATAGAGTCCCAGGATAGCCATCGGCGTATCCTACAGGCAGTGTGATAATTCGTTCGTTGCTTTTAGTGAAATATGTTCTTCCATACCCTACACTATGCCCTTTTTCTAACATCTTAAAAAAAAGTACTTTTGTTTTGAATTCCATAACAGGTTTCAGGTGTTTTTGATATTTCTTATTTAAAGAATATCCATATATCATTAGTCCAGGTCTGACCATGGTGAAAAATGAAGACTCAAGATTTCTTGATATCGCTCCACTATTCGCAATATGAATTAAAGGAGGTAATTTATACTGTAATGAAATGTACTCGAGTACTGTGTTAAATCTTTCTAACTGTATCTTAGTATACTTGTGATTCTCGTACGAATCAGCAAAGTGGGAAAAGATTCCAACAATTTCAATGTTTGGAAGTGAATATGCCTTCTTGATAAATTCTTCTTTTCTATCCCATTGTACCCCTATTCTTCCCATCCCTGTGTCGATTTTAAGATGCACCTTTGCAGTCTTTCCTAATCTCTTTGCTCTCCTTGAAATATTTTCAAGCTTTTCTATTGAGGAACCTGTTATATCAATATTATGCTCAAGATATAGATCTAATTGATTATGATTCACTGCTCCAAGAACAAGGATAGGAGTTCTTATTCCATTTTTTCTAAGCAAAACAGCCTCTTCAATATATGCCACACCTAGATAGTCAATTTTGAGATTTTCTAACCTTCTTGAAACCTCAACCAGTCCATGGCCATAGGCATTTGCCTTTACAATGCCCAGAATTTTTCTATCTCCAATAATATTTTTTATGACATCAATATTCGTCTCAAGATTTTCTAAGTGAATCTCGGCTCTGGTGGGTCTATTTTTAAAGATATCACCTGTTTGCATATACTCGTATTCTACAGGTTTGGAACTTGGAAGTTAAGATGGTAGAATGAGATGTCGCTTAATTAAATTTTTATTATAGATTTATGAAAGGATTCGTTGATGATATAGAGAAGATCACAGAGGAGAATGCATACTTTAGAAAGGTTATATATACTGGAAATAATATCCAGTTGGTTGTGATGTCATTGAAACCAGGGGAAGATATTGGAGAAGAGGTTCATCCTAAAGTTGATCAGTTTTTTAGGATTGAAGAGGGAAAAGGAAAAGTTGTCATGGATGGAGAGGAGAAAGAATTTCAGGATGGATTTGGAATTGTTGTCCCCTCTGGAGTGAGACATAATCTGTATAATACTGGAGATGAGGAGATGAAGATTTATACACTATATGCTCCAGCTAACCATATTGATGGAGTTGTTCATGTCACTAAAGATGATGCGATGTCAGATAGTGATGATGAAGCATTTTCTGAGAAGGTTAATGAGTAATTTATAAAGATTATAAGTGGGTCAATTCTGAGCTAAGTCTTGGAAGAGATCCACTTTGTTGTATTAATGCTGTTTTTTGCCGTTGGTTTTACCCGTAGGCTTTTGTTCTTTTTTCTCTTGCTCCTTACATTCTATAGTAGTACCCTTTTTGGCTTTTTTAGCCATGGTTTCTCCTTTCTTGGAATCTAGTGAAGCGCATTTTTGAAGAACGAAATACAACAATTGAGATTATACTGGTAATGAGGTTAATTATCAGATCATTTAAATATTGGAAGTTTAGGTGTTGATAAGGTATTTTAATTTTGAGACCAATCTTTTTGGTTCGTATACAACGGGTGTCCACTCTTTCCTATTATTCCCATATATGCCAATTTATATAAGTGGACTTCTCCTTTCCAAATATGGAGGGGATAGGTATTGTTGTGTATTAAATTTGAAATTTCACCAATAACAGTGTATACTATAGGGCTAATATCATGTTATATATAGATGGAGCCTAAAGGAAAAAACATATTTTTTGCCTCGCTAGCATTCATGAGTTTTGTGGGGAATTCCAATAAAGTAGTTGAAGGTAAAGCCCTTCCTCCTAATGAGCCAATGACTGAAAGAAGCTCCCTTGATACTCAGGAAGATACAATTGACTATACTCAATATGATTTATCTAAACTTCAAGAATATACACTATCCTCAATTGAAAAGATGGATGAGGGTTATGTAGTTGACGTTCTAATGGACACTCCTTTGTATTTAGTTCCATTTGAAAAGGATGAAAGAGGACAATTTGATACAGATGATGACGGTTCGATGATGCAAATTGTTGCGAATGAGGGAATGACATTTGAAATTGAAGAAAAAAGGTTGCTTGAAAATATTGACGGATCAATAATAGAACTTGGTATTATAGCAAATACTTTCGGTTCGGAATTTGTTGGAGCTATTGTATTGAATTCGAATATTAATAATAAAGAGAGATTATTTACCGAGGAAAATGAAGAATTTGAAAATGCTGTAACATATCTTATGTTTGGAAATGAAATCTATCCAAACAAGGTTAAAAATGTACTATTGGGACTCATGAATATATCAGAGTATCAAGATAAACATGGTCCTTTCAAATTGGGAAATGAGTACTCGTTACTCTCTATGACGGGACTAGATAATTATGGGAAATTCCATGACTATGCAATGGGATTAACATCAAGTAAAGCTGAAGCAAGAGCTGGGGGAGTATGTGCAACTGCAACTGGGATCTCGACTCTCTTATCTCAAATTGGTGGATTTGCTGTAAATCGGGTACCACATGGAATACATTATGTTCAAGGTCCTTTTAGTCCCAATCCATTCTCAGTAGATGCTGCTATTTTTATTAATGGTGAAAATAGCACTGATATGAAATGGTATTTAAGGAATGGTACTCAAGAGGGTTATTTCCACTTTGATGTGCAGCTCATACCCTCAAGAATCCCTTATAGCCGGACAAGTATTGATGGATTATCTGGATTAACCGATGTATACGGTATAGCAACATTTGGATACTCCAAAGATAAACCTATTGCTCAAACTGTAGATTTACACTGCAATGTCCTCCAATTTGAGATGTACAGAGATAGTATGCATAGAGATAAGCTTCCATATGAAGAGTCTTTGAGAACAAGGAAATACAGTATTATGAATGGTATGATTGATGTTGCACAGATGATTTACTCTGGAAAGAGTGATAATTAAATATTATAATGTTGAATACGTATGATAAAAGAAAGTGGTGAAAAGAACATATTCGCGAAAGCACCAAATCTGCTTTTTGCTTCATTGGCATTTACATCCTGTGGGGTGCATCCTACAGGCGAGCATAAAGAGCTGGTTCCGTTAGTAGAGGAAACTTACAAAGAAAACAGCCCTCTTAAGAATGAAGATGCAGGGCAGGTCAATAATGGATATTACCTCCCACTTGAGATTGAACCTCTTGGTCCGAAATATTTTTATGGGCATTCTCCCAGCTACGATTATAAACCTGAGAAAAGTAATTATGCTCTCTCTCTCTCTGAGGAGGGGGTTGTAGTTGAAGAAGAGACAGGAGATGGGATATTTAATCCAGAAGTCACAGATATTTTCCAATGGAAGGATATGGGTTTTGATATTCAACAGGTTGAAAGGTACCCTGCAGGCCAATCAGTTGAAGTGGTAGAGCCAACAACAATGTTTTCGGTGGGTATTTCTGATAATGCTTTTGTAAGGAAAGATAAATGGGGATTTTTGGAAATTGCGACTTTAAATTCGGGTACAATTGAGATTTTAGATAAAAAAACAATTGTGTCGGAGAATGGAGGGAGTATTGTATTAGGTATTCTGCCCTATGAAGGTGATGTCGCGAGTATCCAAGCAATTATCTTAGAGGCTGTTGATCTTGATGGAACACATATGACTTTTGTTGATTACAAGGATGATTTTGATCTACAAGAGGCAAAAAGTACCTCTACTTCTAATTCAGAGAAATTTTCAGCTATTGATGAAGTAGGTGCTGCTGTCGACTATATATACAATCCAGAGGATTTAACAAGGGTTGAGAAGTATATTCTTGGTGATGAGATAATAGAGAGTGTCTTAGATTTTAAAGACGTCATAGATGAATATCCTGATGATTCTCCAATGTTGGTATCTGACTATATAAAGGGAACGGAATGGTACAATAATATGATAGAGAAATTGGGAGAAGAAACTATGGCGAAGGTAGCTAATGCACCTAATTCTGTTCGGATCCCAGGGCAACCTGTTCAGTGTGTAGCCTTTAATAGGATGATGGCCATGGCATATCCTGAGTTAAATGTCCCTGAAGTTATCGCAACGGGAACGGGATACGCAAAAGAGATAGTACAGTATATATTTAAACCTTCTTCTGAAATTAGAGAGAATCCGTTATGGTATGGTCCAGTTCAGATCTCTGGATCATCCCTTCCAGTCGAGACATATCAAGCAGGCGATGTATTTGTAACTATTGGGGGTGATTATGGTCATACGGGTGTAGTCCTTGGGAAATACGAGGATGACAATGGACAACCTTTTTTGATTGTTGCGGATTCAAATAGACACTTCAATGGCAGGATTAAGATTTTTGTTGTTGATCAATACAATATCGGAAAAATGTTTGGTACGGAATATATGTTTATTATTAGGGCAAGGTAAATTATTTATTCTACCCTTATTTCTTCGATACCCTTTTCTGGGTTAAGTTAGTATAATCCATTTATGAAGAAGTTTAAGAAGAATATTCTTGATATGAGTATAAGCTCAATAGGATTCGATTTAGATAATACTCTTCTAGATACAGATCCATATTACATTAACGTCAAAGACCTAATTTTCAACGATTTTGTAAGAATCAATTTCCCTGAATCAGAAAGGGAAATTGTAAAGGAAAAATTGGATGAGACTGCCTCCGCAAGATACAAACAAAGACATTTACACGGCCTGAAACCTACTCTAATTAAAGATGAATGCAAGGATACAATCTCTGAATCCTTTCCTGAACTTGTTGATGAGAGATTGAAGGATATTTTAGATACTCATACTGAAACCTTTTACCAGAACTCCCCTCCTCTTTTACCTGGAGCAAAAGAGCTTCTAAATTTCCTTTCAAGAAGTAATAGTATAAGAAATCTATTTGGTGCAACTGACGCTCAAGAGGATTGGTCTCAGATTAAATCTGAATACATTATAAAAAATTCAAAATTAGATAAATTCCCATATTTCTCAACTGATTTGAAAGTAAGAAAGAATCCATTCTGGTGGTCTTCGGTTTTTTCTAAATTAAATGAAAACCCAGAGAATATATTAATCATTGGAGATAACTATTATGCTGATATTTATAGTTCCTTTTCGGCCGGAATTAAGAATGCTATTTGGATTAATAGATATAATAAAAGTGTTGAAGAACTTCGAGATTATCCGATTCCAGAAGGAGTAGAGCTAATTACTGTAAAGAGTATTGATGAAATTATAGAACTATGGAATAATGTTATGTAACATTATCTATTAATGTCTATGTCCAAATATGATGTAGTTATCGTCGGTGCTGGTCCTGCAGGTCTTTTTGCTTGTTATGAGCTTCTTAAGAAAAGAAAAAAACTCAAAGTTGCCTTGATTGATATGGGTAAGAGGGTTGAAAATAGGAAACGCTCAGAAGTAATGTCCGGTTTCGGTGGTGCTGGCACATTTTCTGATGGCAAACTTCATTTTACAGCTTACCTTTCTCATGAGAAATGCTTCCACATTATTTCAAGGAATGAATATCAGAAAATTTTAGATTATGTTGATGAGATATTCACAGAATTCGGAGTCGACTCTGAATACTACCCTAAAATAAATGAAGAGTATGAGAAGTTGGTTAACGAGGCCACATTAAACGATATCGAGCTTGTTATTAGGAAGGCAAGACATGTTGGAACAGATAAGCTTGTTAAGGTTATCTTTTCTATTGAAAAATATCTTGAAGAACTTGGAGTTGATATTTTTGAAGAAACCGAAGTGGTTGATATTCTGGTAAAGGATAATAAAGTATATGGTGTTGAAACAAAAGATGGTAAGAAGATTAATAGTAATAATATACTTCTGGCACCCGGAAGAATTAGAGCTTCGTGGTTGCAAAAATTTGCTGACAAGCATGGTCTTGAGTATATGTATGATAAGGTTGAGGTTGGAGTAAGAGTTGAGTTTCCTTCTCAAATTATGAAAAGACAGTCCGAGACTCTGTATGAGACTGTATATAGGGTTAGGACGAAAACATATCATGATATCGTAAGAACTTTCTGTAGCTGTCCTAATGGGCAAGTTGCAACAGAGAAATATGAAGGGTATGTTTGCGTGAACGGGCATTCAGATTCAAGTCACAATTCCTCAAATTCAAATTTCGCATTCCTTTGCGAGGTTAACCTTACTCATCCTGTAGAGAATTCAATTGCTTATGCAAAATCAATCGCAGAGGTAGCTTCTACGATTGGAGGAGGGAAGCCTATTCTTCAATCTTTAGAGGATCTGCGTTGTGGTAGAAGGAGTACTTGGAGTAGGCTTGAAAAATCATTTGTATCCCCTACCCTTACAAATGTTACCCCAGGAGATATTGCTATGGCTCTTCCGTATAGGATTGTGAAAAATCTAGTTGAGGGAATAGGAATACTTGATAAAGTCATGCCCGGGATTAATTCTGGTTCTACCCTCCTTTATGCACCTGAAGTTAAATTCCGTTCGTCAAAGATAAAGACAGATGAAGGGCTTCAAACGTCAATAGAGGGTTTGTATGTTGCAGGTGATGGTGCAGGGCTTTCTGGAGCCATTACAGGAGCTGCTGTAACTGGAATTATTGTCGCAAGAGCTATTAATTAATCTTATTATTCTATAAATATGAGGAATGTTGGGACAGTTGTGAGAGGTATTAGAACTCCCATCATCAAGCAGGGAGATGACCTTGTTGAGATAGTTGTTTCCTCATTGCTAAACGCTTCAATCAGTTCAGGATTTGAATTTAATGATAGGGATATTGTAGGGATTACTGAAGCTGTTGTTTCCATATGTGACTCAAATTATGTCACAATTGATGATATTTCAGCTGAAATAGAGGAAAAATATGGAAATGAAGAAATTGGTTTGGTATTTCCAATACTTAGTAGAAATAGGTTTTCGATGATTCTTCAATCTGTTCTGAAAGTGTGCAGAAAAGTGCATATTCTTTTTAGTTATCCCGCAGATGAGGTTGGGAACCATATTTTGAATCCAGAAATGTTGTATTCTCCGACTGCGAAGGAATATCCATCCTCTTTTGGCGAAAAGGAATTTAGAGAGATATTTGGATATGATTTTAAGCATGAATTTACAGGCCTTGACTATGTTGAATATTACAAAAGTCTTGGCAAGAAAGGTCAGGTTGTTGTGCACTTTTCAAATGATCCTAAGTATATCTTAGAATTTACAAAGAGTGTTCTAGTTTGTGATATTCACACAAGAGTTATTACAAAAGCACTAATTAAAGGTGCTGGAGCAACTGTTGTTCATGGATTAGATGATATTTGCTCAAGAAAGGTGAAGAATCGAGGGTATAATTTGGAGTATGGATTGCTGGGATCAAATAAAGTTGGGGATGAGAAGTTAAAACTTTTTCCGAGAAAAGAGATGAGCATGGAATTGGTTTGTGAAGTACAAAAAAGGATTAAGGATATTACTGGGAAATTGATTGAAGTAATGGTATATGGGGATGGTGCTTTTAAGGATCCTGTTGGTGGGATATGGGAGCTAGCAGATCCTGTCGTTTCTCCTGCATTTACAGAGGGCCTCTTAGGAAGACCTAAAGAGATAAAACTAAAGTACATTTCTGAGACTTGGGATGGTAAGGGAGATATTGATAAGTATGTAAGGTCTACAATCAGCAAGAAAAGAACTGATGAGTATAATGAGGAGAAATCTCTTGGTACGACTCCTAGGCAACTTACAGACCTTCTAGGGAGCCTTATGGACTTAACCAGTGGTAGTGGAGATAAGGGAACACCTGTTGTATTAGTGCAAGGGTATTTTGATGATTATACTGTGAAATAGGTATAGGCGAAAAAAAAGGACGGCGATTCCAATAAACCCCATCCAAAGATAGCAAAGTGTGCATTACAACACACTAGTTCGGACCTTAGAGACGAAGAGATGAAAGTAAACTCCCAAATCCCGCCGCTAAGGCATTAATGTTCGAATCATTAATATATCACTTAAAACCTCAGAGTCAAAGATGTAGAAAAATTGGTTCTACACCCAGACCGGTACCAACCTGGTCGGATTTAAATGTGCTAGTAATTTATGCTAGAGGATTTGCAATTTTCTGTCAACACTAAAATACTAAAGGACTTTTAGTGGGTTTGCCCGACTTAGGTCTTAGCGCCTAGAATATATATAATTAATGAATGTGAAAATATACTATAACACTAATATATGAAATCCATATATTTCATTTTTACCCTCAATATTTTTAAAATATGCTCGTCGATATTCAATGTCCCTTCGTTAATGGAATTAAGGATAGAATTATATGCAACCCTTTGAGAATACTTGTCATCTTTTGTGTATCTTGTATATATCAACATATCCATACCTGCTTCGATAGATGGTATAGCTAGATTCCCGGGAGTATCAATATTTTTTAGAGCATCCATCTCCATATCGTCAGAAATCACTAAACCTTTATATCCAATTTCATTTACTAGTTTGTTAGTAATAATCTCTTTTGAAATTGTTGCTGGTTGTGGAGAAATGTTTGGGAATAATATGTGCCCTATCATCAAACCATCAACATTTCCCTCTGTTATAGCTTTCTTGAATGGCATCACATATGAATCCCATTGTTCTTTAGATATATTAATCTTTGGGAGTGTACCGTGTGGATCAACTGTTGTTTCCCCATGTCCTGGGAAGTGTTTCAATATCGCTAAGACACCAGAGTCTTCATACCCTTTTACAGAATAGATTACTTTTTGTACTACTTCATCAATCTTTCCACTATATGTCCTGTAGAATATGAAGGATCGGTTGTTCTCGCTATACTCAGCAACGGGTGCAAGATTCATGTTTATACCGACATCTTTCAAAATATCCCCTCTACTCTTTGCTATATTGTAGGCCTCTTGGGGAGTTTTAATACTCCCTTGTGATTTGGTTAAGACATCATTCCACCTAAGTCTCGATACTACGCCACCTTCTTGGTCTATAGAGATGAATAGCGGAATATTGGGGTTGGTAGATTGTATTTCTGAAATTAGTTTTTTTAATTGATTCTCATTAGTAATATTCTTTGAAAAGAGAATTATGCCACCGGGTTTGGTATCGATAAGGAATTGCTTGTTATCTGGATTGAGGGCTGTATTTCCATCGATTCCGAATATGAACAGTTGCCCTGCTTTTTCTTCATTGCTCATTTGTGAAAGTATCACTTCTTCTAATGGGATTGGTTCCGGCTCTACAATGGGTATCTCGATTTGCTTCTCTACTTCAGATATTTCTCCTTTGTATTGTTGAGCTATTAATCTTCCATAGTGATATGAACCTATAAAAAGGAATATAGCAAAGGGTATGAGAAGAAAATATATTCTATTCCTCATTGCTTATTATATCATTACTACCTTCTTACAACATAGTTTTCAATATTGCACTTAATCCCATGTTTTCGGTAGAGTTCTTTAGCAATGTATTGGGGAAAAATTTCTCTGTTTGGTACAGTAAAGGTATTGTCTTCAATACTTGTCAAAGTTATCATTTCCTTCCCTCCCAACTGGTTGAATATGTAGTTTACAAGAGTATCTTTTCCCTGCTTCATGGATGAGCAGAATTGTTTGTTTAATGAATGGAATATAGGGATTGGATCTTCTGAAGGGATATTTATTTCTTTGACTTTTTTAATAATATACCTTGAACTAAGGAAAAGATTTAACTTCGGATTCCTATCTGTGACTATGGCCAATTTCTTATTATATATCTCTTTAAGATACATCATATACGCTTGGTCAAGATCGTCAATCTGAGACTTCCTTAATGTAGCCACTGCTGGGAGTTTATCTAAATTAGAAAGAAGAACACCGTCAATATCTAGGAGGATGAATCTGTTTACATCTTGTATATCATCAGTTATTTGTTCTACGGCATTTTGGAAAGAACAACAGGGGAACTC
>CAZVQY010000021.1:0-10080 GCA_964629715.1 uncultured Candidatus Saccharibacteria bacterium
CCCCGACCATTTACTGCACAGAAGATGTTACACACTATTATTAATTACCTCTCATACACACCAATTCTGTTATTGGGGTTCATTGTCTCAGTATCAATTAGGAAGAGATCTATTATCACTAAAAATATAAATTATATTATATGCGTAATTCTCTCGTGCATAATTCTGTCACTTATGATTTATGGGAGATTAATCGAGCCTAATATAATAAAAACCCACGAATCTCAGATTGAGGTAGGATTCAAGGGAAGAATTGTTTTGATTTCCGATTTACATGCAGGAGCATATATTAAACCAGCTTTTATTAAAAAAGTCGTAAAAAAAATAAATGAGATTGAAAATATCGATGCTGTAGTAATCGCAGGAGACTTAACCTACTATCCTCAAACAGATTTAAAATCTCTTCTCTCTCCTTTATCAAAACTTAACTTCCCCACTCTCGCTGTATTAGGGAATCATGATACCGGACATCCAGGACCTGAAATTAGAGAAGAATTAATTGATGCCTTAGGGGAACAAGGTGTGATTGTATTAAATAACAGCTCATCAAAGATAGAGAACTTAGATATCGTCTTTCTAGGCTTAGGAGAACTTTGGGATAAAGATGCGGAAGTCTCAATGCTTGAAAATTACTCAACCAGTGATAACTTAGTTGTAATTGCACATAATCCAGATACTGTATACCTATATGAGAAATCGATTGCAGATTTAACGATTTCAGGACATACCCATGGGGGTCAAATCAGAGTACCATTGATTTATAAGTACTTTATTCCTTCTGAGTATGATTTCAACCAAGGATTCTATTTCACCAACAAAGGGAAAGTATTTGTTTCCTCTGGTTTGGGACAATCTGGTTTACCTTTTAGATTTGGTATCTATCCATCAATTGATGTAATAACTTTAATTTAGAAAATAGTATAATATCAGAGGGAATATTTAATTTTATATTTCTCCAAATATGCTGTGGACTATATTAACATTTGCCCTAGTTGGTGTAATTGCTGGTTGGCTTGCAAGGAAGTTTCTTGAATCAGAGGGCGGAACATTGTGGGTGAATATGCTTCTTGGAATCATCGGATCCTATATTGGTGCAATCTTCATGAGATTTCTTGGATATGATGGATTTACAGGATTTAACCTTTATAGCATTTTAGTTGCGACTCTAGGAGCAATAATATTACTAGGTATATACAAAGCTTTGAAGCACTAAAGTATGTGTTGATTGACTTTAGAGATAATTACTCCCATAATGTAAATATTAAATTTATAGCTATTTTTTATGTTATACGTAATTCTGGGTCTTGTTGCTTTATTAGTAATTGCATTCATTGGTGTCTACAATAAGCTTGCAAAAGCCAAGGTTATGGTTGAAGAGGCTTCTTCTGATATTGAGACATTTCTTAAACAGAGGTATGACATGATACCAAACCTTGTTGAGATTGTTAAAGGGTATGCAAAACATGAGAGTGCAACATTAGAGAAAGTTACTGAGATGAGATCAAAAGCTATGTCCGCAGGTACTCTTCCAGAGAAGATGAAGTTGGAAGATGGACTAAGCAATGCAATCTCAAAAATCTTTGCTGTTGCAGAAAACTATCCAGAGCTTAAAGCAAATACAAATTTCATTGAACTTCAATCAACATTAAAAGAGCTTGAGGAAGGTATCCAGAAATCAAGGAGGTATTACAATGGTGCAGCTAGAGATTTCAATACATCAGTAGTAGTTTTTCCAACGAATATAATTGCTCAGCTTTTCGGATACAAGAAGGTAGATTTCTTTGAAGCATCTGAGGAAGAGCAGAAGAATGTTGAAATAAAATTCTAATTATAGAATGAAAAAGACACAGCTAATATTTTTAGGAATCCTTTTTTCTTTAGGGCTCTTTACACCTGGAACAACATATGCGCAGGGATTACAACATTCTGACTCATCTTTTGTATCAAAGCCTGAGGTAGTTGAGAAATTTGAAGTCAATTTGTCTCTCCAAACAAATTCTGATATTAGGATTAAAGAGAAGATATACTATTTTTTCCCGACACCAAAGCATGGCATATATAGGAATATTTCTATCAACAAAAGAACCGATGGAAATCGTCTTAAAGCATCAACCAGTATTAAAGTAAATTCTGTATCCTATTACCCGAGTAATGGACAAGGCGATATTGGACATTCATTTCTGAAGGAAGTGAATCTAGATAGAGAAATCTTTTTGAGAATAGGAGATGCAGATAGAACAATCACTGGCACTTATGTTTATGAAATCGATTACACTGTAAAAAATGGGATAAACTACTTTGCAGACCATGATGAACTATATTGGAATATAATAGGAAATGGATGGACAGTTCCAATTAATAATGTAGAGGCCAAGATAAATGTCCCAGGAATTATCCAAGATGCGGTTTGCTATAGTGGGCTTTATGGCTCAAGGGGAACAAATTGTCAAATTACAAAAGAATCAGATACTTCTCTTCTGCTAACAACAACTTCATCCTTGGAGAAGAATGAAGGTATTACAATAGCTGTATCTATGCCAAAAGGTTCAATTGAAGATGTTCTTATAAAAGAGAGTGCTGGGATAAAGAGAAATAATATACTCTATTCATCAGCGCTTCTCCTTATTCCACTTTTCTACCTACTTAGTTCAAAGTTAAGGAGTCCTAAAAAAATTGCAGTCCCATCTTTTACTCCACCGAAAGATATAAATCCACTTGTATCAAGCTACCTACTATCTAACAGGAGACTTAAAAACAAATATTTCACTGCTGAAATTATCTATTTAGCCATTCAGGGATTTATTGAAATAGAGCAGAAAGGAAAGAAGGAATATATTTTGCGCAAGACAATTATCGAACCATTTATTCCATTTTCTTCATCGCAAAGGCTATATGATTCGTTGTTTGGTTCAGCCGATGAGATTAGCACAAAGAGTAGGAGTTCTAGCCTTTATGGCCAAGGGGCTTCTATTTGGAAACAGGCACAAATAGATGGAGAAGTTAAAGAATATTTAAGTAATAAAAAATCTTCTAGTGCTGTATTAATGGTGTCTCTAGGAGTTTTGTCCTACTTTGGGGCTTTAGTGGGCATGATTTCAATGCTTGTGGCTGGCTCTATATTTGCTGCCATTGCGTTATTTGTTACTGGTACCTCAATATTTATAATTTCACTCTTCTGGGATTCTAGAACAGAAAAAGGAAATGATGTTTATTACGAACTTCTAGGTCTAAAAATGTATATAAATACAGCAGAGAAGCACAGGATTGAATTCCACAATGACCCAAAAAAGTTTAGGGGTATTTTTGAGTCACTTCTGCCCTATGCAATCATATTTGGTTTAGAGAAAAAATGGATGAAAGAATTTGAAGACCTCTATACAACACCTCCAGACTGGTACAAAGGTGACATCTCTACCTTCAATAGTATGTCTCTTATGAATTCAGTATCTGGTATTAGCTCAACAATCTCTACTCCAGTCGACACAGGTGATGGTTTTAGTAGCGGAAGTAGTGGCTTCGGAGGTGGGGGATCAAGTGGAGGAGGTGGTGGTGGCGGCGGTGGTGGAAGCTGGTAATGCTACCAGTTAATTGTATAACCTTTTAGTATCGTTCTAACTGTTGAATATATGTAATAAGCCAAATATTTTATTTTCTTAATAGGATAATCAGCACTATGCATATAGGTAATCTTTTCACCACCTAGGCTCCTTTTAAACTCACCTACACCACTCCATGGATGCCTTTTATTCTCCCAACCCTTTGGTGTCACCCCACCAAATAGATCAAAAGTAGTACAACCATGTTCCTTCCCTAATTCAACACTTCTCCAATATAAAATTGGTGTAATAATCATATTTTTCTGCCTAAACTTCGTACTTGAACAGGCTTGATACAGATGGATATTTTTCCCATAGATAGTATTTTGCCACACAGAAATAGGCTCGCCATTGAAATATCCAATTACCAAGTAGCACATCCCATACTCAACCTGTTTCCTAAGCTCAGATAGCAATACTTCCGTTGATTTATCGGTATACCCTTTTAAAGCAACCGTTTGGTCGTGAAGCTTCTCAAAAATATTAAACTGGGAAGAATCATCAAATATCTTAACCTCTACCTCAGGCATTCTAGAAAGCTTATTCAGCATATTTCTTCTTGAAGGGCTCATATCACTCTTAAGGGCATCAATATCCTTTGTTAAATCTATATGCTGGGAAATTAGTGAGTCTACATTATGAATAGGAGCTTTTACAAATCTATACTGTTTATATAGTTCCTTTAAATGTGAATTGTTTTCATATAACGGTGAAAACCTAAACATAAAACAGTCCTCATTAATAGCTAGCCCCTTAGCAAATTCTGTTATCATCCTCAATATTTCCTTATTACCCCCCTCTACTAGTATCGGTGAGTGCTTAAAATCTAAAAATTTGCCAAAAATTTTAGATTCCCCAATATTGCCTGTTATTATCCCAAGAACCTTTTCATCATTCTTTATCACATACCTAAAAGCTTTAATACCAACACTTACATTATATTGGTATCTTGCAGAACTATTTAGGAAAGAGTACTCAGGAAGCTCTTTTACATATTTATCCCACTCATTGTCATCTTCAATACTATTAAATGAAACATTCATAAATCTCGGATATTAAATTAGATAAATTTTGCATATCTATTAACGACTTCCATAATCTCTCTTGCGCTATCTTTATTAACCTCAATATTTGTAGGAAGATTAACAATATGTTTTGAACAAAACTCCACCTCAGGACAATCTCCAATTTTATATCCTATACTTTTAAGGCAATCCCATGAAATTGGAAAAACTGGAGTAGAATACCAACTCCCAGAGATAATTCCTATATCTCTAAGTTTCCCTTTTAATTCCATTGGATTCTTGACCAATATTGGATATCGGAGCATTGTTCCCCCAAATTTCTTGCCATATATGAGTGAAATACTTATTCTATTCTGATTAAAACTACCTAATGAGTTAAGTTGTGCTAAAAGTAATCTTGCCTGAGTTTCACTCATCTTGTGGATACCATTATATCTCCCAGAGTCAGCTGAGGCCTGTTTCCTTATCTTCCCTACAAATCTGTACCATATTAAAAGAATTTTTCCAACAGTGACTCTTGAGGAGATAATTTTAGTAAAGTAGTACCTTTTTATCCTGTCCCAATACAAAATATATTTTGCATTATATAAGGCTTCTTCTGGGCTGAGGTTCGGAACATGCTCGTAAGAATTTTTAAATTTCTCACGAAGAGTGTTACTTTTCTTGATGGCTATTAAAGAACCTTGTGTTGAGCTGATACTCTTGTCCTGAGCAAAACTAAATAAAAATGCATCTGAATATTTTCCAATTTCATTATTATTGAAATCTAATAAATGAGCACAATCCTCAAGAATGTATATCTTTTCTCCCTCAACCCTATTAGAGTTTTCTTCATTAACAATATCTCGTATTCTCTTTATATTCGCAATATTCCCAAATGTATGTTGGACTATAATAACTCTTGTTTTTTGTGATATCTTCTCTTTAAGCTCATCAATATTCATATTGAAAGTATCCCTAGAGATATCAGTATATATGGGAATGCATTTAGCCCAAAGGATTGGTGCCACAACGGCTATACAGGTAAACCCTTGTAAAATTATCTCATCCCCAGATTGTAAGTTTAGGTTCTGAAGAAAAAAGTGGATGCTGTCCCTCCCCCGATTAAAATAATATAGCTCACTATCAGGGTAGTGCGCAGAGAAAATTTTTTTTAGTTTACAGATACTCCCATTTGCATTAATACTCTCATTCACTATTCCTTGCGCAATTTTTAAATCTTCCTCTGTTGTATTTGGTATTGAGCTGATAAATACAGGCATTAATATGTCCTTTCAAAATTTTTATCTATCTCACTTAACTTCAATTTCCAAACAATTGGTCTCCCATGTGGGCAACTATATGGATTGTCACATTTCAATAAACTTTCATAGATATTTCTCATCTCAATATAAGAAAGCTTCTGGCCCGATCTAATACTTCCATGGCAAGCAATTGTTGCAAGTATATCTCCTTTCCTCTTCTTGAAATTACCTTGTAGGAGTTCAACATTATCCTCAAGATTAAATATCTCATGAAAGATTAGTGAGTAGTCTGATTCTGCATACTCTGCTGGAATGGTTTTTAAACTGATTGAATCAGGATTACTATCATATATGAAACCTAATTCTTTGAAGAAAACTTTGTTTTCTTCTAGAAAAATTAATTCATTCTTTGGAAATGGTAGTATTGCAGGAACAAGAAGATTCTGTAGATTTAAGGTCGTTTCCCTTTTCTCTAGTTTCTCATAATTTATCCTCTCTGCAGCAGCATGCTGATCTATAATCCAAAGCTCATCCTCCTGAAATTCAATTAAGATATATTTATTGAAAATTTGAAATATATTAAAAATATTCCCTGTATGCTCTTCTTGAGCATCTAAAAAACTGCCTCGTCGGTTTGAATCATAAAGTAGCTCACTAGAAAAAAGAAGACTGTCCTGAACAGAGGACGGTCTGTTACCAGTATATATATTCCTAGGCTCATACTCTCTTGAGAGTGATGAGTTATTGTTAAAATTTTCCCTAAGGGAATCAAAATCAATACCAGAAGTAGAGTTACTAAGATTTGATGAAACATTACTATCCTTCTCACTCCTGTATGAAAGCGCTTTTTCAAGCGAGTGCTTAACCGCTTGTTCGACAGCTGAGTATACTCTGAAGGGATTTTCAAATCTTACCTCCTCCTTCCTTGGATGAACATTGACATCTACAAACTCTGGATCAATTCGAATATTTAGAACAAAACCAACCTTCTGTCCAAAAGGTAGATATCTTGAATACCCCTCCATGACTGCTCTAACAAGTCCCCTATCGGTTACAGGACGATTGTTAACAAAGAGATACTGATTGGAAGATCGACTCCCATGAGATGATGGATGAGAAATATATCCATCAATCCTCGTACCTGAACCATCGAAGACAACTCTAAGCATCTGATCCTTTACATTCATTCCTAGAACCCCCAGAATCCTCTCTTCATTTAAATCCCCTGCTACAGAGTCTCTCAGAGCCTTAAAACTGGCAATCAATTTACCATCCTTCTCAAAAATGAAAGAGATATTTGGGTAAATTAGGAAATACCGATTAAGCTTCTCATAAATTTTCCTATACTCGGTAAGGGCAGTTTTAAGATATTTCTTTCTCGCAGGGATATTATAGAAAAGGTTCTCAACCCTTACAACAGTCCCTTCTTCTCTTGCAACTTTTGAAACATCTGATTGTCCTCTTTCATCATATTGAATCTCATTTGCATTTTCTTCCCCTTTATACTTTGACTCCAGTCTTACCTTAGAGACAGAAGTAATTGTTGAAAGAGCCTCACCTCTAAATCCCATACTTAGCAGCGTATTTAGATCCTCAATACTACTAATCTTACTTGTCGTGTGTGGTTCGAAAATAGATTCTAGATTTTGCCTTGGAATTCCTATACCATTATCAGAAACCTCGATTAGATCAATACCTCCCCCATTAATTTTTACAGTAATTTTTGTTGCCCCTGCATCAATGGAATTATCTACCAATTCTTTTACAACCGAAGCAGGTCTCTCAATAACTTCACCGGCAGCAATCTGGTTAATGACTTCTTGAGATAATTTATTCAATTTAACATTTGTCATAAATACATTTTAACATATTAATATATTTGCTAAAATATGTAGTCATGAAATCATTCAAACTTGTTTCAAAATATGCTCCCTCACCAGATCAGATTAAAGCGATAAAAAGCATCTTAACTAATTCAAAGGGTCATAACAGACAAACTTTGCTTGGGGTGACAGGCTCTGGGAAAACATTTTTAATGGCTAATGTTATTAAGGAGCTTAACAGGCCTTCATTAATTATCTCGCATAATAAAACATTAGCTGCCCAACTTTATGAAGAGTTTAAAGAATATTTTCCTGAAAATGCTGTTCGATATTTTGTTTCATACTATGATTATTACCAGCCAGAAGCATATGTGCCAGCAAAAGATCTTTACATTGAGAAGGAATCCGAGGTAAATAAACAAATTGAAAACCTTAGGTTTGCTGCGATGAATTCTGCCCTGTCAAGAAGAGATACGATAGTAGTGGCATCAGTATCGTGTATCTACAATATTGGACAGCCTGACAATTATGAGAATAAAGCAATCTCCTTTTCTGTCGGTCAAGGAGTGGAGCTTTCGGATATTAGTTTGAATCTAGTAAAAATGCGATATGAGAGAGATACTTATGATTTCGTAAATGGTGTCTTTAGGATTACTGGAGATATTATCGATATATTCCCTCCGTATGAAGAGATTTCAATTAGAATACAACTTTTTGGGAACATAATTGAGAAGATAAGTATGGTTGACCCTATTTCCAAGAGAAAGATTAGTGATGAGAAAGAGGTGAGAATTTTTCCCGCAACCTCCCTTGTATACTCTAAGGATGTTATCGATACTGCTGTAAAAAACATACGAACAGATTTAGAACAGAGATTAACATTTTTAAGAAATATTGGAAAAGAACTTGAGGCACAGAGACTCCAGCAGAAGACAAATTATGACATAGAAATGCTTGAGGAGGTTGGATATTGTAAGAGTATGGAAAACTACAGTATTTATTTTGATGGAAGACGACCAGGTCAGCCCCCATACACGCTACTGGATTATTTCCCAGATGATTATCTTCTTTTTATAGATGAGTCCCACATGACAATTCCACAGATTGGCGGAATGTATAACGGAGATAGGATTCGTAAGGAGAATCTAATTGAGTATGGTTTTAGACTACCAACAGCAAGAGACAACCGACCTCTTAATTTTGAAGAATTTAGAAAGAAACAGGGGAATACACTCTACATCTCTGCTACTCCTAGCGAATGGGAAATTCACGATAGCAATAAAGTTGTTACGGAATTATTAACAAGACCTACTGGCTTGCTTGATCCAAAGATTGAAGTAAGGCCGGTTAAAAACCAAATCGATGATGTTATCAATGAAATTATTAAGAACACTGATAAAAAGCAGAGGGTTCTCGTAACAACATTAACTAAAAGATTTGCAGAAGATCTTACCTCCTATCTCGAAGAAGCTGGCATAAAAGTACAGTATCTCCACTCTGACGTTGATACAATTGAGAGGGTTGATATTCTAAGAGATTTAAGGCTAGGGGTATATGATGTTGTTGTTGGAATTAATCTTCTTAGAGAGGGAATTGACCTTCCAGAGGTATCATTAGTCATCATTCTTGATGCAGACAAAGAGGGATTTCTTAGGTCTAAAACAAGTTTAGTGCAGACAGCTGGAAGAGCTGCTAGACATGTAGAAGGTAGGGTAATTATGTATGCAGACAAAATTACAGAGAGTATGAAATATGCCATTGAGGAGACAGAGAGAAGGAGAGAGTACCAGCA
The DNA here is from genome assembly GCA_964629715.1 of uncultured Candidatus Saccharibacteria bacterium. GTDB lineage: Bacteria > Patescibacteriota > Dojkabacteria > SC72 > SC72 > UBA5232. Next base: position 9,481 of record CAZVQY010000021.1, read on the forward strand.
AGAATATAACCGAATAAATAATATTACTCCAATGAGCATTTCAAAGGATATTAGAGATAGGTTAGTTGAGGTAGAGGAAGAAAAGAAGGTAGATATGGATATTGAGAGGATGGATATAAGGCAGAAGAAGCTTCTTCTCAAAGAACTAAACCAAAATATGCTCATTGCTGCTGATAGATTACAGTTTGAGAAGGCAGCAATGTTGAGAGATCAGATTAAAGAAATTAAATTGAGTATTTAAATATTTATGCACAGAGGTATATTAGAATTAACAGAGGAGGAATTCAATGAACTATTCAAAGTATTTCATTGGGACATGTATGGAGACACACCACTAGCATCTAAGTTGCAATATGCCAAAGGAAGCAAAGACGAAAAAAAGGATATCTCCGTTTCAGAGGAGGAGCTGGAAATAATTCTTGACGATATCACACCTATTGACCAAGAGAATTTCGTCTTAAGAAATATCTTTGAAAAGATTAGTATGCAATTAAGGGATATTAGACAATTGCAAATCCCCTCTAAGATCACATATAGAGGATAAATTGCGGGACATGGATTCGAACCATGATTCTCGGCTTCAAAGGCCGGTATCCTACC
>CAZVQY010000022.1:0-9975 GCA_964629715.1 uncultured Candidatus Saccharibacteria bacterium
CCACTCTCTGTAAGTAAACCCATTTGAGACTCGTTCCACGTAGCAAGACCCTCCTCAACATCTAAATATGTTATCACATTAGCATTTCCCAAGGCTGTGAAACCTGAATTTTTTCCATTTACAGATCTAAGCACATGTGTTCCAACTTCATGCACAATTGTTTTTCTCAATTTGAATTTACTCCTCTGAATCTTGTCGTTAACGAGAACCTGTTTCCGTTTTACACCAATCTTTACACCATTTTTGGGTATGTTTATTGACCTACTAACTTCCCATCCATCTAGCCCCAACTCTTTGAAAACTTCATTGAATACCTCAACTATTTCATTATATCCCAACATCTCCCTCGTTTTCCCTGGACTTTTCGCTAAATTGTAATTTTTTACAGCACCCCTTAAAACACGAGCCGAATTCCTAAATAAAATATCTGAGGGGAATCCAAATCTCTCTTTTGAAATATCCGTTACTTTCGAATTATTCCCAACAGCAGACATTAATTCATTTGCTTGATATTTTGACGCAATGAGATCAATATAGAATTTTGAGATCCTTGGATCTACATCAGAAATATGATCTACTTTTGAAAGCTTCTCTAATACATTCCTATTATCATTCTTCACAATCCTATACTTAAAATATGGTTCATAAGTGTCAGACTCAAAAAATTTTTTCTCCTCAGCTTCTAGATTTAGAGGTGTAAAAACTAAAGCCGTTGGAAGTCGAAGTTGTTCAAGAAGGTTAGCGACTTCCTGCAATGTCATTTCCCTTTTTCTTTTTTCAAATATACTCATATGAATTTGATATCTATATTACTATCTTCTGAACTCTTTGTTAAATGAGAACTTTCTCTCTCCTGTTGCTAATAATTCTAACGCTATCCCCGTCCCCTTCACTACACAGAAAAGTGGTTCATCAGCAATATGGGCTGGTACTCCAGTTGCTCTGGCGAAAAGCTTGTCAAGGTTCCTCAGTTTCGCTGTACCACCACTCATAACCATACCCCTATCAATAATATCAGCCGATAGTTCCGGAGGCGTTTCTTCTAGGACATTTTTTATAGCCCTAATGATATTTTTAAGAGGAAATTCAATTGCTTTCGCAACATCATTTGAATTCACGACAATGGATTTTGGCATACCGCCTCCAACATCCCTCCCCCTAACCTCCATCTCCTTCGGATCTCTAACCTCCACAGCCGAGCCAATCTTTATCTTAATATTTTCTGCAGTCTGCTCTCCAATCAACACACCTTTCTTCTTTCGCATATATGAAATGATATATTCATTTAAGGCATCACCACTTGTCCTAAGAGACTCATACTTCACAATACCATCTAGTGACAAAACTGCAACTTCGGTTGTCCCACCTCCCATATTCACTATCATATTTCCCGAAGAGGTATGAATTGGAAGAGCTGCCCCCAAAGCAGCAAGAAGTGGCTCTGGGAGAAGGGTAATCGTCCTTGCACCAACATTATTTGCAGCCTTGAGGACTGCCCTCTCCTCTACTGAAGTGATTCCAGCGGGAACACTAATAACCACATCAGGCTTAAAAAATCTTGCCTTTCCTAATGCTTTATCAAAGAAATGGCGCAGAAGAGCCTCAGCTATTCTAGAATCTGCAATCACCCCCTCCCTTAGAGGCCTCCTTGCAACAATATTATCAGGTGTTTTACCAATCATGCTTTTTGCTTTTTTCCCAACAGCAATAACTGTAACATTATCAAGGTCTATAGCGACAACGGTTGGTTCTGTAAGCACAATCCCTTCACCCTGTACAAAAACTACAGAGTTGGCAGTGCCTAAATCTATTCCTATCTTCTTTCCAAGCATCTTGCAAAAACTACAAGTTAATTACTATAAAAAATCTATCAACATTGCACTCTTCATTTCCTTAACTGTGCCCTTAGCAATATCTGAAATCTCCCTACTTCCCCTCAGAGCCTTCTTAAGAAGGTCATCACTCATCTTTTCTGCCTCTCTTCTCCTCAGACGGATTGGAGAAAGGTATGAATTCATAATCTCAAACAATCTCTCTTTGACTTCAACATCCTTTATATTTCCCTCTCTATACCTCTTTTTCATATCCTCTACCTCTATCTTCTCACTATCCTGAGCAAAAAGGTCTAGGTATGTAAAGGCAACATTTCCTTCAATCGTTCCAGGATCTGTAGCATGAATTCTCTTAGGATCTGTGTATACCTTAAACACTTTTGCTCTGAGTTCCTCCTCTGTATCAGCAAGATATATTCCATTATGCAGACTCTTTCCCATCTTAACATTTCCATCAATTCCAGGAACATTTACATCCACACCATACAGTGCTTTAGGCTCATTAAATATATTTACGCCATATGTTTTGTTAAATTTCCTTGCAATTAATCTAGTACTCTCAATCATTGGGGCTTGATCCTTACCCGCAGGCACTAAATCTGCATTCACGCACAATATATCTGCTGCTTGGTGAATTGGATAGAGGAAGAAACCCAAAGGGGTAGATTTCTCAAAATCATTCTGTGCCAACTCTGTTTTAATGGTTGGATTATGCTGAACCTGCTGTACTGTAGCAAAATTTGCTAAGTATATGAATATCTCATTAATTTCAGGAACTTCACTCTGTATAAAAACATGCGATTTGTCAAAATCAATCCCTACAGCATAGTAGTCACAAAGAAGTTCGTATATACTCTCCCTCACCTTAGAAGGATTATTAAAATTATCAGAAAGTGCTTGAATACTAGCAATCTCAATAAAGGATTCATATTCATCTTGCAACTTAACTCTATTCTCCAAACTTCCTTTAAGATGACCAATATGCATCTTGCCTGTTGGCCTATCACCTGTAAGAATTCTCTTTTTGTTTTCCATTCCTGTATTTTAACAACTTATCTCCCATTATGCTATACTAAGCAATACAAAATGAAAAAGAAGAGAACTTCTAAAAAATGGAGATTTGATATCCCAAAACATCTCCCTATCATTACTTCGGTCTTTGTCATAATTCTTACTTCTACTCTCTACTTCCTAGCAAGAGGATATATCATCGATTTTGAAAGCAAAGCTGTAAAGAAAAGGGGTGTCATTACAGTTTCTCCAAGACCTACATACGCAGATATATATATTGATGGGACTACAATTGGGAAGATATCAAAAAGCAAAAGCGTTGATACAGGAGTTCATAATGTAACAATAGAGAAAGCAAAATATCATAAATGGAGCAAAAATGTGAGGGTGCTACCTGAGACAACTACAATTGTAACGCCTTGGATGATTTTGCAGGAACCACAGAAAAATACCATATGGAATTCTGAAAGGAAATATCTTAAGCACTGGGTAAGCGAGGATGAAACAATTGCTCTGTTTCTTCTAGAGGGGAAAGAGAATACCCTCTCTTTATGGAGATATCGGCTACAAAATGGAATACTAGATCTTTCTGATAATCCTAGGGAAATTTGGATTCCCTCAGCAGATAATTTCGAACTCTCCCTCTCCCCTAATGGAGCATTCGCCCTATTGACCATAACGAATGGAAACACAGTAACTAGGCATATTATTAACACATCATTAAAATTTGATCTGACTTCCTCACAACCTATTGATTTCAAGCAGGAGCATATTGAAGAGATTAAGTGGGCAAAGGACAACAAGCATATTCTTCTTTTTTCGGAAGGAAATATTCTTTCATATGATATTAATTCGCAAATAATATATATGATGTTGCCTAGCAACACAGAAAAAAAACACATCTGGGACACAGACCAGAATGGGAATTTCTATCTTCTTAAGGATCTCTCAAAAGAAGACGATGCTGTATATACATATTCAATTGAACAATATGGTTTAGACGGGACAGGAGAGTCATATCTTATTAGCAACATAAGCATGCAGAAAGATGAAAAATATATTAAATATTATAGAACGACACTCTTTAACTACATTCCTTTTACCAATTCTGTGATAAATACACAGACTGTTGGGAAGATTATATCTTTTGAAGTAAATCGTGATGCTGAAGGAGTCTTCATTACAACAACATCCGCTTCATATTGGTATGATAATGTTTCAAGAACTTATATTATGGTTAATCCATATCCTTCTGAGGTAGTGGAATTCTCAAGAAATCATAAATATTTTTTGTTTAATAGCATGGATTCACTCTACACATTCACTTTCAAGAAATATTCGGAGAATCCTGTTGAGCAAACAGGTACAGTACAATATGCTAATGCTACGAAAGACAATGGAACGAGATGGGTTGATGACTCAAGACATCTTTCCTACGAAAAGGAGAACTTATTGTTTATCTCCGAGAAAGATGGTGATAATGGAATTGCCGTGATTTCAATGGAGAATATTCTTTTCTACAACATAGTGGCTACAAAAAACAGTATCACTACCTTCGAAAAGGACATTTTAGGTCACTTTGTGATTAACCAATACGAAATACAGTAACACGCACCTGGCCAGAATCGAACTGACAACCTACGCGTTAGGAGTGCGTTGCTCTATCCAGATTGAGCTACAGGTGCATATTTTCAATGATTATATCAAGAATAATATACAATTTAAACGGTTCTGCTAGACAATCACTGAATAGCTTCATGGAATTGAACAGCAATCCCAATAAAAGCATTTCTAGATAAAGGGAAACTCGCCAATTTGATAGTATTAATGGTATAATGTCTGTTGGAATGAAAACAGAATTCATTAAAGTAAGGGGAGCAAAAGAGAATAACCTTAAGAATGTCTCTGTAGATATCCCTAAGAACAAATTGGTCGTGCTCACTGGTGTGTCAGGTTGTGGGAAGTCCTCCTTAGCCTTTGATACTATCTATGCTGAGGGACAAAGGAGATATGTAGAATCTCTTTCTTCGTATGCAAGGCAGTTTCTAGGCATTATGAAGAAGCCAGAGGTTGACTCCATAACGGGGCTTTCTCCTGCGATATCGATAGATCAGAAGACAACAGGCTCTAATCCCAGATCAACAGTAGGGACAATTACAGAAATATACAGCTATCTGAGATTGCTTTATGGTCATGTTGGACAAGCACATTGTCCTAATTGTGGAATACAAATCGAGTCACAAACAATTGAGGAAATAACAAAAAAAGTACTCAAGAGGATAAAAGGTTCCACAGAGAATATTACTATTGTTTCACCGTTGATAAAAAATAGGAAGGGACAATTTAAATTCCTCTTGGACAAATTACTCTCTAGAGGCTTCCTTCGAGTAATAATTGATAACGAAACATACCTGCTAGATGATGTAGAAGACCTCAATCTTGATGAAAACAAGAGACATACAATTGATTTAGTCGTTGACAGGCTTACTGCCGGAGACTCAGATTCTAAAGAATTTAAAAAAAGGCTAACCGACGATATTGAGTTAGCCACTAATGAATCTGATGGGGAGGTTAAAGTCATTATCGGAAAAGAGGAATTCCTTTTTTCCGAACATAACACATGCACTAAATGTGGAGTATCCTATCCTAAAATTACCCCACTTTCTTTTTCATTCAATGCCCCAGAGGGTGCTTGTGACAACTGTGCTGGATTAGGATTCCTTAAGCAGATTGATATTAATCTCCTTTACAATCCAAACCTCACTATACGCGAAGGTGGTATATTTCCTTGGGGAAATAGGACCACAAAGGACAGCTGGACTACAAGAATTCTTAATGAAGTTGCTAGAGTTCATGGTTTTGATCTTAAAACACCAATTAAGAAATACCCCAACGATATTTTTGATCTAATCTTCTATGGGAAGGGCACAAAAGGATTTTATGAGATTGAATATACCAACCGATTCGGACATACGAATACACATACAGTCGAATATGAAGGCGTTGTAAATGAAGTCCAAAGAAGATATAAAGAGACAACTTCAGATTTTGCAAAGTATGAGTATGAGAAGTACATGTCAGAGATACTCTGCCCTATATGTAATGGGAAAAGGTTGAAACCATATTCACTTGCTGTCACGATCCAAAAGAAAAATATCATTGATCTTACAGATATGTCGATTACTAATTCATACAATTTCCTTAAGAACCTTTCATTAATTGGGAATAAGGCGAAAATTGCTACACCTATCGTAAAGGAAATTTTAATAAGATTGGATTTTTTAATTAATGTTGGATTGGAATATCTTACGCTATCAAGACAAGCAGCTACACTTTCAGGTGGGGAGTCACAAAGGATAAGACTTGCGTCTCAAATTGGAACTGGTTTATCAGGTGTTGTATATGTATTGGACGAACCATCAATTGGACTCCACCCTAGAGATATTTCAAAGCTTACAAAGTCACTCAAGCAACTACGAGACGAAGGGAATTCATTGATTATTGTAGAACATGACCCAGAGACTATGAGACAATCCGACTGGCTTATTGATATAGGACCATTTGCGGGGAAACATGGTGGTGAAGTTATAGCTGCAGGTACATACGACCAAGTCAGGCAGGGCTCTACTGTGACTGCTAAGTATCTCAATAAGTCCCTTGTCGTCGGTTCTACTATAGTTAAGAAGAATAGAAACGAAATTAGGAATAAATTGTCACTTAAAGGGGTTTCAACTAACAACCTTAAAAACATAGATGTAGATCTCCCATTAGGGAAGCTTATTACAATAACAGGCGTTTCTGGCAGTGGGAAGTCGTCTCTGATAGAAAGCACTCTTGTCCCAGCTCTGGCAAATAGAATCATGCATTCGAAGCAAGTAGAAGGGAAATATTCCGAGCTTGATGGTGTTGAAGAGATGGATAAAGTTATCAGCATTGACCAATCCCCTATAGGTCGTACACCAAGATCAAATCCAGCAACTTACACGGGTCTCTTCACCCATATTCGTGATCTCTATGCGAACCTCAATGAATCAAAGGCAAGAGGATATAAATCTGGAAGATTTAGTTTCAATGTTAAGGGAGGTCGATGTGAAAAATGTAAAGGAGAAGGTGAGATAAAAATTGAGATGCAATTCCTCTCAGATATATATATCATCTGCGACCAATGTTCTGGTTCAAGATATAATTCAGATGTACTTCAGATTGATTACAAAGGAAAAAATATTGCCGAGGCACTTCAGATGACAGTTGAAGATGCTCTTGAGTTCTTCAAGAATCATCCTACCATTAAAAGAAAGCTTGATATCTTAAACAAAGTTGGTCTTGGATACATAGAATTAGGCCAATCAGCACTTACACTTTCTGGAGGTGAGTCACAAAGGGTTAAATTAGCAAAGGAATTGTCAAAGATCTCAACTGGAAGGACCTTATATATTCTTGATGAACCAACTACAGGACTTCACTATTATGATATTGATAAACTTCTAAAAATATTAGTCGAACTAGTCGACAAGGGTAATACTGTTCTTGTTGTAGAACACAATATGGAAATTATTAGAAATTCCGACTGGATTATAGACCTTGGCCCTGAGGGTGGAGATGATGGGGGTCAGATCGTAGCAGAGGGCACAGTAGCGGACATAATAGGAAATCCAAGGAGTTATACAGGAAAATACTTGAAGGAGAATCTCAAGGAGTATGGTATAAAGGTATAACTGGTACAGGATCTTCATCTAAAAGAAGACATCACAATAACCCACCAGTGAAACATCTCCTAAATATTACAGAAATAATTATTCACGAGATTCAAAAATGATATGTTCACAATTAACTCTTCACAAGAAATCTTTTGTAAAAAGCACTTACAGCACACCCCAACACTTAATGAACAATGATTTCTTAATTTTGTTTAAAGGATGTAGACAACAGCAACGAATAGGATTTTCTCAGTTTTTCTAATGTTTCACTTCATCAATAAGGATTATACTATCTATGAGCGACAACCTCACTCTTTACCCTCTTCTAATTACTAGATAAAGAACTTTTCTATTCTATCAACTTCGGCTTCAAATATTTTTACTATCTTCCTGAAGTTATATTTTTTCGCAAGTGGTATATAGAGGTTTTTTACCTCTTCAACATACCTCCTATATTTGCAAAGCTTCTTGTGTACAGTAACATCGACTATGCTATTAATATTTGCAATTCTATCAACCATCTTAACTATTACCGCTGATCGGTTGGCTGATAATCGAGCAAGATAGTTCTGTGTCACTAAATATTTTTCCTCAGAACTTATCGCTTGGGTCTCTTCTTCGGGACTTTTCGAAAGGAGATCTATTATTCCTGCAATCTCATCTCCAAATTCTCCCCTTATTTTTGATATTTTAATATTTGTATCTTCAACAGTATCATGGAGCAAGGTTAAGACTGTTAGCTTCTCAATTTCTTTTTCATTGCCAAAGAGTTCATGTAGGAGGGAAGTAGCATAGTAAATGTGCTCCTCTATATAGGATGCCCCACTATCTCTGGTTTGTCCGTTGTGGACTTTAGCTACAATTGCTAAAGCTTTTTTGACTGTGTCCGAATCTTTTAATTCGGACATCTGTTCCAGTAATTCTTTCTTTGTTACCCTAGGAAGTTTTTTCATTTCTTAACAATATTTATTATCTCGAAAATATCTTTTATCACATAATCTGGTATATATTCCCGACTTAATTGATCACTTTCAAGCCAAATTGTATTCATTAAGTAACCTTTCCCCACTTTTAAATCATCTAAATCGTCGTCAACAAAATATACATTCTCAGGAGCAATATCAGAAAATTTATTAACCATAATTTGATATATCTTATGGTCAGGTTTTTTAGTTTTATAATCACCACTAAATACAATCTCATCAAAAATATCATCGAAGTGGTACTGCTTCTGAATAAAATGACCCCATTCTTTTGGGATATTAGATAAAATTGCTAGTCTGTAGTGGTTCTTTAGTACTCTAAGCATATCCACTACTCCTTCCTTCAAACTAATATTCATCAAAAACCTCGATTCCTGATCTGAGAATTTCTCAAACCCTACGCCTCTCCAAAACTCCTCCTTACTTATTTTATCAATCTTGTAATCTTCGTAATACTTCTTTACCAATTTAGTATCAATACTTGGAAAGGTTAAATAGAATATTTGTGAAATTAAATGGGGGTTAGTCGTTAATGTCCCTATCATATCAAACACTATTAGCTTATCGTCAGAAAATTCCCTCTTCTCAATTCCAAGAAATACAAGGATATCCCTAAAATGATTTGTGTAGTATGTTGGATTATTTCTTTCTTCAACATCGTATTTTTTATTAAAATCGAATAACACACTCTCCACCCCGCTGTCATTTGCAAGTTGAATATCTGTCTTCGGATTGTTCCCAATTATTATTACTTCATCTTTTCCTAAGCCCATTTTCTTTAATAGAAGCTCCTGCATTTTTGTATCAGGCTTATCTGCATCGACTTCTTCTGAAGTCACAAGATAGTCAATATATCTATCTATGCCCAAATTCTTTAGCTTCATGAATTGGATATCTGCTGTCAAATCCGTAATAATCCCTATCTGAATATGCTCTCTCTTCAATGCCTTTAGCACATCTTCTACATCAGGGAATAACTCCATTTTGCTAAGAATATAGTTCCAATATACATTTGTTGCATCATATACTAAATCTGGCTTAAATTTCATATTCAAATGTTCAAAACTTTTTTGAATATATAGATACCTGCTATGTGAAGCTGGTTTTCCTTTTAATAAGCTTTTAACATCCTCTTTTGATTTCAGGTATATTGCAATAAAACTTTCCCAGTCTACAACTTTTAGAAAAGATCTTAAGAAATTGTATAATTCCCACTCCGCAGTATGCATATATTTCTTTGGATTCTCTGGAGAGAACATGAAATCCTCACTATTTACAAGGGTTTGATCTAAGTCCAAACATACTCCTTTTATTTCTTTCATAAAAAAAAGGCAAAACTTATACTATTCATAATATAAGAAAATCACGAAGAAGGGAATCGGGGTGACTCGACTTGAACGAGCGACCTCTACGTCCCGAACGTAGCGTTCTAGCCATCTGAACTACACCCCG
>CAZVQY010000023.1:0-9888 GCA_964629715.1 uncultured Candidatus Saccharibacteria bacterium
ACGAGCGACCTCTACGTCCCGAACGTAGCGTTCTAGCCATCTGAACTACACCCCGCTATTTCACAATCTCACCTTCCCTCACATCAGAAGGAGGTGAATCTTTCTTAATATCATTTCTTCTCCACTTGCCATATAATTCGAGGAGATATATTAATAGCATACCTGCATCATCGAGCGTACCAACTAGAGGCACCCTATCTGGAATCAAATCTATTGGAAGAATGAGATATAATATTGCAACAAGAATAAGCCAATTATCTTGAAAAAAGTTCTCTTTGGTATTTATGTTCCTACTTTCCATATAATTTTCATAAAAATTAATTACATCTTTTCCACTACTTGAATACCTAGTACCCCCAAGCCATGCTCAACTGTATTCATGACTGCACGAACAATGACCAAAAGGATTCCCCTTTCCTCATCCTCCATGTCTGAGAGCCTAACATTTTGGTAGAAAGAATTAAATGATTGCGAAAGATCAAATAGATACTGGCACAAAATAGAGGGAGAATATGTAGATGCGCTATCAAGCAACACCCCCCTATATCTGCTAAGTACCCTTGTAAGGCTTTGTACATAAGGGTTCACTAAACATTCTCCGTAGCAAATCTCATTTGAGCTATCATCCCTATACTCCCTTAAGAGAGAATTGCACCTTGAATACACATATTGAATATATGGACCCGTATCCCCATCGAATGATATTGCCTTGTCAAAATCAAAAGAGATATCACTCCCAACACCTACTTTCAAGAAAGCATACTTGATTGCTCCTATTACTATCTTCTCAGCTATCTCCATTCTATCCTCATTCTCCATTTCTTCATTGCTTCTCATTTTCTCGATGACTTTTCCCTTGGTTTCATTTAATAGCCACTCAGCTGAAATGACCCCACCTTTTCTACTTGACATTTTCTGTGAATTTGGCAACCTTACTATTCCGTGAGGGTAATGTTTAGTGGTTTTGGCAATCTCATTATCAAGTTTGCTAATAGCGTCCATAACTACCTTAAAATAGCCACTTTGCTCATTTGCCGTAATAATTATTGAGGTATCATAATCTACCCTCTCCTTCTTCAATAATGCCAGACCTATCTCTTTTGCTTCATACGTAGGTAACCCATATTTATTTATAAAAACTCTTGTATGTAGATTCTTCTTTTTATCCCCTTCGTAAATAATAACGGAATCATCTTTTTTAAAGACTTTCCCAACATTTTCTAGAACCACCTTCAGTCCTGCCTCTCCAACTTCACTCTCAAAGAAATAGTAGTCGAACTTTGTTCCTAGCCTTTTGTATATAGTTTCAAAATATTCTAAGCACCAAAGCCTTCCTTTCGAATATTTCTCCTTCATATTAACTTCTTCATACTTACTAAAATCTTTTTTCTCTAATACTGGTGTTGTGATGTAGAAAATATAATAGTTTATATCGGCAATCTCTTTTCTTGCATCAAGATCCTCCTTGTAGTCATAAAACTCCGCTCCCTTAACGTATGCATCCCCAAGATATTTCACTCTCTCAGTTAAGGATATTTTTTCAATATCAAGAAAGCTCTTCCCCTCTGCTTTTAATTTCTTTTCCAGACCCCAGAGAGTTTTGGCCACATGCAAACCTACGTCACCTTGGTAGCTTAATCTCTTTACAATCGCTCCAGAGGCCTCCTGTAACCTTGAGAAAGCCTCTCCAATAGTGTTGGAGTATAGATGACCAATATGGAGTACCTTAAATGGATTTGCATCTGTATATTCAATAGCTAACTTCTTCCCCTCATTGATATCTAATTTAAAATAATCCAAAGGAGTATTTGCAATTTTCTCAAGTTCCTTCAGAAGATATGTTGGAGAAAAGTAGAAGTTTATAAAACCCGGCGCTTTTGCCTCTACCCTAGAAAAATCATCCTTCCTAATCTTTGTGACAATCTCATTTGCAATATCTAATGGTTTTTTATGAAGAATAGGTGCAAGCCTCAATGCAATATTTGAGGAATAGTCACCATTGGAAGAGTCTTTTGGTATTTCTATAACTATATCAATAGATGATATTTCTATATCCATATTCTTCAAAGCTTCCCCAATTATCTTCCTAATCTTCTCCTTCATATTTTTACATATCATATAATACGCACCTGGAGGGAGTCGAACCCCCAACCCTCGGTTCCGAAGACCGATGCTCTATCCAGTTAAGCTACAGGTGCCTTTCCACTTCTATTCTACCATATTTTGAGATATTGGTCTGACATTTGTGTGACTTTGGATTTTTAATAAAAACGTACCTGACCGGGATCGAACCGACAACCTTTGGTTCCGCAAACCAATGCTCTATCCAATTGAGCTACAGGTACATAAGTATAATTCTAGCAGTTTTCCCTTAGTATTAAAATACAAACTCCATATCACCCTCCTCATATGTGATCAAATATTGCACATTCGCCTTTTCAAATTTCCCCAACGTTTCATAACTTGGATGCCCAAACTTGTTAAGGATTCCACAGCTACATACTGCTATGCTTGGTTGCGTGAAACTTAATAGAGCCCCTGATGTAGAAGTGTCAGAACAATGATGACCTGCCTTAAGGATATCAATATTACGGAGAAAGGAGTATTCCAGGATGTTTTTTTCGACATCCATCTCAGCATCCCCCATCATCAAAATCTTATACCCATTTATGGTAAATATCATTACAATAGAAGCATTATTCACATTAGTCACTCTTTTTGGATTATCCTCGAATGGGAACAGGACAGCTCCATATATATCCTTATAGTGGATATAATCTCCAGCAAATGTTGGCCTTAACAATGTTTCATACTCTTTTAGCAAATATTCATAACCAATGTAGTCATACTCAACAGGAAAGAACCAAACCTCCTCCACTTCATATTTTTTTAGTATCAACAGCAACCCCTCTAGATGATCTTGGTGGGGATGTGTAAGGATTAATCTCTCTATCTTCTTGTCGTACCAAGGCAGATGTTTTCCGAGCTTATACAGCACTGAATCATCCGCCCCACCATCTATTACAATTTGGTAGTTGTCCTGTTGTATTAATATACCATCACCCTGTCCAACATCTAAGAAAACAATCTCTGGTCTCAATACTGTAGTCTTCTTTAGTATGACAATAAAGAATAGACCCGCAAGTGAGAAAAGGATTAGAAGAATATTCTTCCAGATGAATTTAAGAAGCAGATTTAAGATAGTAGTTGTACTTTCCATTTTTTAAAGGATAAAAATATATTATTGAAACCATCATGAGAAAGAGGAAGAAGAGAGATACCCTCTTAGAGATCAGATCTGGGAATTCAAATTGACCCCAACCAAGGGAATATATAGCGTTGACAACAAGTTCGAAGTATTTTAGTTGCATGTTTACAGTTGTAAATACGATTAATGAGAGAGGTCTAAAGATATTCCAGAAAACAATTGCAACAACCCCGAGGAACATTGTCGTCTCAATAATTGGAAGGATTATTGTATTGCTTGGAACTGACCATATTGAGAAGGTACCGAAAGTTAGTATGGAAACAGGGAGAGTGCTCAGAGTACAGCTAAGTGTGGGAAGTATATTTTCATCAACGAATTTAGCTTTCTTGGTAATTTTGCCCTTTATCTCAACCAATATTGGATGAATATATGTAAGACCTAATACAGCCGAAATTGAGAGCAGAAATCCGATATCAAATACAATTAACGGCTTTGCAATAACAAAAATTAATGATGCAAGTGGTATTGCAATATGTACTGCATTGCTCCTACCAAATATTACTGCCAGCAACGAGATGCTACCCATTATACAGGCTCTAATTATTGAGGAGGAAAGTCCCGAAAGGATTGCAAACATCCATATTACTATAAGGCTGATCAGTAATCTCAATTTCTTTGGTAGAAGAATTAAAATTCTTTCAGTTGCCAATATAAGTATGGTTACATTATATCCCGATGCAGCGATGATATGACTTAGGCCTGCAAGTCGTGTTCCTTCATCAAATTCATCGCTAAAGAGCCTTTTTTGACCAAAGATGATACCGGATAATAGAGAGGATTGCGGTTCATTTAGAGCTTGATCTATCACCTTGATTAGGTCATTTTTATAGTCAACAAGGGAATTTTGAACAATACTACCCTCTCTTCTAAGATTAGTATCTATACATTCTACAATAGGATTGTTCATCAGCAAAAATATTTTCTTATCTACCAAATACCCCCTATAGTCGAACTCATCAAAGTTCTCTGGAATCTCAAGTGTTCCTCGGAATTCACAAACTTGACCTATTTCAAATTTAATAAACGATGAGGTCTTAATCAGTATGAAAGTGTCGTTTGGCGATATTGTAATAACCCCATGATGCATATCCTGTAGTGGCTTCACTGTTAGCTGCTGGTTGGAATGTTTTTCGACTGGTTCATCAGAAAGGAATCCATTGACAACCGTGGAACCACTAGTGAAACTTGTCACCTTGGCTTCCATTATTCGCTCATGAGAAATAGAAGCATGCACTCTTAGGTATGCGAATATTGTTGTTAGTACTATATATATAAATAGTTCAAAAATTGTGCATGCCCAGTATAATGGGGAACCATTCCTTTTCCTCTTTGAGATAATTTCTTCCCTCCGTTTTTTCCGAATAATGAAAACAATAATGATGGTACATATAACGATTAATACCCCTGCCAATCCGATAGCAATATGAATCTCGATTTTTCTAAGTATGGATATCAATACAGAATTCTGAATAATATATAGGATGGAAATTAGCACAATCTTGTAATCTAGAAGATACTTCACCAGGCCTCCGAACCTATTTTGTAACCTAAGAAAAATATCCTTTAGTATTCTACGAATTTTTAGATACATATCTTATCTTTGAATTTGGCAAACGTTGCCTCTCCTATCCCACTGATATTTAGAAGATCATTGACATTAGAATATGGTCGACCCTCTACTATCTTTTGTGCCATAGATGGACCAACACCGCTAAGTGTATCTAATTCTTCAAGTGTAGCAGTATTAATATTTATGCACCCACCTCCTGCGCCATTATTGGTTTCATCGCCAGATCCATTAATCTCACTAGTCGGCATCTCTATTCCTGATGTATTATTTATTATTGTCTCAACTTCTTTTGCTTGTGGTATGAAACTGAGCAATTTACAATCAGTTTCCTCCTCATATGGGATATATATCTTCTGGTTATTCACCAATACCTGTGAAAGATTTATCTTTCTTGCAACAAACCTGTATGCAACTTGATTTGTAAAGCCTCCAGCTTTCGTAATTGCATCAATTACCATTGATCCCTCCTCTAAACAGAAGACACCAGGCTGTTTTAGTGCACCACTCACATCAACATGTATTTTACAGGCTCTTGGAATCTCAAGCGTTTTGTCTCCATATATTTTGGGCATTGAATCAACTACAGGTTCCTGATTATCATTATTGCTTTCCTCCACATCCTGATTGCTCTCTAATTTGAAATATGGATAAATGAGAAAATGGTCGATGACTATTCCAAGAAACAAGGAAACTATTGATACCACAACATATTTTATTATCTGCCTTCTCTGTAATACATCCATTAAGGAACATATTACACCATGTTTATGAACTCGAGATTAATCCTCAGAAATCGTTACTGCCTCCATAGTAACAGCAGAGAGGGGTTTATCACTTGCATCAGTTTCTACTCTGCTTATGCTATCGACGATATCTTGTCCGCTAAGTACTTCCCCAAAAATTGTATATTTACCATCAAGATTTCGCATATTAGCCTCACCAATATCCCCTGTTGTTATGAAGAACTGTGAACCATTACTATTTGGCCCCGAGTTTGCCATAGCAAGTATATATGGCTTGAATTTTATCTCTGAGATCTCATCATTAAATTTGTATCCTGGGCCCCCCATTCCATTCCCCTGTGGATCCCCACCCTGTATTACAAATGTAGGAATTACTCTGTGAAAGATTATCCCATTGTAGAAGCCTTTGTTCGACAACTTGATGAAGTTCTCTACTGTATTTGGTGCAACCGTATCATAAAGTGAAATCACAATCGTCCCCATATTTGTCTTAATGGTAGCAGTATAATTTGACTCAACTGGACTACCCACTTCTGTTTTTGAATTTGGATTAGTATCATTCATATTTGTAAAACTGTATTTATTTAAAATAATTAATAGAGATAATACAATAGCAAATACTGCAAGAATAATACCGACAGTAAAAACTGTACCCTTACTTTTTTCTTCCATAACATTTAATTTTATATGTTAAACTAATATGCTTACTATTCTTTTGGGGACATAGATTAGCTTCTTAATCTTTGCCTCTCCAAGGAATTGGCTTTCTAAAAGAATCTTTTCAACATCATCTTGATTGGCATCAGCTGGGATTTCAATTTTTCCTTTTAATTTTCCATTGATCTGGACTGGTACTTCTAAAATATCATCCTCAAGCATAGTTACATCAATCTCTGGCCACTTTTGTGTATGAACGCTAAACTCATGCCCTGTCTTTTCCCAAACTTCCTCTGCAAAATGAGGAAGAATCGGCGCAGTTGCCAATATCAACCTCTCAATATCTAAAGAGGAGAATGTAGAATTAATATTCGAGTTATAAAATTGCATCATTGCTGGAATTGTTGTATTAAACTTGAAGTTTAATATATCCTTATTGATTTTCTCGACCAATCTAGCAACATCTTTACTGTCTGCTATCTTCTCGTCTTTTCTGTTCCATAAAGCCAAAAAGTAGTCATAAAACTTCCCTACAAACCTTTTTACTCCATTAATTGTCTCAGTACTCCATGTGACATCACCCTCATATGGTCCCATAAACATCAGATATGCCCTTGTAACGTCAGCTCCATACTTTTCTAGCAAAGGATCAGGAGTGATGACATTCCCTAGAGATTTCGACATTTTGGTAGCACCTTCCCCCAGTACAACCCCATGGATTGTTCTTCGCTTATAAGGCTCAACACCTGGAACAAGATTCAGATCAGATAGCACTTTGTACCAGAATCTAGAATACAACAAATGGAGGGTAACATGTTCAGGACCCCCTTCATATTGGTCTACTGGCATCCAATATTTCATCTTTTCTTTATCAGCAAAAACCTCTTTATTGTTTGGGTCAATATACCTTAGATAATACCAACTTGAGCCTGCCCAGTTTGGCATTGTGTCAGTCTCCCTCTTTGCATCACCTCCGCATTTTGGACATTTAGTATTTACCCATTCACTTATGCTTACCAATGGAGACTCTCCTGTTTCTGTTGGTTCGTAGCTCTTTACTTTTGGCAGCTCAACTGGAAGCTGTTCCTCTGGGACTGGAACTTCACCACATTTATCACAATAGACTATTGGTATCGGCTCACCCCAATAGTGCTGCCTCGAAAAAATCCAATCTCTTAGATTATACCTAACAACAATATCACCAATTCCTTTCTCCTTTATATATTGCCCCATTTTCACTTTTGCATCATCACTATTCATATTATTAAGAAAATCAGAGTTGAATACAATTCCTTGCTCCTCGAATACCTTATCAAGAGAATCTATTTCGCTCCTATCGTTATTTGGTCCCGCAATAACTCTGATTACAGGCAAACCATACTTAGTTGCAAACTCAAAGTCCCTTTTGTCATGTGCAGGAACTCCAACCACTACACCTGTCCCAACGGTTGGAAGGACAAAATCTGCGAGGTAGATTGGCAACCTCTTGCCCGTTATGCTATTTATACAAACAAGCCCCGTATCAACACCTGTTTTCTCCCTCTCCTCATCTACCCTCTCCTCATCTGTTTTCTTCAATGATTCAGAGATATATTTCTTTACATCATTTAGCCTTTCTTTTGGAAGGTGCTTCAAGAGTTTCTCTGCAACCTTGCTATCTGGAGAAACAACTACAAATGTAGAACCAAATTGCGTATCTGGTCTCGTTGTTGAAACCCTCAATACAAGATCTACACCCTCTACTTTGTAATCAATATCAAACCAAACTTTTCTTCCAATCCAATTCTTCTGTCTTGCCTTAACACTACTCCAATACTCTGTCTCATCAAGTTCATCTATCAATCTGTCCGCATACTCTGTTATTTTAAGAACCCATTGATTGATATCCCTTTTTTCTACTGCAACCCCACATCTCTCATGCTTCCCATCCACGACTTCTTCATTTGCACATCCTACCTTACACTGTGGACACCAATTAATTGGCATTTTAGCTTTGTAGGCTAGACCTTTTTCATATAATTTTAAAAATATCCACTGAGTCCATTTGTAATATTGTGGATCCGTTGTATTTATCTCTCTGCTCCAATCAAATGAGAAACCCATCGCTTTTAGTTGCTTTGTGAAGGTTTCAATATTTTCCTTAGTAATATCTTGAGGTGGTCTTTTTACCTTGATGGCATAGTTTTCTGTTGGCAGACCAAATGCATCCCACCCCATCGGATACAACACATTTTGTCCTAGCATTCTCCTAAGTCTAGCAACTGTATCCATCTCGGTGTAGTTTCTAGCATGCCCCATATGCATACTATCTCCTGAAGGATATGGAAACTCAACTAAAAGATAATATTTTTCCCTACTATCAAAATCTTTGGCATGATACATATCGGTCGCAAACCACCTGTCTTGCCATTTTTTCTCAAAATCTTTGGGGTTGTATCTCTCTTCCATTTTATAGAGAATCAAATTAGTTCAACTATTTTACATTAAAAAGAAAAACATTGGAAGGATGCAATCTTGCGTTTTGTGGAACTGACGGGTGAAACAAATTCGCAGATGATAACATATTTGTGATCAGTCGAGACAACTTGGACTCTCAATCCTTAATCCATGCCCTGACAATTGTCCTATCAGGATCAACTCTAATTCACTAGTTGATAATGATATGGTTTCAACTGGCTTTGAAACCCTAGTATGGAAAATGAAACAATCAATCCTTTCTGATACTCTCGTATCAAAACGACCGACCTTATTTGGCAAAGGTACTATCTATTGATAAAATGCACCGCCCAAAGCAAATCGTTAAAAGATGCACCGCTTTTGCACACCCCTTATACTGTGGTATGCAAGACATAACGGATTTCATTTAATGGTTTCCCAATATTGATCGCTTTTTTTGTTCCATCAAAAACAAATCCGTATTTTTTATAAAACTTTCTTGTTCTAATATTTTCCTCAAGAACCCATAAGCAAAACTCAGAATAACCCAATTCGCACAGCTTATTTATACCGAAATCCATCATTTGCTTTCCGTAACCCATCCCCCAATATGACGATAAAAGATAGATTCCGATTATTTCTCCGGCGTCAGGCTTATCATCATCTCGGCATTTACTAACTGCCAGATTTCCGATAATTTTACCATCCAATTCGGCAACAAAATAATATGTAATATCCTTATATTTCTCGAAATCTTTAGCAAAGTGTACAGATCTTTTTTCAATATCCAATCCAGATAAATATTCATCGGGAATAATATCTTTATATGCCGCCTGCCACGAAAGAACATGTACAGTCGCTACATCATACGCGTCAGATGGTGAAACTTCTCTTATTTTAAAAACCATATCTAACACCGCCTAATATAAATACCCTACCACATCATTCTACCACAAAACAAACCCACCATCAACCGGTTTTTATCAATTGATGGTGGATTATTTGGTGGACCTGAGGGGATTCGAACCCCTCACCCCTTCGCTGCCAGCGAAGTGCTCTAACCAAATGAGCTACAGGCCCATAAAGACAAACAATTATACCAAAATACTAGTAGAATACCCACTAATATGTTAATTGCAAATGAAATAAACTACACGCATATGGACTCAACCGGAATCGAACCGGTCACCTTCGCATTGCGAATGCGATGTTCT
>CAZVQY010000024.1:0-1468 GCA_964629715.1 uncultured Candidatus Saccharibacteria bacterium
TGAAGCTATAAATAGTGCAATTGAAGCTCTTTGTGATGCTGTGTCCCAGGATTTTAAGATTAATATAAAATATGCGAAAGATGTTAGTGCTGGAGCTGTTTGGTTAAGTGCATTTGTTTCCTTAATAACTGGTATTATTGTATTTCTTCCATATATAATAGAGTGCATAAAACAGATGTTGTAGTACATGGTATAATACGACAATGCTTAAAAGTGCCCCTAATACAATCCATAAAATTACCCTTTTAGTACTGCTTCCCTTTCTTTTGTTGATACCTTTAAGTGTTGTATATTCTCAATCCACTACTGATTTAGAGAAAGAAATTACTGAAAAGAGTCATCAGATTGCGGAGAAGAAAACAGTACTGAGTGAGATTGAGAAGAAGATTGCCGAGATTAGGGGGAGTAATAATTCATTAAGTAAGAAGATTTCATTGATGTCCGAGGAGATAAAGAAATTACAGGATAGTATTTCTAAGACAGAGGGGGAGATTGCTACTAAACTTGAGGAGATTGAGGACAAGCGGAGGGAGTTAGAGGAGAAGAAGAAGTTTTTAGATGATATTTCTGGAGATTTGTATATTGAGACTAGGAATAGGATACCCTCATTCTTTTTTGTAGGGGAGGGATGGAGTGATATTTTAAGAGGTTTCTATATTAAGTCATCAACGATATCTTTCCTGAGGGAGGAGATTGAGAAGATTAGTGGTGATTTTAGTTCTCTTGCTGATGCTAAGAATTTGTTGTCTGAGGAGAAGGACGATTTGGATAATCAGAAGAAGGATTTGGATAGTTCCGTTAAATTACTGAACGATGAAAGGGCAAAATTACAAGCAGAATTAAGCAAACAGAATGCTGAGAAAGGAGTATTAAGTGCAGAGATTACCGATTTGAGCAAAAAGGTTTCCCAACTACAGGCGGCGTTGATTGCTGCAAGAACTGGGGGTATTGTATCCTCTGGTGGGTCAGCGGGGACAGTTTTAGGAACTTCAATTTCCCAAGCTCCTTCAGGGTATTTTGGTGTTTTCTCTATTGGTGCATATACGCATAGGAATGGTATGAGTCAGTGGGGTGCGAAAGCTAGGGCTGCTGCTGGGCAGTCGTCTTCCCAAATACTTGGATTCTACTATCCAGGCACGAGGATTTCTAATGGTACAGTCAAAATAAATGGGGTAAATGAATCATTGATGTCGACCATCTCCATAGAGGGATATGAGAATAAATCATTTGAGGACTACTACCTTCTTGGTATAAAGGAAATGCCAGACTATTTCGGCCTTGAAGCTTTAAAGGCACAGGCGATAGCAGCAAGGACATACGCAGTAAGGAGAACTAATAATGGAAGAAGTAGCATATGTACTACAGAAAAATGTCAGGTTTTCAATCTTCCTCTTAAAGGAGATCTTTGGCGAGCAGCCGTTGAACAAACTAAAGGGCAAATACTTGTAAATTCTGATGGTACTCCTGC
>CAZVQY010000024.1:1568-9718 GCA_964629715.1 uncultured Candidatus Saccharibacteria bacterium
CCATATTCTCTTTCCGAAATGCAATCTCTCCTATCAAATCCAGTAAGGTCTATTTCTAATGTAAACGTTGCGTTCGGAAACGGTACTACCACTGATATATTCTTCTATACCAACCGGGGTATAGTAACTATATCTGGGGCAGGCTTTAAGGACATATACAATCAGATGGCTCCAGGTCACATGCATATACCCCAGAGTAGTTTCGTATTTATCAATGTCGAAAAGAAGTAGCCTTTAACCGATATGTTGTCCTATTACTCACTTTGTGATATTCTTTGCTATGTCAATACCAACTAACAGAGAAGATCTGCCAGAAAAGTTTAGAGGTATAGATGAGTCATTCATATCGCATCTCTCAGGGAAAGATACAGGGTCTTTTACATCATTTCCAAAGAATACTACATTCCTAGGAAAAGAAGATGATGAAAATGTAATACTGATAGTTAGATCACACTGGATACGATATGTAAAATATATAGCCAGTTCCATATTGATTCTAACTGTCCCGATAGTTGCAGCTTTGCTAATACCCTCAATCAGAGATAACGCATCCCTTCTCGTAGCAATATTCTTCATGTGTATCATGATATCAATGTCCTTGGTAATGTATAGCTTCCTTCTCTGGTATTACAATGTAAATATCATAACCGATAGGAGAGTCGTAGATGTAGACTTTAAAACCATCTTCTCACACTCGTCATCCGAAGCAAGGTTAGACAAGATAGAAGATGTAACATCGAAACAGGGAGGTGCATTCTCGAATGTTCTTGATATTGGAACAGTTCATATACAAACAGCAGGTACCAATGCCTATATCGAATTCGATAGTGTACCCAAACCAAGGGAGATACAGGATATTCTCTCAGATTTGTTAGAATTAAGTCACAAGGAGGAAATATAATGGACGATATAAATGACCTTTTAGACAATATCTCAATTGGTGGAACCGTAAAGGGGATAGACACAAACCTGTCTTCTGCACCTGAGATTGACCTTTCTTGGCTATTTAAAATCCCTGCAATTGTGATTCTAGTAGGTAATGTGTTCTTCTCCGTAATCCTCTTTCTTAGAGCAAGAATATTAGAAGATACAGTATCTACGGCACAGAGCAAGCCAGTTAAAAGTCTTCTTGTCATCTATCTCATATTAACAATGGTGGGGACACTAATATCTGTACTTTTCTTTATCTTTGCATAAATCATGGAAATATCTGCCCAACAATTTGCATCCAGTATAAAGGACCCCAAAGTTTTTGTAACTACACACACAAGTCTTTTCTCCACAAGGGGAAACAGATCCGAGAAAGAGGGCGATATATATATCGTTCTCAAACTCTCCTCCGAAGAATCTCTCCCTTTCTCGAGACTCTCAAAGTTCATTCTAGATAGTGTGGTTGATGGGTATATATATTCTCATGCAAAAACCACAAATGAATCATTGAAAGGAGCTCTTTCTGATGGAGTCGACAAGATTAATGCAATGATGAAGCAGGACAAAGAGCTAAGTGAAATACCAATACAGGCCGATATAATAATCGTGCTGGTAAAGAAGGAAGGTGTTTATATTGGTTTGACAGGGGAGGGAGAAGTTCTAGTAGTAAAAAAAGAGAAGATCGTGGATATTGCCGAGATTATGAGAAACAAAGGGGCAAATACCGCAGGTGTAGTACTTGAGGAAAATGAAGCGCTACTTCTTTCAACTCAAGGTATCCTTTCTGCAAATCTGGCCGATATAACTGTAGCATCAGAAGAGAAGAAAATTCAGAGAGAAGTGACAAGAATAGGGGTGGCACTTCAAGATAATTCAGCCATAATGTGTTTCTCAAATAGCAAAGAAGAACCTCTTCTTGAAAGTGTTCCTTTAGATGAGAAGCCAAAGGTAGTAAATACATTCATTCCTAAAACAGTGAAAAAGGTTGATACTAAGAAGCTGGGTATGAAAGCAAGGGACACATTTGCTAAGGCTTCATCAGGAGCAAAGAATGGGGCAAAAAAAATTTCAGAGCTAAAAGGGAAGATCAAGATACCACCAAAAGTAAAAGACATTTTTAAGAGAATTTGGGAATTCATAAAAAAACTAGCCCACAAGATTGGCGCTATTCTCTCAGCAGGAGTAAAGAAAATATGGGAGAAAATATCCGTAACATTTGCGACTAAAAGATGGTTTAAGAGAGTCATGTCAAAAGCATCTGTAGTGAGGTTAGGTAACAGATCAAGGCCTGTTAGAGCTGCAGGTATGACAATAGATTCATACAAGGTTAGAGATTTAAGGGGGAAAAGGTTAAAACTTTTCTTTGGTGCTCTTGCCATCATTGTTCTTGTAATCTTGGGTATCAATTTCACGATGAAGACAAAGGAAGCAAATGCCATTAGCAAGGATGCAAATGAGAAGATTAATAGAATTGAAGGACTGTTAAACAGGACGGAAAGTAATTTTGTAACAGATAAAAGTAGTGCTGAGACCGCGTATTTTGAAGCAGGGCAGATAATTTCAGAGATTCCAGCGGAGCTTAAGGAGAAAGATTTAGGGAAGGCGAAATTAATTAAGGAGAGATATTCCAAGGTGGGAGACGAATTGTTTAAAAAGAAAGGGTTCTCTCAAGAGTTGGGAAATCTAACTCAGTTTTTGGATGGGAAGCTTAACTTTGGAGGGAATCCAGAGCCTACAGATATTGAGATATTTAAGGACAAGTCTAACAATGAATACATTGCTGTTACGGATAAAGGGGCGAAGTCCCTCTTTGTTGTTCCTTTGGCAGATAAGTCATCCCTTAAGGTTGTGGAAGATACAGAGAAATTGATGAAAACTCCAATGTATGTTTCCTCAGGCGAAGATGGGCTGTATATATACGATAAAGATGTAGGAATGCTTAAATCCCCCTTGAAGAATGGAGGTTTTGGCAATATTACTGCTCTGAATGGTCTTAGTGCAAAAGACATACCTCCTAAGGATGTATCTGAGATGGTTATTCTCACAGCTAATGACAACATATATCTTCTTGGTAGAGATTCAAAAGCAGTTCTCAAATCAACTGCAATATACCCTGATAGATATGGGATGTTTATGCATTATATCGAAAATGACCAGATTGCAACTGCAACTGATATCATGGGGGACTTTAGTGTGTACATAATTAATTCAGGGACTGAAAGTGGGGTGATAAGGTATTCATACAACTATGTCACAGAGAAACAACAGGAAGTACCCTTAAGTATAACTGGGCTTTCTGGTGCGATTGGGAAAGTTGAGAAGGCATATAATGATACAAGTAGTCTAAATACGGGTTTCTACATGTTTGATAGTGAAGGAAGACGGTTTGTAAAGTTTGAGAAGCCGATAGAGTCTGGTGCAGAAATGAGACATCCAAACCAACTTCTTTTTCTTGAGCAATATGAGTACAGGGGAGAAGATGGGTCTGAATTCAAGAATGTAAAGGACTTTGTTGTAGATTATTCTGAGAAGAATATATATGTTTTAGATGGTACTACTATCTGGAGAATCTCATTGTAGGGTATAATACAATATGAAAATTTCAAACAAGAAAGCTACCTTTAACTACGATATAATTGAATCGTTCGAAGCGGGTATCGTACTAACTGGTGCAGAAGTGAAGAGTATAAAGGGGGGTAGGGCGAACTTAACAGATGCTTTTGTGAAAATATTAAATGGTGACTTGTACATACTTAATGCTGAGATACCACAGTATAAATACAGTACAGACGAGTTCTATGATAGTCGAAGGACGAGGAAACTTCTGATTAATAAGAGCGAGTTAGTACAGATAGATAGTAAAATTAAATCTAAGAATCTTACACTAATTCCTCTCTCTTTATACACGAAGGGAAGAATAGTAAAAGTGGAGGTTGCATTTGCAAGAGGGAAGAAGAGACATGAGAAAAAGGAGAGAGAGAAGGTGAGGGATATGGACAGAGATATGCTTTACGAAGAGAGAAAGTATGTGATATAATATTATATAGGTTTATGGAAATTCGAACACCAGAACAATTTATTCCAGGACAGCCCCAAGAAGGCCTTGTTCCTGTCCAGCCTAGAGTTGAATCACCTCAAGATCCTACTTCTTCTCTCCCAGAAAAACAGAGGACAAGCAAGGAAACATTGATTACTCAAACATCTTCACAGAACTCTCAGGTAAATCAAGAAAGCGTCCCTGCTATCTCTGGAAAGCCATGGGAGGGACATGGTTATCCACCAAGACAGGATGGTGATGGGAATATGACCTCTGGAGATGAAATGTCGTTAATGGTAAAAGCCAAAGTGAACGGCGAGTCTCCAACAGAATAGTTTTGATATATATCCTTCTCTGTGATATCCTTTCAGTATAATATTACTGTCCAATTATGTATTCTGAAGATATAATTTTCGCACAACTATCAGGTTCAACCACCCAAGCCCCATACCCAGCTACAATGTCTGATATCCCATGGGGTTTAATTATTCTTACCGTACTTCTAATTATAGGTGTAGCGGTTGCTTTTCTTATTATACGAAAGAAACTCATTAAGGGTGATAGGAATGAGAAAGCTAGTGATGGGGTATTAATGGAGGTAAGGGTTCCAAAGGAGAATGAGGTAGAGATAGGAGTAGCTGAGAATATGTTTGCGAACCTCTACAGTATTGCGGGGAAAGATGATGGTTTGGGAAAACATTTTAGTGTGAATAATTGTGTTAGTTTTGAGATGGTTGGGTTACCTGGAGAGATACGATTCTTTGTACATTGCCCAAGATCCGAAGCAGAGCTAGTTGAAAAGCAGATCTTAGGTTCTTACCAAGATGCCGATATTGCAGTAGTTGATGAGTATAATATTTTTGCTCCTAACACACAGATAGAGTATGCCAGATTAGTGCTTGATGAAAGTCCATACTGTCCAATCCGTGTCCCTGAGAACTTTACTGGTGATCCATTATCAAACATCTTAAGCACTTTGAGTAAAATATCAGAGAACGAGGGGGCTCTAATCCAGTTGGTAGTTGCTCCAACTCAATCCGTATGGCAGAAGAATGGTGTGGGATTTGTAGAAAATATTGAGAAAAATAATTCGGATCCAGACAAGAAGAAGATACATGTCCCTCAAGAGAAGATTCAGGGCATCAGCAAGAAGGTGGCAAAACCGGGTATGGTGGCAGAGATTAGAATTGTAACTAGTGCTCCCGAAAAAGCTATTGCGAAGATGCATCTTGAAAATATCATTGCAGCTTATGACCAGTATTCTAATCCTGGGATAAATAAACTCAAAAAGAGTAAATTAAAAGAAAAGGATGAGAAGGGTTTCCTCTACGATGTTGTGTATAGAAGGACACCTGAGAACGAGAAGAGTGTGCTAAATATCGAGGAGCTGTCTGGTTTATTTCATTTTCCCAACAAGGAGATTACAACTCCCAACATTATGTGGCTGCTCTCTAAGGAGTTGCCTGCGAACAATGAGATTAGCTCAGACATTAATTCTCCTGATACTGTTTGGGTAGGGAACAACTATTTCAGAGGGAAAAAGAAAGCAATCTGTGCTAAAAGGGATGACAGAAGAAGGCATTCATATATTTTAGGACAAACTGGTACTGGGAAATCATGGTTGATGGTAAGAATGATGATTCAAGATATATACAATGGTGATGGCGCTTGTTTTATTGACCCTCATGGAGAAGCTGCAGAAATGATATTAGAAAGAATCCCGCCTGAGAGAGCGGAGGATGTTATATATTTCAATGCGGGTGATTTCGAGAGGCCATTTGGCTTCAATATTATGGAGTTCTACAACGAACAACATAAACATCAGGTTGTAAACAGCTTCATCGCGCTCTTGGTTCGTATGTTTGATCCGAATAATCAGGGATATGCAGGTCCTGCATTCCAGCAAGCTGTTAGAAATGCCATGCTTACGGCCATGTCTAAACCTGACTCTACCTTGGTTGAGGTTGTTAGGATTCTGCAGGATGAGGATTGGGTTATGAACTACTGGCTGCCATTAATCCAAGATGATCTTGTGAGGAGATACTGGACAGATCAGATTGCAAAGACAGATAAGAAGACCAAGGCCGAATCTTTAGGGTATTTTATCTCTAAGTTCGATAAATTCACAACAAATCTTGCGATTAGGAATATCATTGGGCAGTCTAAATCCTCTTTTGACTTTAGACAGATTATGGATGAAGGAAAAATCCTTGTGGTTAATCTTTCTAAAGGCTTAATTGGTGAGGAAAATATGTCTTTCTTGGGTCTACTTATTGTGCAAAAGCTATTAGCTGCAGCGTTAAGTAGGGAGAATATCTCTGGGGATCAGAGAAAGGACTTCTTCTTTTATGCTGATGAATTCCAGAATTTTGCAACACAGGAATTTACCTCTATTCTCTCAGAGGCAAGAAAATATAAGCTTGATCTTACCTTAGCACACCAATATATTGGTCAATTGCCAGAAGATATTAAAAATGCTGTTTTCGGAAATGTTGGTTCATTGTACATTACTAGGTGTAGTCCTGAAGATGCGAAATTCCTAGAAACACCATTCGAAGGCTATGTCTCAGCTGGTGATATAGTAAATCAGTCCATGGGGCATTGGTATGTGAAATTGCTAACGGATGGCAGATACCCATCTCCATTCTCATTGGATAGTTCATATGGACCAAAATACCCGAATTCTGGATTTGACCTTCCTGTCAATCAAGAGGTCTCAAGGATAACCAAAGAAGTCTCGAGGATGAAGTATGGAAGGGATATAAAAGTCGTAAGTGAGGATATCCTTCGTAGGTCAGAGGTTTCTCAACCAGAACAACAGCCTCAAGAAAAAGCCATGGGGTTTCCTTCAATGTTCTAGTAAAATCATGAAAGTTTTGGTAGAATCACTGTACTTGGGAATATAGCTCAGGTGGTTAGAGCGCGGTTCTTATAAAGCCGTGGTCGGTGGTTCGAGTCCACCTATTCCCACATTTCACTGAGAGATGATACGATTAGAGCTCTTTTAGAGTCTTTTCTTCTCTCCCAACAGCCTTAATGATGTTTAGGTATTTCTCTGTTGTTGAGAGTCTTTTGTGGCCAACAAGCTTAGAAACTGTTGGTAGGTCAACGCCATTTGCTAAATGGTGTGCTATGAATGTATTCCTTAAATCGTTTACCTTGGCATTCTTTATTCCTGCCTTTTCAAAGGCCTTATCAATTGCTGTTCTGATATTCCTCACAAGTAAGGGTCTTCCATTTTTAGTGACAAATACAGTGTCATCCTCTGTTTCTGGTCTTACTGCTAAATATTCATCTAAAGCCTTTTTTGCGGATTTGTTTAGGGGAACTTTTCTTGAAGGATGGCTACCAGCCGCTTTAACAAAGAGATAGTATATTCTTCCATCATTTGATGTTTTAACATCTTCTAAAGAAAGTCCAGCTAACTCACCAATCCTAATACCTGTTTGAAGGAGAAGTTCAACTATTGAGTATAGTCTTATATCAACCCTGCTTACATCCCTTAGGGCTCTATACTCCATTTCAGAGAGAACTCTCGGAGGTTTTAGCCCAAATCTTGGGTGTGCTAATTTCTCAGAAACATTATCCTGAATATATCCGTGATCCAAAAGATATCTAAAGAATGTTCTGGTGCTATTGATTTTTCTAGAGACACTTTTTGGGGTGTAGTTATTGTCCTGTAGGTTTTGTTTATATCCTTCTAGATTCTCAATAGTAACCTTGTCTAGTGAATCTATACCGAGTTTGGAAAAATAGTTAAGAAGTTGCTCGATGTCTTTTGCATATGCAATTATTGTAGCCTCTGACCTGCTTTTACTGGACAAATCTTGTGTGAAGAGGTCTGCTTTCTCCTTAAAGTTTGGGTTTTTTACTTCGCTCACGCCGTTAAATCGATTAATTTAAGGGGCATTCTTTGTATATAGAGTAATTATATCATCACTCACCTCTAGTAAGCAATAGTAATTATTTATGGGTTTATGGGTTTTCTAGACTCTGTTGTCTAATATTGTTAATATTGTAATATGAATAAAGTTGTTTACAGGAAGGGGAGAGAATTTATTCAAGAGGGAAATGAACGAAGTAGGCCGAAGCCCATTGAGAATCTCTCTAATAATATTCTTGTAAAAATTGCATTGATAGGTGTCTCAGTATTCCTTCTCTCCAATGTATATCGTTCTGCAAT
>CAZVQY010000025.1:0-8430 GCA_964629715.1 uncultured Candidatus Saccharibacteria bacterium
GCACTTTCCATTTTAAAAGCTAAGTTTCTAGCAATTGCAACAACTCCTGACATGTTAATTTTTGCGAGTTTTGTCTTATCAAAAGAAACATTTCCTGACTTATTCATATTATGCTGAATTACAGAAAGGATAAACCTATCCTCCTCGTTAACTGATGAGTACATACTGATTTTTAGACTTCCCAAGCTATCATCAAGATAGTACTTTCCATCAAACGGAATTATTTTCATTCTAAAGTCTAAGTCACCAAAGCTGACTAAACCTACATTCTCATCTTCTTTCTTCAACTGCTCAACAAGATTATCCTTATTCTCAACTAAAGTTGCCTCAATTCCATACCCCTCTTTAATATATTCCTTAATATCATCATCAAGTACAAAAATATTTTTCCCCTTTAGTCCGCCAATGTTCAATTCTGTTAGCAGTGAGTACATATGACCTATTGGAATAATATCCTTGCTAAATATCACTTCAAGACCATCTGCTTTTTTAGTCGTGATTACAAAATCAGCATTCTTATCCTTAAACACAAATCTTGGCTTCCCATCAAGAATAATACTACCTAGATTCTCTTTCATTAAAGCCTTAAATGAAGCAGATACGCTACCATCAAAAGAGATTGAGTAAGTATCATATATTACAACCTTTTTACCTATCCCACGGACATAATCAATGACACTTATATATTCTTTCTTATTCTCGAAAAATACAAAAATATTACTCATCAAAAATACAAGAAGTAATATTGGAATGATTTTTAATCGTTTTCGTTTTGTCGGTTCTTTTCTTCTTGAATCAATTGCAACCCTTTTATCAAAAGAGTTCGAAGAACTAATATCAATATTAATCATAGCTAAAATATTATCATACATTTTCGACTATTCTCAGGGGTTGTTACTATGGGTCTTCCCGTGGTATAATGTATATGTGGCAGTCAAATAATTTCAATATTAATAATTATGAATTATCTGCTATTACAAAATAAGAAAACATTAGGGATTATCAGTGGTGTTATGCTTGCGGGATTGATGCTACATATACTATCTCACAAGGTTCCGGTCGCTCAGGTTGAGGCAAGTCTCTCTGAAGATGCAATTCTTACAACTTCTTTGACCCAAGCAGAAAACATTATAGATGAGATTAACCCAATTGCATACAATACCAATGCCCAAAAGTATATTCCAAATGCACAGAAGGTTGAGAAACTAAGGAAATATCTTCAACAGAGGCACTCTCCATTAGCTGCATACGCAGAGGAATTTGTCAAAGCTGCAGATGAATATGGCATTGATTATAGGATAGTTGCTGCAATTTCAATTATTGAGTCAAATGGTGGAAAACATAACTTCAAGCAATACAATGCTTGGGGATGGGGAAAAAAGGGATTTGGAAGTTGGACTGAGGGTATATGGGCAGTATCAAAGGGAATTGGGAAATACTATTCTAAAGGTGGGACTACACCAAAATTAATAAGTGCATCATACTGTCCTCCAAATGCAGATAATTGGGCGAGAAAAGTACAGGGAGTAATGAACATCATAGGAGGAATGTAGTATAAAAATATTATATACTTCTCATATGTTCCCAAAACAATCAGACATCTTAGATTACACTATTACATCTTTTAATCAAAAAGAATTAAGACTCCTCTTCAAGGAGATCTTCTCGAATGAAATATACAATGTAAGGCTAGATAATGACACTCCTCTTATTATTGATGCAGGGGCATATGTTGGCTTAAGTACAATTTACTTCAAGGATAAATTCCCTCATTCAGGAATTATTTCTTTTGAGCCAAACCCAAATATTTTCCCACTACTTCAAGAAAATATTATCAGTAACCACTTAGACAATATCGTATTACATAATGTTGCCTTGGGAAGGAAGGAAGGAATCAGAGATTTTTACATAGATTCTACTAATGACCATAATTTCTCTACCTCGAGCTTTATTAAGAATGCGTGGAACGGAGAACAGGCTACAATTCCGATTCAAGTAAATGTTAAGAAGTTAAGCGAATATATTAATGAGGAGATTGACCTGCTCAAAATGGATATTGAGGGTGCCGAAGGAGAGGTGCTTGAAGAACTAAGAGATTCTGGGAAGCTTAAATTTCTAAAAAACATTATCTTTGAGTACCACCCTACTAAGAAGAACAGGTTGGAACATTTAGCGAGGCTATTAGAAGAGAATAAATTCCATATTTCGACAAGGGAAGGGATAGAAGGAAGAGATGATCCATTAATTCTTGTAATAGGAAAGAAAAGTTCTAACTAGGCTTACAATTCGCATTCTGTCTGATGTAAAGATTTTGTACAACTCTTTTGAAAGTTTCTCACTGTCATGACGAATGAGGCTTCTCTCAAGTTCATCTCCTTTGTCTTTTTTGATTGGTTTGGTGCCCACCAAATCAGTTCTAATTACCCTGCATGTTACATCACTATCTACAATATCGTCCTCAATCAGAAGCTGACCTTTAGCTACATACTTTTCAAATATCTTTTCCGGTAATTTAGCATTGTTAATTAGTGCATAATCAACATCTCTACCAATATATTTTTCAATAATATTTAAACACTCGCGTTGAGTCCTACCTAGAGTTTGACCTTTTTTGCTAGTGAGATTGGTAATATAAATAATCTTACCTTTTGCCTCCTTCAGAGCTCCTTTTATACCTCCCACAATTACATTTACTAATGTTGTTGTAAACACATCTCCAGGTCCAAGAATAATAAAGTCTGCCTTTTCTATAGCTCTGATAGCCTCCTGTGTTGCCTTAACACTCGGTTTGAGAGAAATCTCTACAATCAACTTATCATCCTCAGGTTCATCGATTAGATGTTCACCCTCCACAATTGTACCATCATCATACTTCGCTACTAACTTAGATTGCTCTAAAGTAACTGGGATAACATCTCCATTAATGCCAAATATTGTCTTAAACATTGCTATTGCATCCATCTCACTACCAAGGATATCCGTCATTGCAATCATAAGAAGGTTACCAAGAGTATGTCCTTTGATACCATTCCCAACGGCAAATCTATACAGAAACAATTTCCTTAAAACCTCATTATTCCCACTATCATAGAGTGCCAGAATGGATTTTCTAATATCACTTAGAGGTAATAGGCCGAACTCATCTCGTACTACAGCATTGCTCCCTCCATCATCGGCCATTCCCACTATTACACTAAGATTCAAATCCTTATGTCTTTTTAGACCTTCAAGGACTACGGTACTTCCAGTACCTCCCCCAATAAGCAGAATATTCATGCCAAAGTATACCATTTTTATGGTATAATGAATCATTAATATTACCAAGACGCCGATAATATGAACTTGAAAGTTGGATCAAAAGTATTTTATCCATCACATGGAGCTGGCTGGATTAAGGATAAAAAAGAAATTGAGTTTAATGGTGAGAAAAAAGAGTATTTCGAATTTGAACTCATTACAAGCCTTTTAAGTATCTCTGCCCCTGTAGAGAATATTGAGACACTTGGAATCAGGCCAATACTACCTTCGAAGGAAATAAAAACGAAATTAGCACTATTGAAAAAAACTCCTGCGGTCGATCCAAAGGTTAAAGATTTTAATACAATGTTAACCGACTTTAAGTCGCTAGAAACAAGTTCTGAGATTGATGATTCTATAAAGATAATCCAATACTGTAACTTTGTTAAGAAATCTAGAGAAAAGGAAGGAAGATTGATACCCGTGAGTATAGAAAAGCAACTCGAGGGAGCACTCAAAAATGTCATTGGGGAGTTGGCTGTATCTACAGGAACCTCACTTGATACAGCAATAGCCAGTTTTAAGACGATTACGGGTCTTGATACTGGAATAATCAAAGACTAACCAATACTCATTCCTATCTTTATTTCGTTTATCTCAATCTCTGTTTCCTGATCTAGGGAATCGTCAAATACAACTTCCTTTGCATTAAATTCACTAAGATTCTCTCGAACATGTTCCTCTATAACTTTTTTTATGTTCTCATCATCTATTTTAAGGTATACCGTCACTAAATCTCCTACCTTTAATCCTTTCTTCTTCCTATAATCGCGGTATCTCCTCATGAATTCATTAATTAATGCCTCATTACGCAATTCACTTGTTAAGTTACAATCTACTGTTATGAAATTGTCTCCATCACCCTGAGTAATGATTCTTTCACCACCCTCTGGGGTTTTAGAAAAGAAGATTTCCTTTACATTTAGTTCCTCTTTCACAATATTTCTTAGCTCTTCATCTTCAAGATTTACAAATGCCCTACAAAGTGGCTGTCTAAGATTAAGTCTTGCGTTCTCTCGAACTTTAAGACCATTTGATGCAATCTCCCTAACCCTATACATATCTTCTAGCACTTTCACATCAATTTGTTCATGCTCAATTGAAGGAAAGTCCTCTAAATGGACTGACTCCCTCACCTCATTAAGTCCTATATTCACAACAAGGTTCTGATATATTTCCTCGGAAAGGAATGGTATGAATGGAGCTAGAAGTTTAGAAAGCATAACCAGACTATAGTGTAGTGTACCAACAGCATCAATGTCTCCACTCTTAAACCTGTTCCTTGATCTACGAATATACCATTGTGAAAGATCTTTACAATACTCTTCTATATCCCTAGAAGCCGTTGCCATGTTGTACTCATTTAATGATTTATTAACCTTCTCAATGAGATCACATGTCTTTGCTACTAGCCACCTATCCATTATATGAGATACTCCCTTTACATCGAATTTCAAAAAATCCCATTTGTTTAACTGGGCGTATGTGACAAAATAGTTATACGAATTCCAAAGCTGGATATAGAATCTTCTCCTAACATCTTCAAGTATTGGCCAACCGAATCTAATATTTGCTCCTACAGAAGCAGTTGAATAATTCCATCTAACAACATCAGCACCCATTTTATCTGCTGCATCGTCAAACTTAATATAATTGGCCTTTGTTTTGCTCATTCTTTCATTATTTTCATCTCTTACTTCAGCAAATCCCATAACTTCTTTGTATGGGGCTTTTTTCTCAAAAATGACTCCAAATACAAGCATAGAATAGAACCATAGCCTAATCTGCTCTATCATTTCAATTACTAACTCCGCTGGAAACCATTTCTCCCAATACTTCTTATCATCAAGATAATGAAGAGTTGAAAAGGGTACTACTCCAGCATCTAACCAACAATCCCCAACATCTGGTACCCTCTTTACTATTTCGTTGCACTGTGGACACTTAATCTTAATTTCATCTATCCATGGCCTATGGATATCCTCCAATTTATCTACTAACTCCGGCTTAACGGCCAATTCCTTTAATTCCTCAAGTGAGCCCACAACATGAACGTGTCCACACTTCTCACACTCATAGAATGGGAGAGCAAGACCATAGAATCTTTTCCTACTAATCATCCAATTTCCCATACTATCAAGCCACCCTTGCATTCTCTTCCCAGCATAATCAGGCAACCACTTTACCTCTTTAGCAGCTTCCTTTAGCTCGTCCTTTATTTTAAGAACATTAATAAACCAGTTATCTTCCAACTTAAACAGACATTTTGTATGACACCTCCAACAGTGAGGATAGCTATGAGAATACTCCTCTGTTTTGTACAATAAGCCATGTTTTTCCAAATCTAAAATTATCTCATCAGCAACATCATGCGCATACTTGCCATCTAGATACCCAAAACCTTTTGTGAAATGACCCGTACTATCTAATGGGGAGATAATATCAGCTCCCAGTTCCCGACCTAACTCAAAATCCTCCTGTCCACATCCAGGAGCAATGTGTACAATGCCAGAGCCTGATTTGGAATCTACTAAATCCCACTCCACAATGCTATGCTTAATGCCCTTCTGTGCAGGAATGTCAAAAAGAGAGTAGTACTCTCTACCAATTAATTCCTTTGCATCAATATCTTCCACATCCTTGATATTCAATCTTTTAGCAGAATCTGCTCCAACATATACTATTCTCCCATCAATATTTGTCTTCACATATCCTAATCCTGGATTAAGTGCTAAAAGTACATTAGATGAGAGCGTCCAAGGAGTAGTTGTCCACGCCAATACATACTCATCTTCACAATTTTTTCCTGTCTTAAGTTTAAAATATACATATACTGATTTATCTGTAATAACCTCATAACCATCAGCTTGCTCATGCTGTGAAAGACCTGTCTCACATCTAGGACACCAAGTTGTAGCAGATCTATCTTTGTACAACAGACCTTTCTGATGACATAGTTGTAAGAATTTCCAGATATAAAGATTGTTCTCCCTGGACATTGTGAAATAGCTGTTTTCCCAGTCCATGAACATCCCTAGTCTTTTAGATTGCTCTGTTTGAATACCAGCATATTTATTTACCCTAGAAATACATTGGTTAGTGAAATTATCCAGACCATAATCTAAGATATCCTTCTTACTATTAAAACCTAGTTCTTTCTCAACACCAACCTCCACCCAAAGCCCCTGACAATCGAAGCCATTTTGGAATCTCTGCTCATACCCTTGCATATTCTTAAATCTCTGTACAATATCTTTATATGTTCGACCCCATGCATGATGGACACCCATTGGATTGTTTGCGGTAATAGGACCATCAATGAATGAGAAGTGCCTCTTTGCGCCATTATTCCTTTCAA
The DNA here is from genome assembly GCA_964629715.1 of uncultured Candidatus Saccharibacteria bacterium. Lineage (GTDB taxonomy): Bacteria > Patescibacteriota > Dojkabacteria > SC72 > SC72 > UBA5232. The sequence continues at coordinate 6,656 of CAZVQY010000025.1, forward strand.
TATATTTCTTCTCTATCTGACCCTCTCCCCAAAACTTCAAAATGTCTTTCTCCATCTCAACAAAATCTTGATTTGGTTTTACACTTTTTAATCCTTTTGACATGTCCTTGCAGTATTAATTTAACATACTTAAACAAAAAACCCTTGTATTTACTAAAAGAAATACAAAATCTCAAAAGTACTGTATATCTTTTAATATCTACAAGGGGCGAATTTATCGCGGTACCACCCTATTTTAGAATATTATTACTAATATTCACTTGGAACCTAGCTAATATTTATTTTATTAATTAGGTCTGGGATTCTACTAAATATATTATCAGGATATATCTTTCTTTCCCCACTCCCCAGTGATATCTGGATCAAAGTGTATGTGATTATATCATTTTCACCTTATCCTTGAAATTATCTTCAACAATCCTTTTGAAAACGTTATTCAGAGTACCCGGCTCTGCTTCTGAAGGATTCTTTTCAAAGATGGCAATTTCTTTTGCATATTCATTTGGCCCTGGGATCATTAAAGGAAGAGAAGTATTATTATTTAATAAAAGCATTGTACGTTCTGGTGATGCAATTACCCCATACTTAGGAAGATTAATTCTTATTGTCGTAGTATTTCCTTTAGAATCAGTTCGTACTAAATGACATTTATGATCAAAATCTCCTCTAAACATTTCCTCACCTGCTGGAATTTGAGGATCTCTGTGGGTATTTCTATATACTCCAATAAAAGAACCATCTGGCATAAATTCTCCAGCAGTAATAAATGCGAGAGCAGGTTTTGCTCCTGGAACCCAGTCGGTAATAACAATGCTTTTTATCTGTCTTCGTACTATCGGAAGCAATCTGTTATCAGTAACAATGTTCCTAAGGGGATCTCGTTCAAGAAAACGGACATATTCTGAATTCCTCGGATTCCCACTCACCCTTAACCCTTCCCTATCATTATTCTTAATGCCCTCAAGGAATTGCTGTGTAGTATAATAATCAGGCAATTCCTCTGGTTCACTACTTATTGGTGTTATCTCTTGTTGCTTAACTGGTTTATCATCAAAAAAACCTGGGAAAGCATCTTGTCTATACTCTTCTTCCATAATAATAAAAAACTAAATTAATATTGCCGGACCTAGATTCGAACTAGAATTAACGGTTCCAGAGACCGCCGTCCTACCATTAGACGATCCGGCAACTACTGTTTGCTATTATATCATTATTAATACATACTTTTCCAATCTCTCACGCACTTTCTCTTTACCTAACACCTTCAAAACTTGATACAAATCTGGACTTTGTGTTCTTTTTGTAATTGCCACTCTTAAGACCATTGCAACATCTCCAACTGTTCCCTTATATTTACTTTTGTTAGCTTCATACTCTTTCCTGTCAGAACAAAACCCTAGCTCGTCACCTAACTGCTTCACATTCTCAAACCATACAGAATTTTCATCCTCAGGATTATATTTTAAGGCATACCTCTCTACAATCTCCTTCTGGACGCTTTTCCCTACTCTGCTAGATATATCCTCATACTCACCAAGCTCAAACAGCTCATCAAAAAATATTCTTAGCTGTTCCCTACTATCCTTAAACTTAACAATATCCTTTCGAATCTTATTCCCGCCCCTCTCAATATCGAAAATTTTAATACAATACTCCTTGTTCTCCTTCAAGAGTTTCGCAACTTGTACATCATACCTCTTTGCCCAGTTAAGAGATCTTTCATAAACTTCTTCAGCAGAAAGAGTAGCAATATAGTCTTTGCAAATATCTTCTAG
>CAZVQY010000026.1:0-8361 GCA_964629715.1 uncultured Candidatus Saccharibacteria bacterium
TATGGACTCAACCGGAATCGAACCGGTCACCTTCGCATTGCGAATGCGATGTTCTACCTTCTGAACTATGAGCCCACTACTGCATATATGGTGCTGGGTTAATCCTGCTCATATCTCCCCTCCTCAACTCGAAATGCACATGGATACCATATGCGATACCTGTTGCCCCAATCTGCCCCAATGCTTGACCCTTCCCTACGCTTGTACCAGTACCAACATATAATTTTGCCATATGTGCGTAAAGGGTCGTATATCCATTTCCATGATCTACATGGACATAGTTTCCAAAACCGTAGTATCTTCCACTTCCACCCCATCCAGCACTAATTACTCTCCCTGGAGCAGCAGCAACGACACTAGGCTGACCACCTGTCGGATATATATCTATTCCATAATGACCAGGAAAAAAACCTCTAGATATTTTACTTGGACCACCTACTGGCCATCCAAGGAATTTCCCCACACTAGCATCTATTGGAACTTGTTTGTATGTAATGCTTGAAGAGGACCTGCTCAAAGGAGCACTTGTAGCTGCATATACTGGTTTTACAACCTCCTTAATCTCTCCATTAGGGATGAATAGGTCTGCTCCAATCATAATCTGCCCATCCTCTATCCAGTTCCAGTCTACAATATCTCCAGGATCGGCATTATACTTTTTAGCTAAAGATGCAACTGTATCACCTTGTTTAACCGTAACCTGCACTCCATCCCTTGGTGGGATATTGAGCTCCTGCCCTAGCTTTAAGCCATACTCACTTTTTATATCATTCGCCCACATAATTGTCTTAACATTCACTTCATGGTCTTTTGAAATTCCTGCCAATGTATCACCCCTTTTCACAACATACTTTCTCCAATCTCGCGTCGGCCTATCCTTGGGTATGAGAGTGTTTACTGATGAGTTCATAACCATCAAATCAACCTGAGCAACACCCACACTTTCCAACTCCCCATCACTAGCGGCACTTGCTATTGGTTTCCTATACAGATATGTAATAGCAAGAAGAAAGAATACACTTAGAAAAAGGACCTTCAATGCAGATGAAAGGAAATTCCCCCTTCCCCAGAACATTTTTGTAGCCAGTGTATCCTTTTTTGTATTAAAGGATTCAAAAATGATATCAAAGAATACTGATATTAATACAAGTATTACAGATATTCTGGTTACCAGATATCGACCTAAAGAAAGAACAAATTCAACAATGTTATTCTTTGCCTGTTGTTTTGCATAAAATTCCTGATATTTCTTCCTAAGATTCCTTACAAAAGCATTCTCCTGAATCTCATCATCTACAAATAGATAGTTACTATCCTGTGTAGAAGGCATATCCTTAAGAGTCTTGAAGCTTAATCCATGAATATTCTTGTTTTGTTGGGAATCCAAATTTGTATTTACCAAGGCTATTTAAGAATCAAATAGAATAGCAACTTGTATTATACCATACTTTGATTATGCCTCATGAAGAGTGGCAAGGAATTCCTCATTGTCTTTGGTCTTTCGTAACCTACTAATGAGTACCTCTGCTGGATTTTCATTGGAATCTAGGACTTCAAGCATTCTTCTAATTCTCCAAGATTGATTTAATACCTCTTTTCCTAAGAGAAGCTCTTCGTTCCTTGTCCCAGAATTTACAACATCAATCGCAGGATATATTCTCTTGTTTGCTAATGATCTGTCCAAATGTAGCTCCATATTTCCCGTTCCCTTAAATTCTTCATATACTAAATCATCCATTCTGCTACCTGTATCTACAAGAGCTGTTGCTATAATAGTGAGACTTCCGTTCTCTTCAAAGTTTCTAGCAGCACCAAAAAATCTTTTTGGAGGATAGAGAGCAACTGGATCGAAACCACCTGAGAGAGTTTTTCCTGATGTCGGCATTGTGATATTGTAAGCCCTTGCAAGTCTTGTGATGCTGTCCATTAGCATAATGACATCTTCTCCCCACTCAACCATCCTCATTGCTTTCTGCAATGCCATCTCTGCCACTTTACAGTTCTGCTCAGGTAACTCATCAAAGTTTGAAGCATATACTTCTCCTTTTACAAATCTCTTCATATCAGTTACCTCCTCAGGCCTCTCACCAACTAGTACAACTATTAACTTAGCTTTAGGATGATTTTTTGCAATACCATTAGCTATATCTTTCAAAAGCCACGTTTTTCCTGCTTTAGGTGGAGATACAACCATAGATCTCTGCCCAAAACCAATCGGGGAAAGCAAATCAATCATTCTGGTGGAAATCACATCTTGATCGGTCTCAAGCTTAATCTGCTTGTTTGGGAAAATTGGGGTTAGTTTTCTAAAATTGGGTCTGCCTGCCGCCTCTACAGCTGGTTTCCCATACACTGTATCTACCCTTAACAGGCTTAGATACTTCTCCTTGTCCTTGGGAAGTCTTGCAGGACCTGTAATCTCATCACCTGTCCTAAGACTAAATTTCTGTATCTGCGAACCTGATATGTACACATCATTATCTCCAGGAAGAATATCTTCTGTTCTAAGTATACCGTGAGAATTGTCCTTCATTACCTCCAGAATCCCACTAACTTCTACAAAGCCCTCATCATTGGATTTCTTTTTTAGAATTTCAATAATTAGATCTCTCTTAGGAAGTTCCATAAAATTCTCGAGTTTTAGTTCCTGTGCCTCTTTGCGAATATCTGCAAGGGTCATCTCTTCGTACTCTTTAATAGTTTTAGTTTTTTTAACCATGTTCCGTTATGGGAAAATAAAATGAAATCGGACAATACGCAATTTGATATATGAAGTATATTGAAATCAAAATCAGATGTCAATTCTCAAAAACCAATGAAAAAAGAAGAAGGGATCGGTACTGCCCCAACCGACCCCGGGTTCTATTCCTTTAAGGGAATAGTTTCGAAGAACATACAAGATGTTTCCCTTCTTCTTTCGAGAATCTAAATAATAAATTTGCGGAAGAAAAAGATAAAAAATCTTAGGCTTTTCCTGTTGCCCAGTTGTGCTCGTGACACCCCAGACAAAGGGAAAAACCTAAGATATCCACACCTTTGTAAAGAACTATAACAGATTATACCTCCTATGAGGCAGAGTGTCAAGCCTATATACATAGTCCACATTCCCCCTCCCCCTTGAGAATCTTTTGACGGAGGTTATTCCCAGCAACCTGTTACACATGAAGTTACAATTAGGGCGGTAGACACCATCTTGTTACGATACTTGTGGATATTTGCAAGTCAAACAAAAAGAAACCTTTCCATTGAGCTACTTACACTAGATACTGCTGATTTTGTATACCTTCTTCACATTAAGCTTCTTTGAGGCTCCAACTTTCATCCTCCCTACTATTAGATCACTATAGCCTGCTCTTTCTGCCTCTGTTATCACAGCATCTACACCCCAAGTTCCTCGGATTTCTCCAGTTAGACCAACTTCACCAAAAAATATAGTAGACTTAGGTAAAGCTCTATCTTCAACAGAAGACTTAATCGCAGCACATATCGCCAAATCAATAGCTGGGTCTGAAATACTTAGCCCACCTACGACATTTACGAAGACATCTTTGTTTCCTAAGAAAACTTTTCCCTTTCTCGACATAACAGCACAGAGCATATCCAATCTTGGTTTCTTTATTCCATTGGCAACCCTCCTCAGAGGCCCAACCTCACTTTCTCTCTCAACGACAAGTGCCTGCACTTCAACAAAAACAACTCTTGAGCCTTGAATAACTGCCCCTATAGCGCTACCAGAAGATTCACTGCTTGTTTCTAAGAATAGCAGAGACGGATTACCTACCTCATTCAACCCATTACCTCTCATCTCAAAGACCCCAATCTCATTAGTAGAACCAAATCTGTTTTTTATACTTCGTACTATACGATATTGATTATACTGATCTCCTTCCATATAGAGAACACAATCAACGATATGCTCCAGAACCTTTGGTCCAGCAATATCTCCCCCTTTATTAATTTGCCCAACAATAAAAACTGGAATCCCTGTCTTCTTCCCCACCCTTGTTAACAAAGCACCAGAAAGACGAACTTGAGAAATACTCCCAGGATATCCTCTAGACTGGAGCGATGACATACTCTGAATGGAATCGACTACTACAAGCTCAAAATTCTCTGACTCCATAAGAGCAACTAAATTCTCGGCAATTGTGTCCTCAGTAACAACAAAATTATCCAACTTTTTCCCAGTATCCTCTCCAGCCAATCTTTTCAATCTCTCATTCAACTGAGAAGGAGATTCCTCTCCACATATATATAGCACCTTCCCATGACTGCAGAACTTCAAAACAATCTGCATCAACAAAGTGGATTTCCCGACACCAGGTTCGCCACTTAGAAGGACTACCTCTCCTGGTACAAGGCCATTCCCAAGAACCCTATCAAATTCACCATAACCTGTACTTATCTTGTTCTTAGGTACACTTCTCCCCTTCTTTGCAACGAAGCCTTTAATTGGTTCATAATCAGATGCCTCTACAGGCTTTGTGTTATCTGTAACATGGGGAACATCCTCCATCTCAATCAATGTCCCCCATTCGCCACAGGCAGAACATTTACCCGACCACTTCAAAAATTCAGTATTACATGATGAACAGATGTATTTCATCTTATTTATTTAATATTACCAATTTATCCTTTTCCAAAACAATATTTAATTCTGCAACTTTCTTGGATTTAGTACCATCCCCATATGTCAAAATATAGTCTGCAAGGAGATTCTCCACCTTGTCCTGCACGAATCTCCTCAAAGGCCTAGCTCCATACTCTTCACTAAATGCCTCCTTCACTATATATCCAATAGCTTTGCCATCCAATAATACCTTCATATTCTCCTCTTCCAACCTCTTGTTTAGATCCTTAACAAGCAATCCTACTATCTTTCTTGCATCTCTTCTTGTTAAAGCTCTAAATATTACAATATCGTCAAGACGATTTAATAATTCAGGTCTTAGAGTATTGCTCAGTTCCTCAAGCAGTGTATTCCTCATACTTTCATAAGCACTATCAATATCAGCATCCTTCCTCTTTTTCTCCTCCTTTGTCCCAAAACCTAAAACCCTATCTTTTCTAATCTCTTCTGCACCAATATTAGAAGTGAGAATGATAACGGTATTCTTAAAATTCACTCTCCTACCCCTTCCATCAGTCAAATGCCCATATTCCAATATCTGTAAAAGGATGTTCAGCACTTCAGGATGAGCTTTCTCAATTTCATCAAAAAGAATAACGGAGTGTGGGTGCCTTTTAACCTTCTCAGTCAGCCAACCTCCTTCTTGAAAACCAACATATCCCGGTGGAGAACCTATCAATTTGGAAACACTGTGCATCTCCATCATCTCGCTCATGTCGATTTGTATCAGATTATTCTCATTCCCAAATAATTCCTCCGTCAGAACTTTCGCCATCTCTGTCTTTCCAACTCCGGTTGGACCTAAGAAAAGAAAAGATGCCCACGGTCTTCCGACATCAATTATCCCAGTCCTCGCCCTCTTTATTGCATTTGCAACTATAGAGCAAGCCTCATCCTGACCAATAATTTTTTTCTTTATCCTATTCTCCAAGTAAAGTAAAGCATTTTTCTCTTTACTCCCAAGAGTATTCACTGGAATACCTGTCCATTTTGAAATAACCTTTCTCACATCCTCTGCACCTATCTCGTTAACCTTCTTCTGCTTCTCTAACTTCAACTTCTCCTCCCTTTCTTCAACTCTTTTTAATACCACTTCTTCTTTTCTTTGAATCCTCAACGCCTCCTCCATCTCCCCACTAGTAATAAGATTCTCTTTTTTCTCCCTCATATCTCGAAGGATATTCTTCATTGCCTGGATATCGCTAAAAAATGATTCAACATTCAATCTTTTGGACGCTGCTGCCTCATCGAGTGCATCTATCGCTTTATCTGGCAAATATCTATCTGCGATATACCTATCAGTTAGATTTACAGCATACTTCACTGCTTCATCACTAATTTTAACCTTATGATGTTCTTCTAATTTAGGCCTTATCTTCTCCAACACTTTAATCGTACTTAGAACAGACAATTCCTCTAAGAAAAGGGGCTGAAACCTTCTCGCCAATGCATTATCTGACTCAAAATATGCACTATACTCCTCCGTTGTTGTAGCACCAATAACTCTAAAATCATCTCTTGTTAAAGCCGGTTTAAGAACAGATGCAATATCAGAAGAACTTCCTGGCATACTAGGTGAGACAATAGAAGAAATTTCATCAATAAAGAGAATTGTATTATCAGCATTGGCTACCTCATCAATAATTGCCATTACTTTCTCTTCAACATCTCCTCTCATCTTGCTCCCTGCCATAATTGCAGAAACATCCAACGATACAATCTTTGCATCTCTGAGAGAAGAATTTACAACTCCATTAGCAATCCTCTGTGCAAGACCCTCAACTAATACTGTCTTCCCTACCCCTGCTTGACCTAAAATTATTGGGTTATTTTTCTTCCTCCTACTCAAGATATTTACAAGCTGCTCAATTTCCTCCTCCCTACCAACTACTGGATCCAGTTGACCCTGTCTCGCTAATTCAACTAAGTCTGTACCCAAAAAACTTACAATTCCATCCCCATTCTCCTCATCAAAACCTTTCGGAAGAAAACCAACTGGATATATTGCAACCCTTAAAAGGGTCTCTTTATATTTTTCATATGTCAAATCAATAGACCTTAAACCATCTAACTCTCTAAAATCCCCTTCCAGAAGAGCAAGCATCAGGTGCTCAGTTCCAACATACACATGATTCGCCTTATGAGCAATCAGAAAAGCTCTGTCCAGGACTAGTTTCACCTCTTCAGAGAGAGCGATATCCCTAGAAGCCAAAGGATCTCCAGTTACCTCAATCTCCTTTTTACCAAGAACCTTTTCAAGAATATCCACTTCAATAATCCCCATCTGATCAATTACCTTCCTGGCCAATGATTCAGGATTAAGATATATGCCAGCAAAAAGAGATTTTACAGATACCGCCTTCTCCTTAAGATACTCTGAAACAAATGAAGCTGTCCTTAAGGAAATTACTACATTCCCACTAAGTCTTGCAAGGAGAACCTTTTCTTTTTTCCTTTTTGTATTAAGCATGCTCTATTATACTACACGGAGCAAGGACTACTTCTTTTCTGTAATCTCTTCCTCGACTGCACTCTCAACTGCCTCGGCTAATTCCTCTCCAGAAATCTCGATTTTCTTCTCCTTCTTAGAAACCTTAGATTGTCCATACTTGGCTGATTTAAGACTCAATCCTAAGTGTCTTTCAGTAGAAGAAATAGATAGAATCTTCACATCAACATCCTCCCCTACCTTTACTATATCTGAAGGATCCTTAACTAGTTTATCTGATAATTCTGAAATGTGGATTAATCCATTTAGACCTTCCGCAATCCTTACAAATGCACCGTATGGAACAACTTTCTGTACTTTACCTTTTACAACATCGCCCATCTTATACTTTGCAATAGCCTCTGCCCATGGATCTTTGAGGAGCCTTTTCACACTATATGCAACTCTCTTTCCTCCATCAGAAACACCAATAACCATAACCTTAACCTTACTTCCAACCTGATAAAGATTTCCAATATCTTCGACCTTGTCCCATGAAAGCTCTGATAAGTGGACTAAGCCTTCCAACCCTTCTGCATTAACAAAAATACCAAATGGTGTAATTCCACTTACTGTTCCCTCCAAAACATCTCCTTCCTTTACCTTGTTCAACGTCTTCTCTCTCTGCTCCAAACCTCTTGCCTGAGTCACCATCTTTTCAGAAAGGATAATCCTATTCTTCTCTCTATCTAATTCAATAATTCTGGTTTGAATCTTGTCTCCAACTAAGGAATTCAATCTCTTCTGGACCTTAGATGAGATATCATTACCAACCTGTCTCACTCCATTTATATATACTCTAGATGCATCAAGTTGAGATGTAGGAATAAAACCTCTAATACCTTTACCAATCTCGACAATCAAACCTCCATTATTAGCCTCAACAACAATCGTTTCAACAACATCATTCTCTTTTTTGGCCTTATCAAGTGTCAGCCATGTACTAGCCTGTTGAGTTCTTCTAATTGAAAGAATCAACTGACCTTCCTCGTCCTCTGGCTTAACAACATAAACCAAAACTTTATCCCCTGGGACTAATTCTCTCCAATCAAAAGAATCACTCTTTAACTCTCTCCCGGCAACAATACCTTCTGATTTATATCCAATATCTACAATAACCATCCCTGCTCTCACGTCAACGACATCTCCCTCAACAATATCACCTCGATTAAAGGTTTTAATTTGATGCTCTTTATCTGAAAGGAATTTATCAATCTGTAAATACAGATCCTTGTTATCAATT
>CAZVQY010000027.1:0-8191 GCA_964629715.1 uncultured Candidatus Saccharibacteria bacterium
ATTGGTTTCAGGTTAGGGTAATAGATTTGGCTGTCATACTTGGGAAAAGGGATCATATTAACGACGAAGGGGAAAATTATGTATGTTGTCCTTACTCGAAAAATGGTGATTCTATTGTAACAAACAAGAACCTTACAACGGTAAGTAATTGTGTCGGAATGATGAGTAAAAAAGAGCAAGAAGGTGGTGGGGAATCTCACCTTCTTGATATTAAAGAATGTACTGGGGACCTCTCAACATCTATGAATGATTCTAATTTCTTTGATAAATTAAGTTTCTCATCAGAGGCTAAGGAGGAGAATAGTGATGTAATATTGTACTTACCAGAATCGGGCATTTATTCTGTAAAAATATCAAAGAGTGATACACCCTTATCACTTCCCGGAGGTGAGGACAAGAAATATCTATTCTTCGAAAGCCGAGATGGGGTAGATGGGTATCAAGCTCCAGTTGACCCAAAGAATCCTAAAGACAATGAGGATATAATAATATCTCAAGCAGCAGTAGTTATCTCAACTTCGCAAGAGACAACAGCAAAAGAAATAGCGTTAAAAAAAGGAATAAACATAATTTCTTTCGGATTCTTGCCTTCTGCAGCGAATGAAGAGAAAAAGATGAATTCATCTGAATTTTTGAAATTAGTAAATGAAAGTGATTTCAATATTTCAAGAATTTCATACTTTGCTGCTGGTCAATGGAATGGTGGAACTTCATATGATTTTGAGAATAATGAAACAAAGGGTGTACCATTTGATTTAGTTTTTGGTAAAGGATATGTAGTTGTTGCCGAACAAGATTGTACAATCTCAATCCCTGGCTACAATATAGAAAGTCCAGTTCCAATAGCTTTCTCTTCGGGATGGAATCTAGTAGGGGTACACGGATATGGCACAGCATATACAGCTAAGACCTTCATAGAGAGTATCAATACAATAGATGGATTAAAAGCGAACAATGTAACATACTGGCCAACAAGTAAAGGGATGTATCAAGGTTTCCAGCTATCAGAGGGTCAGGAATATGGACAAGACTTCCCAATATCTAAGGACTTAGGATATTTTGTAAGAATAAATGGGTTTAATCCATCTGTAGGCACCTGTAAATCCATAATCTGGAATCCTTCGGGAGAAAAGAATGGAGAGTGTGGCTCCAGCAATTAACTTAAAAATATAAGCACATGGAAACAATACCCTCAATATACTGGATGATAGTAATAGCAGCTATTGCCATACTGATTTGCTTTGTACTATATCAACTAGGGATGTTGCTAAAAGATTCTAGAAGAACATTACAAAATGTAGAAGGTATCACATCAACAGTAAAAGGGACAGTAGAAGAAGTAAATGAAACTATCATAAAACCAATAAGGGGAATAGGAACAGGAATATCAGCAGTAAGTGGATTTGTATCTGGCCTTAAAGGTGATAGCAAGGAAGAATAGATTACGGGGATATAAAATGTTGTAATAATCCCTATTTACAGGTATTATATCTTTAATGAAAATAGCATATTTACCTCAACGTCAGAAGAGGCAGAATATTATTCTAGCAATACTTTTGATTGGGTTACCACTCCTTGTATTTGCTGCATACCAAGTTGTGAAAATAACTTCAAGAGCAGGTACAGGAGCAGAGCCAAAGAATGTTGTAATAGGTAACATATCAAGCAATATGATATCCATATCATGGACGACCGAAGCTGATACACTTGGGTATGTCATACCAGTAGAAGGCGAAACTAAAAAGAGTGCGATATCAGATAGTCGTTCATCTGGGAGACTATATACTCACTATGTCGAACTAGCAGAACTTGAACCAAATACAAAATATAATTTTGTAATAAAATCAGAAAATAAAGAATATTCCACTAGTGATGGAAAAAAATTAGAATTTTCCACAGCACCAATAGTTGGAGCACTCCCAAGTCCAGGCAGCCTAAGTGGAACACTAAAGGAAGCCTCTGGTGATGATGTCTTGGTATACGCATTCCTCTCTGATAAATCTACATATCCAGTATCTCCTCTTGGTGGTGCAGTCTCAAAAACAGGAGCATGGATAATCCCTTTCAGTGATTCGAGGAAAATATCAGATAGCTCATATATTAATATTACTGATAGCACAAACATTACGCTCATCGCACTTGATGGGAAGGGAAATACGGCAAAGGTAGAAGGTGCATACAACGAACTTTTCGATAAAAATGGAGAATTAAAGCCTACACAGGATTTTAGTTTAAGCGGTGTAGAGGATGTATATTCATTGCTACCTCCTGAATCTATGTTAGAGGTTGTAATCTATGAACCAGAAAAGCCCAAACCTGAACCAGAAGAACCTGAGCCAGAAGATCCCGAACCTGAACCGGAAGAGCCTGAACCTGGACCAGAAGAACCTGAGTCCGTTGAGGAGTTCGAAAGAATCTACAGAATAGTACATCAACTTCAATGGGAGGAACTTGGAGATATTCAAGGTAATACAACCACTACCACCTTCTCAGGTGCAAAAACCATAAGGGTAGTTGATCTAACAGATTCTGGCTTTAAGGTAGTATGGGTTTCTGCAGAGAAGGAAAAAGGGTATATAAATTACGGAACATCTTCCTCAGATTTAAGTATAAAAGCGTGGGATACAAGAGATTCCACACTATTTGGGGAAATGGGTGAGTACTATGTTCACAATGTAGAATTAGATAGGCTGCAGAAGGAAACGAAATACTACTTCGAGGTAGTATCTGGTGAGACTACATATGACAACAATGGAAGCAAATACCAAGAATCCACATTAGCATTAATTGATCCTCCAACATTTAAGACAATTGGAGTGGCTGCTGATAATCTCCCCGACCATGGAGAAGCGGCTTTCATTGCACATATTGAAGATAAAGATGAGACTGGAAGTTCCGGATCAAGCAAAGATATCTCTTGCATTGTATCTTCAAGTGACGATCAATGTACCATTGTTATTTCTAATAGCAGAATAGCGGACGGATCCGCATTCTATGAATACACAGATGATGATCTTCTAGTAATTGAGACATCTACCACTTTTGAATCTAAAAAATACTCAACAAAGATATTAGGCCTTGAGGGCTCTGGAGTAGACTTCTCAATTGAAAAAATTCCCTCGAGCGATAAAACTACCACAACAAAAGTTTCTGCCCTAAGCAGCTATGGTCTTACAGACTCTCCAAGTGATGTTATAAAGACAGACTCGTCAGAAATACCGAAAACAGGAATAATGGATAGTTTCTGGGGAATTTTAATTCTCTCAGCAATTTTGGTAGTATTTGTTGCTGTTCTATATTTCTTTCCTAGAAAAAGAGAAAAGAATAAAATGATAAAAGGGATATGATAAAAAAAAGAATTAATAAAAAGCCAATACTCCTATTATTTCTCCTTCTTGGATTCTCTTTCTTTGTGATAAAGATTTTAGAAAAATATAGTATAGAAAAAAAGAAAATAGATGTTCACCTAGAACAACCTCAGCAATGTGAAAGCTGTAAAGAGAATAATAGCACTCTACAGGAAGAGGTAATAGATGAGATTACGGAAGATGATATTGTCTTAATAGATAAAGCAAATACTGTAAACATTGTTGATACTAGTGTGGTAAAGGGAGTAAAGAATTTCTCCTGTGACAATATCTCTGCAGACACATTACTTGCCTCAATTCGTAAAACATGCTCAAGTGGTGCAGGTGAAGTAGATTACGCCAATGGAGGAAATGCATCCTCCTCTGGATCTGGTGTGGTTGTATCAAAAGATTCTGTAATTGAAATTGTAGAAATTAACTATCCTCTCTCTCTCTTTTTGGGTCAGAGTACATATCAGGACAGTAATAAGCAGATTAGGAAGGAATCTCCGGAGTATAGATCCAATGGGCAGCAGATAGATATTGACTATGTAACTAGGAACCTTTCACCTAAGGAGTCGGAGAAATTCTCGGCCTCTCTTCTTGAAACTGAGAAAGTACCTTTTAAGGTTGAAGCAGAGGTAAGTGTCGGAGGGGCAGATCAGATAACCTCTAGTAATCCAGGAGAATATGTGATAAGAAATGCACCTCATGAGCCAGAATGTACTGTTAAAGGAAAACCATGTGAGAGAGAGTTAGCAATATCTGATTTCAATGTAGAAAAGACGAATAATTTAGCTGCAGATTCAGAGTATGGGGGGTATTATATGTTCCAGGCTCCTGGAGGAGATAACTATAAACCAGAGGAGGATAATTCATGTTTGGTGCAGGATACTAACTATACATACTGGAGCAAAGGTGTAGTTAATTCTTGCAAGCGAGGGTTAACGGCATCAGTTAGTGCAATTTTCAAAAGAACATTTAGTGCTTCGAAGTGGAAAAGGTGTACAGTTGGTGAACCTATTACCAATCCAGATGGGAGTACAGATATAATTACGGATACTTGCATAGATGTCAAAAATATTGGAATAAAAATGACAGCGATATTTGGAGATCCATATGAGTGTACAGAAGATCTTTGTGCGAATGCTATGCTGGTAGATAGGTATAGATCAGTGCTTGCACCTCAAGAGGCAACAGGGAAAAAGGAGGTTTCTACAGATGTGAATACGAGTTTAACTAAGTTTGTTGCTACAGATTGCGCCATAAGCATAGATGGAAAAACATACCCCGTATACTGTCTCTGGGACGCATCTACATATCTCCTTAATTATCAACTTCAAGCAAAAGATTCTATACCCAATCAGGAGGATTTTCCTCAGGACTTTCAATCATATTGGAATTCTGTGAAGAAATCTTCTGACATGTCAGCAGAGAAGTATGGTTTAGTAGAATAAATTGTAAATTAATTATTATTACATAAAAATGAAGAAAATATTATCTATCTTATTTACACTTCTTGCATTGTTTTCCCTCATAGTAACTCCAATTCATGCACAAGAGGACGAAGAAAATCTAAAGTTACCCATACGTGAAGGATGGGAAGATATGGATAAGGCATCAGATATAATCAATGATACCCCAAATGGAGGACAGAATGCAGATAAACTTGCAGGGAAATCCATGTATGGGACAACATCCGTACTTCTCACGATAATTGCTCCAGAAATCCTCCCCGACTCAGAAAATATCCCAAATGAAGCAATGAGACGAGGAATTTTGGGCACAGTTGATAATGGAATAATGACACTTTTCAATAATCAGCCAAATGTAAATCTAATAGCACACTTAGGAGAGGAGTGGGTTCCTGGATATAAGGATACAAATGCCGTTTATGCTAATGGGCATTCAGATTTGTTAGAGTCCGGAATTTCTGGATTGTGGTCCACGATGAGAAATATTGCCTATGCATTCTATGTAGTCATAATGATAGTTGTTGGCTTCATGATAATGTTTAGAAACAAGATAGGAGGGCAGATGATGGTTACTGTAGGAAATGCTATACCTAAGATAATTGTCTCATTAGTTCTCGTAACATTTAGCTTCGCAATTATTGGTTTAATCATAGACTTAGCAGGCTTAGCTAAAAGCTTGATTGAGGCAATATATTATGCTGACGATATTTCTAGGAGTATTGATATAACTAATCCTTGGAAATTATTTGGGGGTGTATTTACAGGTAGTCCTTGGACAGCAGGAATATCTACAGTAGCAGGGACAATAGGACTTGCGGGTCTTATTGGATTAATATTTAGTGGTCCTGCCGGATGGATTTTTGCTGGGCTAGGTTTAGGCGCTGCAACAGTAATACTTGCTGGAGTAATCTTAGTGGGTGCAGTAAAATTATGGATAACCTTGATAAAAGCATACTTAGGCCTTCTTGTAAATGTTATTACAGCACCTCTGTCCATAATGATGAGTTCTATACCAGGTAACGATGCTGCCATGTGGAATACATTTAAATCGGCACTAAGAAATGCGTTAGTATTCCCTGTTGCATATGCAATTGTAAATCTCCCATACTTCCTTCAGGGAAAAGGTGTTTCCTTAACATTCCCTGCTACATTAACAGGAGATGTAGATATGGATACAAAAACAAGTATGGCGGGCATGCTAATAGGCATAGCCAAAATTGTTGCAATTTATACAGCAGCTTCTGCTCCAGAGATTGTGAAAGGAATAATACCTGCAACTGCTCCAAAATCTGGAGTAGAAATCTCAAAATCACTTCAAGAAGGAATGTCTAAGGTTCCATTCATAGGAGGTATGCTTAAATAGCTCTAATAAATATTAATGGCAAAGAAAACTAAGCAATATGACAATGCAATGGATTCTGTTTTTGATTTTATATTCTCAGAATCCAAAAAAACACCGGCTAAGGTTAAACCCATTAAAGTAACGGGTCTTGATTCTACTGATCCTTATGTAGCTGCAGCAGCTGCGGCTTTGGAAAATCCCTTGCTATTTGTAAATAATACGACTGTAGATGCCATAAAAGATGTTGGTAATATCGAAATACATAAATTTGATATTGATAGCAAAGGAGAAGGAGGATCAGCAAAATTTTCTCTTTCCAATATTGGGGATGTTCTTGATAATAATTTCAAATTTGTGGATAAAGCATTCGATAGAATGGAGGGAGCTAGAAAAGCAGGGAGAATGACTGCTTGGGGGAAGACGATAGCTGCCTTTACAGCAGGGTCTATGGCAACAGAAATGGGGCTAGATGCTGAAACAAGGGATGTATTATTGAAGGTTGGGAGAGAGGGGAAAGAAGCTGAGGTAGGTGAAGATAAAACTACGGGGCAGAAATATGTAGGTTGGGGGGATGGTAAAGATGAGGTTGCAGATTATGAACTAAGTAGGAGAGGAGTAGAATTGGCAAAAAGTCTTATGGGGAGGTCAAGTTTCCCGAGTATCTCAGAAAGCGATATTGAGACATGGTACTCTTCCTTTATGGATGGTGCGTCCGCCAGAGATAAGGCAAGTCAGATCCATAGGAATCTCCAAGATATTAGGAGTAAGTATACTGCAGAAATGGGCAAACCTGTCTCAGATAGAGACTTCAGTCAAGTTTTTGACAGTGCGGGTAATAGGGATATGCATCTCTTCTTTGAGAGTATAAACCTTGATGTAAAGGCATCAGAGGCAAGGCTAAAAGCTACTACCTTTGATCCTAACAGTAGAAAGGCTGGTAGGCTAAATCAACAAGCACAGGGGTATGAGGATATGAAATCAGTATTATTTGTTCTAAATGATAGTGATAAGTATAAAGATGTAAAACATGGGCAAGAGGGTGTAGTTACTCGTTATGTAAGGGACAAACAGGTTGAATTGAAGAACCTTAAGGATGAATTGTCTAATTCATCGGCGCCTCCAACTCCCCAGAGGACTGCAGAGATTGAAAGGGAGATAAGGAGCATAAATGCTCAAGTAAGAAGTTTCAATCTTCAAAAAGGTGCATATAGCTTAGGTGCTTTAGAAACACAGTTAGATTCTATTAAGCAAATTTGGCAATATTCTGTAGGAGGTGCTTTGGTTCCTGCAATCATAAACGGGGATTTCTATGATGCAAGAAAAAACTCTCTTTCGTGGAGTCAACCTCGTAGTGGTAGAAAATATTCATTGGCTGTTTTGGATAAAGATGGAAATTATGTGATGTACAGAGATAGGGATGGGAATGATCAAATACTAAAAAGAACATATGAAGGGTTAGCTAATCGATATGGTGGAGATAAGGAATTCATGGGGAAGCTCATGAATCCATACTACGAGAAAATGATGGATCTATATTATCGCTTTACTCCGAAGGGTATTATTGAAAATCTTACAACTGGAAATGGGGTAGCTCGACAAGCATTTAAACAGAGGATGAGGATAATTGAAGACTTTAGGAACAGTAGTTTTGGGAGACTTTTTAGTGATGAAGAAATCAAGAAATTGGGGGACATTTTTGGGAGTGATAGTTTGGATAATCTAAGGGCAGTGTTAGGAGATGATAAGTATGATAAGTTCATGGACTATTTTGCAGCAAATAGGGACAAGTTTGAGAGATTTAACAGGCTAGTAAACAGGGCTGATAGTCTTAATATTATGACAAGAATTAAGGGTAGGATAGCGGAAGCGGCTCTTTACAAAAAGACAATTGGTAGGGCAACTGCAGTTGTCAGTGAGGGTTTGAAAAAAATATTACTTAAACTTGCCAAAGATGGCCCTGCAAGGGCGAAGATAGAAGAGTTGTTTTTGAATAAGGCAGGCTTGAAAGGAATCTCTACTGCTATAAA
>CAZVQY010000028.1:0-8167 GCA_964629715.1 uncultured Candidatus Saccharibacteria bacterium
AATTCGCTGATTATTTCAACCTAGAAGACTCGATAATCGGTTTCTTGATCGTTGGTGTAGGGATTAGTATTCCAGAGCTTGTAGCCTCATTGCAGGCCATTAAAAAGGGCAACCTACAGCTTAGCCTAGGGAACATATTGGGGGCATTCTTAATAAATATCCTTGCAATCCCTGCAATATGCTCATTCTTCACGCCCCTAAATTTCCAACCATATATCTTTACCCTTATCTACATCTTCTTCTCCTTGGTAATGTTTCTTCTCTTTGGTTTGATGGGGAAGGAATATTATATTTCTAAAAAAGAGGGAACTGCTTTAATTTTTATTTATCTTCTTTTTCTTGTTCTGCAGTTCTTCCTCTGAACTTACTATTGCAAGGAATATTAGGAGAAAAAATATTATTTGTCCTTGGGGTAATGAAGCGAAGTAGTGATCAACCATACCAATTACAAGAACAGAGAAGAATATTAGCCCCCCATATATAGTTATTCTTTTGTAATATCTTCTCATTATCTGGTAAAAAAGATAGAGATAGAGAACGAAACCAATAACTCCTAACTCTGCGAATAGAAGAAGGAATATATTATGAACAGGTTGCAACAAGGGCATAGATCTTGAGGTAGTTGGAAAAAAACCTTCCATCCCTTTTACATAATTTCCCAGTCCTGTTCCTAGAGTCCAATTCTGCTTAATAACAACAAAGCTAGCCTTTACTAAATTTATTCTGTCAACCCAACTGTCTTCGCCCATTGAAAAAAGGCTTAGAAATCGCTCGAAGAACAGAGGAAGGGTGAAAGAATACACCTTTCTACCAAACATTATCTTTCCAAGAAGAAGGGAGGAAAGAAGGAAAACCGAGAGCAAGATTACCGTTCTTGAGAAAGTAAGTATTAAACAAATTGAACAAAGTACCAAAGTTGAATATGCAATAATTTTGAATTTTTTTTGTAACTTTTTCGAAAGATAAATAGCAGAAAAAAAACTAAGAAGAAGAAACCCCGCAAGAATGTTAGGGTGGGGGAATGTCCCACTTGCCCTTAAGAAAAGCTCATCGCCCAAAGCAACAAAACTTGACCCCACCAGCCCTGCAACTCCCTTGGATTCACCCAGAAAATAAATTCCCAGTGAAGATCCTTTAATGAACTGGAGGAATCCCACAATACTTTGAAAAAGGACGGAGATGAGTAGTACCACTGATGCCAACTTGTAGTTGTACTTTTTCTTTTCGATCTTCCAAAGTTTCAGAAATACCAGGAAGGAGGAATAATATAATATCTCCCTTAACGAAGAGAGAAGAACTAGAGGATTTCTCAATAAAATGTTCTGAACTAGCAAGAAAAGGAGAAACATAATAATAGGAATCCCAAATTCTGCAAAAACTTCTTTTAGAACATGTGGTTTTTTCATAACAGCTATAGCAATAAAGATACCTAAACCAAAATCAAGAACTGAGAGAGTTGGAATTAGGTAATTTACTGAGATTCCATCCACCAAGCTATTCTCAAAACTTATAGGGATTTGGTATGTAATATTAAGAGGAAGGGCAAGAAAGAGGAAAAGAAGAAGAGAAAAGGAAATGTTTTTAGTAAGAAGATATGCAATTAGAAACGAGGATGTAATCAAGGTCAATGAAATACTTCTGCCTACTGATTCACCAATAAAGGATAGGGAAATCCCAAGAACTAAAAAAAACAGGATAAAAATAGGAATATTCTTTTTAATAAATATCTTCCTCACGGATATATTCTACCTACTTAACAGGTTTAATAACAATATGCCTTTCCATTCCTTCTCCCTCACTCTCTGCAGAAATATCTTTGAATTTCATTAGTGTAAGGTGAACAACTCTCCTGTCCGATGGTTTCATTGGAGGCAATTCCACTGCTTCTCCGAGTATTCTAGCATCATCTGCTTTCTCGATTGCCATCTGTGCTATCTTGTCATCCTTCTCTTTTCTGTAACCACCAACATCAACAAACACCCTAAAATTTTCTCTCTGTACATCATCTAATTTTCTCCCTAAAAGAATCTGTAACATGTATTGCAAGGAATCTAAATGTCTTCCTCTGTTCCCAATCATATAGCCTAATTCTTCACCTTCAAAAACCACCTTCGCATACTGCATACCTTCTTCTCCTTCCTCAATGTCCACTGAAACATCCCCATCAACAGCAAGAAGAGATTGTAATTTCTCTACTTCTTTCTGAACTAATTTAAGCAATTCTTTCTCTTTCATTAAGATATTTTAAAAAATTTAATATCAAAATCAGTTGGGCATTTACTACTCTTTCTTTTTTATTGATTTAATAACTGAAAACAAATTCTGCACTCCTTCCTTACTCTTATCCCAATCCAGCAAAAGATACTGTACTACAAGCATCAACGACTGGGCACTCCAGAAAAGGGTAATAAAGGCTGGCATCCCTGCTGCAAAGAGAACTGTCATAAGAGGCATCATCATAGTAGTTGATTTTCCCATATTTGCCTGAAGATCCTCTGGGGAGAGTTCTTGAGGTTCCTTCTTCTTTTTCTTTTCCTTCTTCTCCAATGCTTTCTGAGGATTTTGCATAAATTGAGTGAATTTTGTTGCAAAGAACTGAGAAACTCCTGTAAGAAGTACTAAGAGTAGGTATGGAAGAGCTTCACCAGATAGCTTGTTGCTAAAATCCTTCCAATATATTTTATCTAAATCTAATCCGAAGAACATTAAATCGATAGCTATTTTCCCCTCACTTACTGAAAACCATGGTTTGATAAAACCGTATACATTCGATGCATCAACAGCTCCCGATCCAATACTCCTCACAACCTGATAAAGGACAATAACTAAAACAAATTGGGGAATAGTCGTAAAGAAGCAACCCAATGGATTATATCCACTATTTTTATATAGCTTTACCTGCTCTTGGGACAGCTTCTCTTTGTTATTTGCATATTTCTTCTGTAGAGCATCCAACTGAGGCTTAAGCGCTGTCATTTTTCTTGTCATATCTGTCTGTTTCTTGACAAGTGGAAGCAACAAAAGCCTAAAAATAATAGCAACTCCTATTATTGCCCAACCAAGATTATTACCAAAGAAATGGTAGAGGATTAGCGTCAGGTTTAGAATTGGGTTAAAGAGAATGACATTCCACATATAATACATGTACAAATCTAATATAAAGTTCTGGAATATATCATAAATTTTGTTTAAGGGACAGGGTCATATGTACCAGGAGGAGTCCATGGGTTACACCGAATTATTCTTTCTATTGTCATGAAGCCACCTTTTAAGACCCCATATTTATCAATTGCTTCATACCCATACTCCGAACATGTTGGGAAAAATTTACAATTTCTCCTTCCAGGATTCATTTTACCTCTAAGACCATGATCCAAGGAAAGAGTCTTTTGATATTGTCTGATTAGCCATAGAACTATCTTTTTCATTGTTTTTCACTTATTACAATCTTTTCAACCAATCTAAAAATTTCATCCTTAAGAATTTTATATTCATTACAAAATTTAAATGCAATATATTGAAAACTTCTACCCGTATCCTCCATCTCGAAATTTTTCACTACCTCTATAGAAATTCCCCTTAAAAGCCTTGTCATTCTATGCCTATGTACTGCATTTCCAATCTTTTTGCTAACAACGAATCCAAATTGAGGATGCTGAACATTATTTGGAGCAGAAATTAACATTCCATATTCCCCTTTGGCTTTATAACCATTTTTGTAAAGACTCTGAAATTCTTTTGCTGGCAACCTGTATTTTTTAGGTAGCATATCTATCTAATATTTTTTTTATGCTTTTTTCTCAGTACCTTGTACTCTTCACTAACAGAAAGCTCTTTCCTTCCCTTGGCTCTTTTGTTCTTCAAGACTCTTCTTCCACCTACAGTCTTATTTCTTGCTCTGAAGCCTAGTTTCTTAATTCTCTGCAAATTTTTTGGTTGGTATGTTCTTTTCATCTTTTTTAATGGATATGTGTAATCTTGATGATTATATAGTAACTAAAAGTATTTAGCAACTGGATGAATATGAGCAAATGTATTTCAATTGTAACATTGTCTACGGTAGACCTCGTTACCAATATTTTAATAACTATAGCCCAAGTACATCTATCCTCGGTATTTTTTCATCTATAATTTCACTGCTTAATATATCTGTATCATACAAGTTGCCATAACGATATAAAGCTGATGGGATGGGGAAATTTCAAACATCTCAATTAGTATCTAGAATTACTAGAGTCACTTTAGTTATTCAAAAGTTCCCTTTCTAACAATGTTTCAGACATATTCAAAAAAAGATATCCACATTTATTAAAAAATCAATATAATGAACCAAAGTCCCAATCGACCAGAGACTGCCCCCCAAAGTATTTAATAATATAACTACCTTAAAAATGAACAAGGCAAATTTTGAAGGCTACTTCAAGAATATACAACAGGATACCGAAGAGATTGATACGGACGAATTGTGGAAAATGACAAAGGAGCACCTTAAATTAATGCTGGGGACAAGAATCTTTTTAGGGATGTTTGGGAATGTATATATAGAAAATATCTCAAATGGAGTAGTACAGCTATCCTGTGATGCAGAATACAAGAAGGGGAAGATAATTCGAGACTACAAAGGTTCGGTGAAACAGGCATTGAAAAAAGCAAGTGGACAAAATTTCGAAATAGAGATAATGGTGAGGGAGAACGATGAAAAGAAAAAGAAGGAAAAATATGAATATCATAATCCAGAGAATGATTCACTAGACCTTTTCTCGTCTGCTGAAAAAGAGAAAGATGCTTTCGAAAAAAAATTAGAAGAATCCAGATTAAATCCAAAGTATCTTTTTTCAAATTTTGTTGTTGGAAAAAGCAATGAGCTTGCTGAGGCGGTAGCTGAAGCAGCATCTAGAGATCTTGGGAAAGCATACAACCCAATATTCTTCTACGGCAACAGTGGACTTGGAAAAACCCATTTGATGCAAGCAATTGGAAATGAGGTTTTGAAAAATGACTCAACAAAAAAAGTCACATATATATCCATAGAGGAATTTCTAAATGGAATGGTAGAGGCAATAAAGACAAAAACTAATACTGAGTTTAGAAACAAGTATCGAACCCTTGACCTATTAATTATTGATGATATTCAATTTGTCGAAAATTTTCCAAGAACGCAGGAAGAGTTTTTTCATACTTTTGATGCACTATACCAAGCAAATAAGCAGATTGTGTTGGCTTCAGATAGACCTCCAAGAGAGATTAAAAATATTACTGATAGATTAAGAACTCGACTTGAGGGGGGAATGGTCGCTGATATTCAACCTCCTGATTATGAAACTAGGTTGGCAATATTGCAAAAAATTGTTGAGGAGAAGGAAACAGCTATTCCTAATGAATATTTAGAGATGATAGCAAGAAGCAAGGAAAGCAATATTCGTGAGTTGGAAGGTGCGTTAACAAAAGTCGTATCTTTCTTTAAGCTCGGGCTAAATCCTTCTAAAGATGATATTGCAAAGATGCTACAAATTGATATTGAGTCCAAACGGAAGAAAATTACACCAAGCAAGGTGATTAATACAGTTGCGGAAGTTTTTGAGGTTAAACCTTCGGAGATTAGGGGAAACAGAAGAACCTCATATGTTGCTCAAAGCAGGCAGGTCGTAATGTATATTTTAAGAAAGGAACTTCAGTTACCCTTGGAGAGAGTTGCTAAAGAGGTGAATAGAAAAGACCATACAACAGTAATTCATGCGTGCAGTAAAATTGATGAGATGTATAATTCTGATGAGCGTTTTAGTGAGAAAGTAGATTCATGTATCCACCTTCTAAGAGAATAACTGTGGACAACTCTGTGAATAACTTTGAGATATCCTTGGATAAATTTATATAGAATCAGAGCTAGAAACATTAATAACTCGTAAGAGTGTTGGATTAATGAAGTTTTTAATGAATAGCTCTTTCCACATTCATTGACTGGTTATCCTAAATTTGTCCAGAAAACAATCCACATTCTTATATCACTTGTTCACAATACGTAATAGCAGAAATGTAACTTATTAAGGAATAAAGATATGCACAGGATATTATTCATAAATTTTATTGCTATGACAATATAATTAGCGATAATTTTATTAGTTGTCAACATTTCCACACTCACTACTAAATCTATTACTTTTTAATTAAATAAAAAAATATATTAGCTACAATTGTGGAGAATTTACTGTATAATAGAAAGTACAATATACATAAGTATGCCCACTAGTTAATATGTTAGTTCTAATAATATGAAGTTTTCTTGTAACCAAGATACATTTTCAAAATATTTAAACATTGTAAGTAGAGTAGTAACAACAAAACCGGGTCTTCCGATTTTAAGCAATGTCCTTTGTGAAAGTGATAAAGGTAAACTCACAATGAAAACTACAGACCTTGAAATTAGTATAAGCACTTGGATAGGTGCAGATATCCAGGAAGATGGGAGAATTACTGTTCCAGCTAAGCAGTTATCAGAATTTGTTAACTCAATTCCAGAAGAGAAAGTTGATGTGGAGGTCACAAAGCAGAGTTTTAACATCTCTACTTCTAACAATACTGCAAGCTTTAATACTATGCCGTTCGATGATTTCCCAAATATACCAGAGGTTACAGACCAGAAGTATTCTGTAAGAATCAAAAAGACTGATATTGTTGAAGCTGTTAATAGGGTTGCGTTTGCAGCAGCAAATGATGATATCAAACCAGTTCTCACAGGTGTGAAGGTCGAAGTTGATGATAGTGATGTCTCTTTTGTTGCAACAGATGGTTTGAGACTTTCTAGGCAGACAGTGAAGGTTGAGAAGGGGAGTGGAAAGAAAAGTTTCTTAGTTCCAGTTAGGGCATTTTCTGAGCTTATATATATTATTTCGGAATTGGATACTGATGAAGAGTGGGTGAGTATATTTCTTCTAGAGGATAAAAATCAGGTTCTGTTTAGGCTTTCTGATGTTGATTTGGTTTCTAGATTGATTGATGGAGAGTTTCCAGAGTACAAGCAGATAATACCAACAGGCTTTGAGACAAGATGTGTGATTAAGAGAGATGATTTCCTTAATTCCCTAAAAGTTGTAAATATTATTGCAAGATCTGTATTGGGTAATAAGATGATTCTGAATATTAGCACTAAAACGGGAAAGATTTCACTTTCTGCGACACAGAGTGACTTGGGTAAGAATGAGAGTACATTTGATGTTGGTATAGAGGGAAAAGATATCAAGATTGCATTTAGTGCACGATTACTTTCTGATATTCTAAACCATCTTAACTCTGAAGATATTATATTTGAGTGCTCGGAAGCAGTGAAACCAGGTGTATTCAAGATTGAAGGAGATAAAGACTTTGTACATCTTGTTATGCCTATGATGCTTTAGGTTTTCTGTCTCTAATTAAAGCATTCTCTTAGACTTCTCCAAGCTTCTATAATTATCTCTTTGTCGTCTCTTAATCTTTCTGAAGCAAATTCCAAAGCCACTCCATTATTTTTAACAGCTTTCAAAACTACCTCTTTATCATTTTTTAATTCATCGGAAGCATATTTTAAAGCAAAACCACAACTTTCAACTACCTCAGTGACAATATCTTTATCATTTTTTAATTCATCTGTCGCATATTCTAAAGCATTTGGATTTTTTTGAAGTACCTCTATCATAAACTCCCTATCACTTCTTAACTCATCAGAAGCAAATAGTAAAGCTTTGCCATTTAGTATTTCCCATGGTGATATTAAACCTTCTGCCTCGCTTGTAATTGCAGTCATCACAACTTCCCTATCATTTTTTAATCTTTCTGAAGCATATTCTAAGAATGTTCCTATTTTCTTAACGACTTTTAAAGTAATCTCTTTATCCTCCCTGAGAGCTGGAATCTCATGGTATTCCTTAACATAATCAGGAGTACTTAGTTCTTGTTCTAACTCCGAAGTTTCCATATCTATATCATCAAAAATAAAATATATGGGGAGTTTGTGTATATATTATATAACAATTCTCTTTGGAGTCCAATTATAGTCATTCTTTAGGTTTTCTGTCTCTAACAATGTATCCTATACCATGTACTGTCTCAATGACATTTCTGTCTTCAAGTTTACTTCTCAGTCTATTTATATGCACATCGATTGTGTTTGAACCTATATACTCTCTATAGTCCC
>CAZVQY010000029.1:0-7884 GCA_964629715.1 uncultured Candidatus Saccharibacteria bacterium
GTACAAAACATTTAGGAAGGGGTAATAAGAAGGAGGCAGAGGAGATGTTTGAGAAAGCATATAACCTGTATTCACTGTTTTGGGCTATTAATATGGGTGTAATTAAGTTAGAGGATGTGAAAACTGTCTAGTATGAGTAAGGAAGAGAAGAAGGTAAAAAAGAAGAAGAATGATTTTTGGGGAAAGGTAGGGGATGTTGTTAGAAAGGCTATTGATTGTTGTTTGGAGTAGTGTTGGCAGGGAGAATATTAAGAAAGCTCGGGAAGTAAGACTCTCCTTTGGGATATTCAGAAATTTCACTATATATAATTAGGGTAACCAGATCTTCCTTTTCTATTTTTTATGAAAATTTAGTTCATGAGTATATAAAGGAAGCTTTGTTTTACTTCCATATGGAGTAGGTTATTAGAACAATTATGGGAGATAGAGGTTTAATCAACTATTTTAATTTCGATACCTTTGGAATTTACTGTTTTTATTTCTTTAGGTTCTTTTTCCCATTGACATATTTCAAATGGGATACCATTGTATACTCCTTGAAACTCTAGATATTTATCTTCCCATTTGTGTAAGTCTGAAACAGAAAATTGTTTTAATAACTGGAATAGATATTTAACATTTTCTTCTGATACAAAAAGATCTATATCATATGGATATATGTTAGAACCTAATATAAAATGTAATCCAGAAGCTGATAGATAATAGGGTATATGATTACTATCTAATATCTTTGTTAGATATTTAAGAGTTTCTATCCATTTTTCAATGTTTTGTTTGTTTATTTGTTGATAGTCCATATGTTTTACTATGTTACCATAACAGGGTTAGGGATAGTAAAAGATGGAGGGAAAGGGTAGAATACCGAAAATGAGTATTGGTGATTTAAGAAAAATTCTCTCTTTGTTAATTTAAAGATATACAAATGAAGTATAAAGATATTAAAAGTGTAACATTATTAGGGATAGGAGGAGTAAGTTCATACTACATAGTTAAATTCTTGCACCTTCTTGGAGTACAGATAAAGGGGTTTGATATTAATCAATCAGAAAGAACAAAAGAATTTGAGAGTGTAGGGATAGAGATTGAGTATAGGAATCCCAAGGTTGGCGAAAAATTTTGCACTGACCTGATACTGTATTCTCATGGTTTGAAGAAAGAGCTCCTTGAGAGTATTAAGGAGAGTAATGATGAACAGAAAGTATATGAGGTAGGAAAGTTCTATAGGAATATCTCCAAAGATTTTGAGGGTGGGAGTATGGATAAGGATGAGGTAAATGTATTTAAGAAGCTTGATCTAGCACCGCTGTTTAGTATTGATGGTAGAAAGATGAGATATGTTGCTGTTACAGGTACTGATGGAAAAACAACTACATGTACAATGATATATCATCTTTTGAAAAGTGCAGGATACAAACCCGCATTAATATCAACAGTTGCTGCATATATCGGAGATGAGAAGATAGATACAGGTCTTCATACAACCACTCCTCCTGCACATGAGATATTTAAGCTTCTTAAAAAGATAGAGAGTGAGAATTGTACTCATGTTGTTTTAGAAACTACATCCCAAGGATTAGAACAGGGAAGATTAGCCGGTTTAAAGTTTGATGTCGTTGGGTATACTAATGTTGCTTCAGAGCATTTAGATTACCATGGTAATTGGGAGAACTATCTTAATGCAAAACAGTTACTCATCACAGATAACTTAAAGAAGGAGGGATCTGTTGTATTGAATATGGATGATGTGTCATATGAACCATTAAGAGAAAGTTCTTCTAATCACAGGATCTCTACATACAGTATTGAGAAAAGTGCTGACTTTTTTGCTAAAGATATCAAAGAAGAGGGTGAAAGAATACTATTTAGCTTAGATGTAGATGGGAAGGGATATGATGTAGTGCTCCCTATGTTGGGTAGGTATAATGCTAGTAATCTTCTTTGTGCGTTCGCAATATGTAGGTATGAAGGGTTAGCGATTGAGGATATGATAAAGAATATTCTTTCTTTCAGTACTATTGAGGGAAGGATGGAGATTCTTCAAAGAGAGCCTTTTTTTGTCATCGTAGATTTTGCTCATACTCCTAATTCTTTTGAACATATTTTTTCATCTGTTAGGCCTTTATTAGGAAAGGGAAAGAGATTGATCCATGTTTTTGGTACTGCTGGAGAAAGGGATGTGTATAAAAGGCCTATTATGGGAAAACTTTCTAATGAATTCGCAGATATATCTATTCTCACTGCAGAGGATCCTAGGACAGAGAATTTAAGAGATATTAATAATCAGATAGAGGAAGGATGGAGAGATGGAAAGAACAAGAATGCTAAGTTATATAGATTTGATTACACAGATAAAGATGTCAAAGTTAGAAGAGATGCTATTACAAAGGCTTTGGAGTTAGCTAATGATGGTGATATTGTCATTATTACAGGAAAGAGTCATGAACAGTCATTGTGTTTTGGGCAGATAGAGTATCCCTGGAATGATATTGAAGAGACAAAGAAATTATTAAAAAGAGACTAAGATAATCTGTTTCTTAGTAGGAGTTAATTTCTTTATGGTTTTACCCAACTATTAAAATTTTTAGGTAAACATTTCTTAGGTATAGCTATATCCCCAGTATTACCACAAACCATCTTAACTCCTTCTTCAATTGTTAAAACAAGAAAGGAAAGAATAAATATGGTATGTATGTTCATATATCTAAGTATATTAGAATAGTTATATTTTTACTATTTACCTATACAAATACATAACAGACAATATATAGATAGTAATGTATAATAGAGTATTAATTTTAATAATTTAACTATGGATAAAAGACTCAAGATTGGGATATTAATATTACTCATACTAATATTAATATCTGTAGGAGTTTTCTGTATTGCTAGAAAGAATAAAGGTACTACTGATAAACAAGAGGATACTGTAGAAAATAGTCTTGAAGAAGATACTACTGATGAGGAGGAAGAGATAGAACACAATCTTAAGATGACAATTATTAGTCCTGAGGAAGATATTATAATTCCAAAACAAGCAAGAATGTATGAAGCATTAGTAGAAGGAAATGGTAAATATGCAAATCAAGTTAGATGTAATTGGAAGTTTTATTTAAATGAGAATAATGAAGAGGTTTTGTACAAAGAACAGGATAATACAGGCATATTAAGTGGTGAATCTAAAGAGCTGTGTGGCTTTACATCTACTTTTATAGACAAGGTTGGAAAATTAAGGGTAGTATTAACACTGACTGTTTTTAATGCAGTAGATGATAATCTAGAGACTATAACAGCAGAGAGAGAATATCTAGTACAGAAGTAAGTAAATATATAGGGGAGTACAGTATCTGTTTTATACTTCATTAACCAAGTTCTCTAATCAACTTTTTGGTATAATAAATACATGCAAGTTGTAGAAAAAACAATCAGTACGGAGGAATTAAAAGAGATGGCATCTAAGATGTTTGGGAATTTAGTAAAAGCCGTTGTAGATGTAGAAAAGAAGATTTTAGTTGTTGATGCAGAACTACATTCGGATGAGGAAGCATATTTATTACAACTAGGTTCTAAACAAGAAAATCTCTGGGGAATAAACATTTATCCTGAGTTAAGTATGGAGGAGAGGGTGGAATTTGATTCAATGATTAACCTGAGACCCTCTTTGGGAAATGGCTCTAGAAGTGTTGAAAATAAAGCTACCCAGAAAAAGATTCTTGAGATAGTTGATTCTATGATTAAATAAAGATGAGTAATATCCAACATATAAAACAGGCACAAGGAGATTGGCAAAAGAAATCATTCCTTGAACAGATGGCTAATATAGGGAGTGAAGTGTATAGGGCAATTGACTGGAAAGAGAAAAATAAAGAGTATTCTGATATTGCATTTATAAGATCTTTAGAGTTGTTTGATTTAACAAAAAAATCTAAATTAACACCATCTCAGTACAGGGAATTAACCAGAATAAGAGAGATATGGGTAGATTACTTCAAGTATGATAATCAATATAAATCAACAAAGGAGTCTATTAATAGTTACTTTATGTATTTGACAGTAGCTTACAAAAATTCGTAATTATATATAGTTGTCTCAGCAGTTCTCTATAAAGAAAGAGATTAATTCTTTAAATTGTATACCAATGGATATAGCCTCTTGTGGTACTAATGAAGTATTAGTCATTCCTGGAAGTGTATTTGTTTCTAAGTAATATATTTTATTATCTGTAACTAAATAATCAGATCTACTATACAATCTACATCCTAATAATTTATGAATATCTATTGTTAATTTTGAAATATACTCTCTCTGTTTTTTAGAAATACCAATTGCAGGGATTCTTTCTAATGAGGCATTCTTAGAGTATTTAGAATTATAATCAAAAAACTTTGAGTTTTTAGGAAGTATCTCAATTGGAGGTAATTGAATAAATGTGTCATCTCTTTTCTCAAGACACCCACAACTTATCTCCACCCTCTCCTTTATATATTCCTGTATTAAAATCTCATCACTCTTTTTATGATGGGAATATATATCATTTAATTTTAAATCTAAAGTATTTAAATCTTCTAAAACATATGAACAGATACTAGAGCCATTTCTATTTGGTTTAATAAATACAGGAAGAGGAGTATTTAATAATTCATTTCTAAGATTCTCTAACTTTACTAACTTAGTATGAGGAATAGATAGGTTAGGGAAGCTGCTTACCAAGATACTTGATCTATATTTATCCATACACAGTCTGCTTGAATAAGGATCAGAGCCAGTATATCGTATACCCTCCTCCTCAAGGTATGTTTGCAGGGTACCATCCTCTCCAAATTGACCGTGTACAGCAAGTAGTGCAATATCATATTTCTTTAATTTTTCTAAAGCCTTAGTAAAAGGTATATCCCCAAGTTTCCATTTAGATACCACTTCAGGTTGTACTATCTCTTTTATTAAGCATTTTCTATCTTCAGATATTAAGCATACTGATATTGAGTACTTACTAAAATCAATATTATCTATTATAGATTGGGCAGATAGCAGGGAGATGTCATATTCACTTGATGGACCACCACAAATAATTATTACTTTTTCCATCTAGATATGGTTAGAATTGGAAATATATTAAAGTTTTTTCCTTATCAGCAGCATTATGATTTTTTAATAATTCCTGTATCTTCTCTCGCATTTGAAGTTGGAAGTAAAAAGAGTTACTTCTGTTTTCTATAAACCATTTAAGGAATTCTTTGTTATCTAAAGCAGGAATCATACCATCTGAAAATAATAGAATATGATCTCCCTCTTTTAAATCTATAGAGTAGGACTGAATAAAGTATTCAGCACTCTTTTCTCCTGTAAAACATCCCCAGCCTACTAGATTACCGCCATTATCAAAGGCCTTGTTATTGTTTCTTAAATAATTACACCAACATGGTTCCCACTGGTTAGATTTTCGAATCTTTTTTCTCAATTCTTTTGGGATATAGTCTTTTAATTTGTCTTCCTTTGATAAATAGTCTATATACTCTCCAGCCTTCATTATTTGATATCTCCAATTCGCTTGATTCTTTAGTTGCTCTCCTCTAAGTACATTTACATAACAATCTTCGAGTCCACCATAGAATAGCTTGTTATCTTTAATAATCATTCCAACTCCGACAGTTTCAGCTATATCATAATTAGTTTTATCATTGTATTCTTTCCCTAGTTGTTTATTTAATTTGCCTATCTCCCTGTTACACTGTATTAAGACTTTCTTGAAGGATTTCTCATTGGGTTTGGGGCTCTTAAGGAATTCTTTTCCATATTTAATAAAACTTTTACAAAAAGTATCTGCTGCTTCATATCCATAATCATCAAATGGGTATTCCTTTGTATCCCGTATTAAGCATCTTAGTGGGGAGTCTGCAACAGCAAAAATATCTTGTGTTGGATTAATTCTCCAAGCATCTCCTGCTTTTGTAAAAGAGGCCTTACCAGAGGCATTCTCATGGTAAACGAAGGTTTTCATATGTTGTTATTATATCATATGAGAGTTTAGGAGATATTTCTCTCGTTGACTTTGTGCGACGCTATCATCCAGAGTGCCATATGCATACAATCTCTGCAACTTATAGTAATTTCTTCAAATTTGAGTTATAATATAGATAGTTCTTAGCACATTAAACCGAAAGGAGTTAAGAAGTGACTAGGGTTGAAGAATTTTTTCTAATTATGATATGATAAATCTAGATAAATTTTAATCTTCTTCTTATGAAAAAAGAAATGTTCTGTACCGTCTGTGGGTATCGTGGAGTAGCAAAAAGGATACTTAAGGGGAGCTTTTGGTTAGAGGTTCTTCTTTGGTTAACATTTATTTTCCCTGGGATAATTTATTCTATCTGGAGGCTAACAAATAGGGCATATGAATGTCCAAAATGTAAGAGTCAATCTATGATTCCTGCGGATTCCCCTAAGGCTCAGGAGATTGAAGGGAAGAATATTTAATCAAGTAAAAAAACTATTTAAGTGTTGGAATTTTCCTTGCTTAATCACTTCAATGGTGTATAATAACCCAAAATAAATTTTATATGTACATATTTTTATGAAATTCAAAATGATTAGGTTAGTATATATTGTTCCTTTTGTATTAAGTCTTTGTTGTGCTATCGCATATCAAATAAAGGGTTCATCTGTAGCAGAGAGTGGTTTGTTGGTAGAGTCTTTTGGCTTTATACCTGTAGGTATATTTCTATTTGCAGTAGGGTGTATAGCATTGGTAATTACAGAGATAATACTGTGGAAAAAGAATAAACCTGTTGCTTAATTACTGGGAAAATCAATTCTTTACAGTAATGTGAATCCAATTTATGGATGGTGTATCTTAGAACTATTGCTGAAACATAATGTCTTGAAGTGTGTTGTGTGATAAACTTATCTTAGCTATGAGTAAGTTATATAAAATTCCAGAAGGTATAAAAACAGTATTAATAACAGGAGGTGGTAGTGGTATAGGCAAAGCCTTTGTATCTGAATTTGCTAAATTGGGTTTAGATTGTGTATTAGTTGGTAAAAATAAAGAAAAGTTAGTAAAAATATCAAATACTGTAAAGGAAGAATACGGTATAAAAACTTGGATAATAGAGCAAGATTTAAGTATATTTGGAGCAGGTCATAAAGTTTTTAATTACTGTAAAGAACAAAATATACAGGTTGATATATTGGTAAATAATGCAGGGAAACTAATCTTCCATGAATTTGCCACCTTAGAAGAAAAACAATTAGATTCACTCATAAATCTACACATTCATTGTACAACACTACTAACATATCTCTTTGGAAAGGAAATGCTAGAAAGAAAAAGAGGCTTTATCATTAATATCTCTTCTGCATCTGCATGGATGAACCTACCAGGTATTCATATATACAATGCAACAAAGAGCTATATTCGTAATTTCTCTCGTTCTCTTTACTATGAATTTGTAAGGGATAATGTTGGAGTTACAGTAGTTTGTCCCAGTGGTGTTGATACTGCATTTTTTAAACTTTCAAAGAAGTTAAGAAAACTTGGTTTAGAATTAGGTTTGTTAATTAAACCTAAGCAGGTAGCAGAGATTTCTATTAAAAAAACCTTTAGATTTAAGAAAGAGGTACTTCCTAATCCTCTTGATAGCTTGTTAATTTTTGTTACAAAGAATTTAACAGATCCCATTATATTTTGGATTATGAAGAAATTACCTCAGTTTAAAAGGAAGGGGTAGAGGTAAAATAAATGTCTCTTTTGCTTTTGAAAGAGTATTTGTATAAAAATTTGTATCAAACAATTTTTTAAGATAATATATTAATACCTAAGTTTTTAAGTAATGACTATGGATGAAGCGTTCTTATCATCAAAGGATGAGCAAATGAAAGCAGATGCTG
>CAZVQY010000030.1:0-7262 GCA_964629715.1 uncultured Candidatus Saccharibacteria bacterium
CGTACGGATCCCTCTCGTCATTTCTTTATCTATAAAGAAATACCGGCTATTACTTCACTGCAGCCTTTAAAGCTTTTCCTGGTTTGAATGCAGGAACTTTAGTTGCTGGAAGCTGAATCTTTGCAAGAGTTTTTGGATTGATTCCAGTTCTTGCAGCTCTTGTTCTGACTTCGAATTTACCGAAACCAGTTAAAAGAACAGAGTCACCTTTCTTCAATGCTCCTGTGACTGCCTCTAAAACAGAATCAAGTGCAGCACCTGCCTGTTTCTTTGTGAGACCTGCATCTGAAGCAACTTTGTCGATCAAATCTTTCTTTAACATTGTTGTAACCTCCTTTCTTTTTATGATATATATACAAAGTATCTTAGAATCAAGATATTTGCATATATCCACCTCTAAAATATGAAAAAGTGAAGCTACAGTCAAGAGAGATTTCGGCTATAGGCTTAAGGGGCAAAAGAATGAAAAGTTTGATGCGACAAGTCATTTAAGCTTCTCCCCATGGATATTTATCATGAGCTGTCACCAGATTGATTCGTAGCAGATAGTGGAGATGTTGATATAACAGGCTTTTTTGCATACTCACAAATACCCTAATATGCTAGAAACATTGGAAGCGTGAGGTAAAAAAGAAAGGAGGCAGGGATATCGAATCCCCACCCCCTATAGAAAAGACTACTAGAAGACAGTTTATTTCTCTTCTAAAAAGCCTTATTTTGCAACATCTGTTGCTCTTGTCTCCCTAATTACTGTAACTTCTACATTCCCTGGATAGCTTTGCCCCTTCTCAATCTCTTTCGCAATATCGTGTGCCATCACCAAAGCTTCATCATCCGTAACAAATTGTGGCTTAACAATTATTCTAATCTCTCTACCTGCTTTTATTGCATAAACATCTTGAATGTTCTCTCCCCCAATTTCTTTTGCAGCAGTTTCAATACTTTCTATCCTCTTGATATACTGCTCATAACTATCCTTTCTTGCGCCAGGTCTTGAGCCAGAGATTGCATCTGCCAAATATATAATTACTGCCTCTGCAGAAGTTGCCTCTATGTCCAAGTGGTGGGCTTCAATCGCATTTACCAACTTCTCATCTAAACCATACTTCCTAGCAACCTGACCTGATATGTGATGGTGTGGACTTTCCACTTTATGTGTAAGGACTTTCCCAACATCGTGTAGCAAGGCTGCCTTCTTTACTAAATCTACATCTGCATGGAGTTCAATGGCAAGAACTTCGGCAACTCTAATCACCTCAGTCGTGTGTGCCATCAAAGATTGCCCATAACTACTTCTATACTTCATTTTACCAACTAACTTCATTAGCCCCACATCCATATCTGGCCAACCAGCCTCATCGGCTAATAACTGACCATTCTTTTTAATCTCAACCGAAATTTCATTCTTTGCCTTCCTTACAGCTTCCTCAATTGATCCTGGATGAATTCTTCCATCGCCTATCAACTTTGTCATAGCTACATACGCAATCTCTCTTCTCAAAGGATCAAAAGATGAAAGTGCAATGGCGTTCGGAGACTCATCAACGATAACATCAACCCCTGTTAATTGCTCAAATGCCCTAATGTTCCTTCCTTCTTTACCAATTACCCGACCCTTTACCTTGTCATCTTCGACCTTAATCGTCTTTGTCGTAGTCTCTCCTACATAATCAGTAGCCACTCTCTGCATGGACTCTACAAGAATCTTCTGTGCCTTCTCTTCGGCCACAGCTTCTATTTCTTTCTCCGCCTGCCTAATCTTTTTAGCCTCATACTCCTTAATATCCTGATCAACTTCCTCAATTAATTTCTCCCTCGCCTCCTCTTTTGAGAACCCGGAGATTTTTTCGAGCTCTTTCTTCAAATCGGTTCTCTCTATTTCAAGTCTCTCTGATCCGTCTTTCAGCCTACTCTCCTGATTCTGAAGTTCCTCACTCTTGTCGTCCAACAATTTAGATCTCTTATTAAGTTTCTTTTCCCTCTCAATCAGTATTTCCTCATGTTCTGTACTCTCCCTTCTCATTTCTCTTATTCTTTTCTCTTCACGGGATTTCATTTCCTCAATCTCTTGCTCCGCCTTATTCATCCTATCTCCCATCACTTTCTCTGCTGCCTTTTCAAGCTCGTTTGTAGGAATCTTCTTAACATTGACCCACTTTAGTCCATATTTCAAAACCAATACCGTTATTGTTGTGGTCAACACTACTGCGCCTACAACAACAAGCAGTATGATTAAAGTATTACTCATAATAATCACATTAAAATTTAATCACCTTATTAGGTAATTTTAGGAGGAGATAGACGGCAACATGCCATGTTCTAACAATTGTAGATTTTTTAAATTATCAAATGTCATATAAATATCAAAAAACATTTTACAAAAAATCAGTTTCCTAAAATCCCTTTACACAAGGATTAGATAATCATACCATATGGAGAAAATGATGTCTAACTATTCTATGCCTGCTCTAGTTCAGACCTTGTTAAGGTCCTCAATTATTCTCTGGTAGTATCTGAGGTTATGAATAGTAGAAAGAGTCAAACCAGTAATCTCACCGACTCTAAACATATGATGAACATATGCCCTAGAAAAATTCTTACATGTATAGCAATCACATGTTGAGTCTATCGGTTTTTCATCCATAAGATATTCCGCATTCTTTATCCTTAAGACCTCTCCATTAATATCCTTAGAATACAATGTCCCATGCCTTGCATTCCTAGTTACCAAAACAGTGTCGAAAATCTTATAACCTAAATCAGCAACTATTCTAATATCCCCAGGCTTTCCTACACCCATTGCGTACTTAAATTTATCACTAGGAGTATTCTCGATAACAGCTCTCATTTCTTCTAAAACCAATTCCCCATTCTTCTGCACAACAAATCCTCCGAAATTATATCCATCGAAACCAATTTCGCTCAATTCTTCTGCACATCTCTTTCGTAAATCCAAGAAGTTAGCTCCCTGAACAACACAGCTTAGCAATTTCCCTGTTTCTTTTGTTCCACCATAGATATCTTCGAAATGCTTTTTACATCTTCTTGCCCACTTAATTGTATGGCTTACAGATTCTTCTGCATCTGCTCTCTCCAAGGTTGCATCCCTGCAGTCATCCAAAGTTACCAAAACATCCGATCCTATTGCTATCTGCATATCAATAGACTTCTCAGGAGTTAATTCGTGTATATCGCCAGTCGTGGGAGATCTAAAAGTCACCCCATTATCATGAACTGTCCCCTTCCATTTCTTTGAATGGATTAAGGAAAAAACTTGGAAACCACCCGAGTCCGTCAGAACAATTCCATCCCAATTCATGAATTTCTTTATACCTCCAAGCCTCTTCATATTTTCCTCACCAGGGTTCATTATCAGATGTAGAGTGTTTGTTACAATCGCCTCCGTTCCTGTGTCCTTCAGCTGTTGCGTGGTGAGACTCCTCACCGCACCTCTAGTTGCATCTGGCATAAATATGAATTTCTTGCCAAAATCTTTTAATTCCATGTGTTTATTATATTCCAAGAGCTCGGATATATCTAGAACACAACAGGTGCAATATTAAGGTATTAACTAAATTGGTACACTCTAGAATAAAGAGAATTATCGTATTAGCATACTATCACCATAACTTAAAAACATATACTTTTTTCCCAACCCCTCCTTATATGCTCTCTTAATGATTTCCGTACCAGCAAATGAAGAAACTAACAAAAGCAGAGATGAATCGGGCATATGGAAATTTGTAATTAAGTGATCTACGATTTTCCACTCATATCCTGGATATATAAAAAGGTTGGTATTCCCCCCAAATGCTTTTACAAAACCACCTAGGGTCGCACAACTCTCAAGAAGCCTTGCTACTGTTGTCCCAAATGCCCATACATCTCCTCCACTACTAATTGTCGCATTAATTATTCTTGAAGATTCTTCAGATAAAAAAATCTGCTCTTCATGAATCTGATGCTCTTCAACATTTTGCTCT
The DNA here is from genome assembly GCA_964629715.1 of uncultured Candidatus Saccharibacteria bacterium. Taxonomy (GTDB): domain Bacteria; phylum Patescibacteriota; class Dojkabacteria; order SC72; family SC72; genus UBA5232. Next base: position 3,984 of record CAZVQY010000030.1, read on the forward strand.
CTAACAGGTGCAAAAGTACCCCAACCTACTTTTAATTCAACCTTAACAATCCTCACCCCCTTTCTCTTAATCTCTTCCAGCATATCATCCGTGAGGTTAAGACTCGCAGTTGGAGAAGCAACAGAACCAAAATTCTTTCCAAAAACAGTATTGTATCTCTCAAAATCTTCTTTTGTATCCACCCTTTTCATATATGGAGGTATTGGTGTATGCCCTACACGCTCAAAAACTTCATTTTCTGGAAGTCGAGAATGAAATATCACTATACATCCATCCTCTCTCTTCTCTTTAACCTCAACTTCTATTTCATTATCTTCCTGATTAAAAAGAATATCTCCTTCTACAAGATATTTGCTCTTTCTGATTAGACAAAACCAACTGCCTCCCTCCTGTTTGTTTAAGAACAGCACTTCAAAAACCCTTCCCTTGTTATCAACAAAAAATGTCCTCCTCTTCTCAACTTTTGTTTCATTCAGTACAATCACATCTCCCTCTTCAAAATATTCAATACAATCTGAATATTTTCTATGATCCATCACACCACTTTTCCTGTCCAAAACAAGAAGCCTTGTCGTACCTCTTTCTCTTGGAGGAAATTTAGCAATCCTCTCTTCGGGTAGGTTGTATGTAAATTCTGACATTTTCATAATCTCTTGTATTATAGTAAAATATTAACTATGGATAAAGTAAAAACAATTTTTTTAGGGACGGGTTGGGAGTCCGTAGAATGTCTTAGAACTCTTCATGAGAGTGATGACTTTGAGATTGTTTGCGCAATCACAACTCCTGACAAGCCCATTGGGAGAAAGCAGTTAATGACGCCATCGGAAGTCAAGGTGTATTGTTTGGAGAATAATATACCTGTACTTCATACAGAGAAGAGCAGGGAGAAATACATGGAGATAGCAAAGAAATTCAATCCAGATATTGTTGTATGTAAAGCGTTTGGAGAAATTGTTCCTAAGGAATTTTTAGATTATCCCAGATATAGATGTATTAATATTCATTTCTCCATTCTTCCCAAATATAGAGGAGCTGTTCCAATCCAAAAAGCAATATTAGATGGAGAGAAGGAAACAGGGATTTCATTGATGGTAATGACAGAGGGATTGGACGAGGGGGATATATTAGATTCATACAAACAGGAAATTAGGGCGGATGATACTAATATCTCATTAAGAGAAAGATTAGTGAAAAAGAGTACAGAAATTCTTCTCCCAGCTTTAAGGAAATGGATCAATAATAAGATTGTTCCTAAGAAACAGGATGATTCCAAAGCAACCTTCTGTTGGCAGAAGGATATTTCAAAAGAGAAAGCAGAGATAAATTGGGAGGGTAATCCCGAATATATTGAAAGAATGATTCGAGCTTTTCTTCCCTGGCCTGTCGCGTGGACTAGGATGCCAAAGAGTGTGAATAGAAGTTTGTCTGAAAAGATAATGAAAATATATAAAGCGGAATTAGTTAATTGTAATTATTCCCTAAGCGAGAGTGGAAAACTTTTTTCAAAAGATGGGGAGTTATTTTTTACTACAAGTGTTAGTGGGAAATGTCTGAAATTATTTGAATTCCAGATAGAAGGTAAAAACAAAACAACACCTTTAGAATTCCTAAATGGTATCGGTAGAGGAATTTGTTAGCAAAAGTTAACTTCTGAAACTCTGAAAGGCCTTCAGCAATAACATTGGATCTGGATTCCAGTTTTATTTGCTCATCCTATTCAGCGAAGAATTGGTCTAATTCGCAAGGCATGATAAATAGTATTTATAAAAATGTATAAGTACATAATAAGCCGGATTCTGTATAACGATGGTTATCTATCTATGCGGTTTTACCTTGCTTCAAGTGGGGGTTACCAGCGATAGGACATTACTGCCTACCCGGTGGTCTCTTACACCACCATTTCACCCTTACCTAGTAAACTAGGCGGTATCTTTCTGTTGCCCTTTTCTCCAAAAGATCACTCCCCTCCAACTCTCGTTGGCACTTATCTCGATATGTTCGAGACTGACATGAAGTCCGGACTTTCCTCATTTACTCCCGAAGGGTAAATGCAACCATCTAATAATACTTATACATCTTGATTATACTATTTTTTCGACCTTTTAACAATGTATCTGACAAGAAGAACTACTATTACAATCGGAACGCCAAATACTACCAGCCAAATAATTGCTGATCCCAAACCCTTCAGAACTCCTACAAATGTTCTTAAAGCATTCTTAAGCACACCCAATGGCTTCCATGTATCATCTTCTATCATTGCTCCTTCACTATTCTGAGCAACAGATATTGTAACTGTAGAATAATCTGTTTGATTGGAATAATACTTAAGTTGAGATTCGATACTCTCTATCTGATACCTAATTGTATTCAACTCTCTATATACGGCCATTGTATCTGTAACATTCTTGGCTGTCTTCTGTATTTCAAGCAACTGTTCTTCAGTATTCTTATATGTCTTAAGCCTTGCTTGCAGATCCATTACTTCATTCGTAACATCAGTAATCCCTGATGAAGTAGAATCGAATTCCACATCCATTCCCTTGAGTTCGTTAAAGAAGCTCTCAAAATCAGTCACTTTTACTTTGTACTCCATATTTACACTCCTATTTTTTCCTTTACCACTATCATATGTATTCTGAGATTCAGCCTGATATTTCTTCGCAATTGCTTCCACATCCGCTACAGTATCATCAATATCATCTGCCAAAACTCTAAGGTTACCCCGTTTGATAATACTCTTATCTTTATCTGCAGTACCCTCTGCTACTTCTGGAGCAGAGATACTATTTTGTTGTTCGGATTTATACAAGGAATTGTTTGGGTAGAAGCTAGATAGAGGGCTACCTGAGCTATCATTATAATCTCTTGAGTCGTAGGTTGTATTAGTATTGTAGTCATTACTTCTAAAGAAATACACCCCAGATACACCTATAAGGAAAACACCTATTAGTGATAGGAGAACTATTCCTCCTATTTTTAAAACCATTTTCTTGTCCATATTCAATAGAAAATTAAATTTATATCCAAATGATACGAGAAATAATTAAGGTTTTCAATGAGAGGAAAAACTACACGTTGAATTCCATGCATATATCACAAAATACAGATTATCAAATTTGTTCGAATAGGGATTTGTTGAAAGATACTATCTCTTTGAGAACTGAGGTTTCTTTCTTGCCTTTACATGGGCATACTTCTTTCTTTCAACCTCTCTTGGATCTCTAGTAAGAAGTTTCTCTTTCTTAAGAGTTGGCTTCAATGATTCATCCATCT
>CAZVQY010000031.1:0-7173 GCA_964629715.1 uncultured Candidatus Saccharibacteria bacterium
CTTGGTCCATTTAGTTATTGTTGAATTTAATTAAAACCAGTGTATCATTCCCCTTCCTGTTGTCAACGTTGGCCCTGCCTAATAATACAAATATAATAAAATATTAATCTAAATGGAAGATAAAAAATATCTCAACGAGGAAAAATATCAAAAAGTTGTAAAAAAGTTATCTAAAATATCAATTGTCATATTAATATAGGGTCTCTTAATAGGGGGAGGATTAATAGCGTATGGATTTTTCAAAACCAATGAAAAAACAACACCAGCAGTTGTGAAGGAAGAAGAGACAAAGGAGGAATAGATTAAAGCGAAAGAAGTAGCACAACGATAATACCAAGCACCATAAATGGAACAAAGGGTATTTTTAATCCCTTAAACCTCTTCTCTTTGTAAGAGAGTAAAATACCATAGATTAATGCAGTGAAGATTGTTATATAGGACCACAGAAGTATATTATTGAAACCAACTATTAGTCCCGAAATTATTGCGATTCTCACATCTCCCTGTCCCATTCCTTTCTCTCTTGTTAGGAGAACTAACAGCTGAAAAATTCCCCCAAGCGTGATTGCGGCTAGTAGGTTTTGATATGGCTGGTATCCCCAATGCTCTGTAAGGTTTATACAGAAACTGTCTCCCTTGAGAAGAAATAGAAGTATATTTAATATTGCTAAAATGATTAGAAGAGTTAGAGAGACATAGTGATCTACTTCATAAGTCATATAATCTTTATGTGCAAGAAAGAGCAGGGGGAGTAGTGTGATAAAAATTGACAAGGAGAGTAAATTTGTGTGTAAGTTCAATTGGTTTTGTGAGTATATCCGAAAGAGAATTGCTAACATGGAAATAATTGCAACAATGGGAAAGATGAATTCTTTAGCTTTCTTTTTAGATATTGGAGATTTCAAATGGATCTGTATTTGTATTTAATTCTTTTGACAATGTTACATGATTTGAGTTTTGATCTGTTGCTATGATTCCAATAGTCTTTACTCCAAAATTTTCAGGTTTGTCTGATATTTGGCATGTACAGCTCCATTCTGGTTTTGTAATTGTGAATGTGTCTGAGATACTTCTGTTTTTCTTAATTTTGTATACACTCTCTTCCAGACAGGTTTCTGCATTTATTTCTAAAATATTGTAATCATACTGCATTTTCCCACTTATCAGGAGTGTAATATTTGTATATATTGTATCTATACCAGAGAGCAGGAGGAGGGGTAGTATTATAAGGACAGTTGTTAATGCTATGTATCCTGCAATTTTTTTCTTTCCAGGCTTTTTCATTATCTTATGGTATGTAAAACTGTTATAGATTTATTTATCCCTGCATCTTTTATAGAGGATATTTCTAAGCTTATCCTGACTCCTATGGTTACATCTTTTTTGTCTTGTATTGGCTCTAAAAAGAATTTCTGAACTCGAACCTCTTTTGTATTTAGGGGGGTTCCATCATATTCTAAGTTGTTTCCTGAGAGAGTGTAGTGGTGTTCTCCGTTTTGAACAGTTATATAGAGAATTCCACTGTCTGTATTAAAGGAACTTTTACTGGAATCTATACTGCTTACATCTGAGAGTATGTAGTCTAGATGCTGAGATATGAATTCTGAGGAAGAGAAGACCTCGGATCTTCTTTTGGTTCTTGTAGTTGCTTCCCTTGTTGAAAGCATGAAGTTTACTATAGTAAATAGGATTGCAGTGAGTATTCCTATATATAGGATGGTTTCTATTAATGTAGTACCTTTTAGTTTACTTCTCATATTCAAAGACTAATTCTTTAAGTAGGGGAGATTTTGCTTTTGTAGTGTCAGATGTAAATTCAACCTTGTATTGTAGATACCTTCCTCTTGTCCCCATTGGGAGGAGGTATGCCCCAGGCTGTGTTATGTATGGAGTACTCCCATTTTGTCCCCTCCAAGGTGTTGAAAGGAGAGCAGACTGAGTTGCTGCCGTTCTAAACTGTATTTTCATCTCTGTTCCTTCTGGAATTTCAGCATCTACGATTAATGTGTAATATTCAGATTCCTCAGATTTTGAGTCTATAATTTCTGAAGTGTATGTCCCTTCTTCAAGGAATCCATTTCCTGTTTCCTCATCTCCTCCACCTGGACCTCCTCTTATAATTTTGAACTCATTGTTTGTATCACCTGTTACTATGTATGAGAAGGTATTCCTCTGTGCATCAATAATGGAGGCAACATCATATATTCCTGAGTTTATCTGCATCCCTCCACATTTAACAGGATCACTAAGGTTCGAAATGGTGTAGACCTGATACTCTTCACCTCCTTCTCCTACCAAGATTGCAACATTACCATCTTCAACAACCTCTATACCCCATATCGTTGTTCCATTGGTTTCGACAGAGGATAGGATTTTGGGCTTTGATTTAGATATTGTGTTAATTATATAGAACTCTCGCTCACTGCTTGAAGCATTTGTCCCAAAAAATACGGTATTGCTATCTTCTGATACATACATATCATATACCTGCTGATTATTAACAGTAGTTCTTGATACTAAAGTTGGAGATGAGGGGTTGGTCACATCAACAATTCCAAATTCATACCAGTCCCAGTTTAGGGAAGCAAATACATACCTCTTATTTACACCATTCTCTACAACATCTCTAACAGAAATTTGACTTACAGTTGCTATCAAAGGAATGAGGCTGATATTTCTGGAGCCAACGATGGGTCTTTTTCCTGTTTTTGAGGATAGGTCAAAAACTCTTACATAAGTGCTTTGTGCGAAATATCCGTAATTTCCTTTTACGGTAACACTGTTTGCATTCCAAGAATCTGGTCCATCTACATATCCAACTTCATGTATGTTGTCTTGTGATGAGATATCTAGAATTACAATCTCTTTTGAGTCATCGGTGGTTGCTAGATATGCATAGTTCCCATCGACGTAGATGTCATTAACTTTATACCCTTGGAATGTCCCTTCTACAAATAGTGTGGGAGGTGTTACTCCTTCTATTCTTAGTTTTGTGAAGGGGTCTCCAACATCTCCACCTCTTGTTCCTAGATATGCATTTCCTGGCTTTGCGAAGATGGATTTTGCCCAAGCATTTCCAGGGATATCATACTCGTTTATCATTCTCTCAGGTCTACACCAATCTGGATAGAGAACTGATTGTAGTCTTAACTCTCCTCCTGTTGCTTCTGCAGCTGCTGTATCGTTGTGTGAGCCTCTGTTAAAATCTTCTTTGGTTGTGAGAATAATGCTATTAATGTTCCAGTCGTTTAGATAGAGTGTTGGTGATATTTGGTGTATTTCTCCTAAGCGATCTGTCCAATTGATTGAGATATTAACAACTCTCGTATGAGGGTCTATAGTCCCTCCTTCTTCTACAATTGCTCCTGAAGCATCCCTCTGTGCTAGAACTACAGAGAAGGAATGAGTTATGTTCCCCTCTGTCTTCTCCCCATCAACAATGACATACTTCCCCTCTACATATTCTATATGCTTTGGACCTTGGTCGGTCTCCTTTCTTATTGAAAACCACTCTTCCGATTTTAAATATTTAAGGGCAGAGTATACTTCCTTTGTTATATGTGCCGCTCTTGCTCTCTTCTCTATGTTCTCATATGTTCTTGTAGCATCAATAACCAAATAGACGAGAAAAGAGGAGATTATGGAAAAGATTCCAATGGCAAGAATTAATTCAATTATGCTAAAGCCTTTAAGTTTTTTCTTAGTCACTTTCTATTACTCCTTCCATATTAACATTTACACGTGTAGAGTATCCAATTGTTCCAATTACTATGTATCCATATGAATTAGGTCTAAATTCCCCTGCAGGGAATAGGACAGAGTTTCCATTTGTGAGCGAGAAGTTCGGAATATTTATGTTGTTTGGTAATGTCTTTGTGTCTTTTTCTGTACCAGAAGCAAATGATTCTCCATCAAAGAGGGTATATTCTCCCCCTCTAAAATATACTCCTGTAGGGATATTCTTATATCTAGCTCTCTGTTGCTGGTATCTGATATCTGTTACTATCTGTGAGGCATATTCTTTCACTTTGTTTTTTTGCAAGTTTCCAACTGAAGTTGGGAAGAGGAAGGCCCCAATTGTTAGTAGAAGGGCAATTGTTAGTACAATCTCGGAAAGCGAGAAGCCCTGTAATTGTTTTTTTCCTTTTTCATTACGCATTTATGGATCCCATCAATTGATATATTGGCATTAGAACAAGAAGTGCTAAACCACCAATCAGAGCACCAACGATTATTAATAATATTGGTTGAATCAATGTTACAAAATTTTCGCTCATTTCATCGACCTCTTCGGAATAGAAACTGTGAAGGTACATAAGGTTGTCTTCTAGGGAACCACTTACCTCTCCAATATCAATCATTTTGATAAATGATCTGTTAAAATATTCGGGATAATAAGAGAGTGAGATTGAGAGATCATTCCCTTCTCCTATACTTCTACAGATCTCCTTGAATCTCTCTGCATATATATAGTTGCTTGTTGTGTTCGCAGTAATCTCCATGGCTTTTTCTAAAGGGATTCCACTTGCAAGGAGTACACTTAGTGTTCTAGAGAATGAGGATAGTATGTTTGACTTGAAAAGATTTTTAAGGATTGGGAAATTAATTGCAAGCCAAGCAGAGAATTTCTTCCCGTTCTTTGATTTTAAGAATAATACAAAGCAAACAATCAGGACTAATGCTCCCGCGAGTATAAACATCCAGTTTTCTCGTACAGTACCTGCACCTGCCATTATACTTTTTGTTAGTTGTGGAATATTCTCAAAGGCTTCGAACATTACCTCAAGTTTTGGGAATATTACGAAGATCGCTACAATGAAAACAATTCCAATCATTCCTAGTACTATAATAGGGTAGACGATTGCACCTTTTAGTTTTTTGCTTACCTCCCATTCTTTTTGAATGGTCTCAGATATGAATTTAAGGTTAGTTTCTAATGAACCTCCCTTTTCTCCTGCTTCTACAACTGAGGATATTGTTTCAGGGAATGTTTTTGGAAAAAGTCTCATTGCATTTGCTAATGTTGAGCCTTTTTTTACCTCACTAGACATATAGGAGTATATGTTGTTTAGGTTTATATCGCTTGATTGTCCTGCAAGGGTTTCCATCGTCTCTGAGAGGGGTATCCCAGCCTTAAGGAGTGTTGAGAGTGACTTAATGGACATGAGGAGGGCAGGGATCTTAATCTTTAGATTGCTTAATTTTTTATATTTCTTTTCCTTCTCCTTCTCCGACATTGAGAAATAGTCCTCAACTTTCTTTTCTTCCTTAGGTTTGTTTATGTGTTTCTTTTTCTCTTCTTCCATTAATCCTTTATTGCAATTACTTTAATTAACTCCTTAAGATCGATATCTCCGTTTTTGAGTTTTTGTACTGCATCTTCAATCATCAACTTAAGACCATTTTTCTTGGCAACAGCAAGGATATTATCCATTGTAGGGTTTTCTAGTATTGCATCCCTTAGTGGCTTATTTATCTCTAATATTTCATATATTCCTGTTCTACCCATATATCCTATATTCCCACACTCCTCGCATCCCACAGCTGTATAGAGTTTGTCATCTGGTTTAAGGTATTTTGCAATATCAGGCCTGAGAGCAAGAAGCGTTTTATGATTCTCATTGTTTTTTGCAATGTATTCTTTTTTACATTTTGGACATAATTTCCTTGCGAGTCTCTGGGCTACAACGATATTTAATGTTGAGGCTACAAGGAAAGGTTCTATTCCCATGTCTACCAATCTTGGGATTGTACTTACTGAGTCATTTGCGTGTAGGGTAGAGAGGACTAAGTGGCCCGTGAGGGCAGAATTTACAGTTATTCTAGCAGTTTCAGTATCTCTAATCTCTCCTACCATAATGATATTTGGATCTTGCCTTAGAATTGATCGAAGACCTGTTGCGAATGTGAGATTACTTTTTGTATTTATCTGTATATGGTTTACACCTTCAATACTATACTCAACGGGGTCTTCAATTGTTGTTATATTTACCTCTTTTGTGTTTAGAATCTTTAGAATGGAGTACAGGGTTGTAGTTTTTCCACTTCCTGTAGGACCTGTTATGAGAATTAGCCCATACGGCTCTCTATATGCGCTCTCAAGCTTTCTTAAATCATCATCATTAAATCCTAAGTCAGTTAATGAGTATGATCTATTTGCTTGTGTGAGAAGACGAATAACTACCTTTTCGCCAAATGTTACTGGGAGTATTGAGACTCTGGCGTCAACATTGTATGAATCACTTTTTTCATCTTTGAACTTTGATAATCTGTTTAATACCTTTATTTCCTCTATCTTATCCTCCTCTTTATCCTTCTTCCTTCCTTTCTTCTTTTCCCCTTCTTCCTCCTTTTGTTCCTCAGCAGTTTCGTTTACTTCTTCTGGCTTCTCTTCCTCTTGTTTTCCCCTCTTCACGTCTAGAAGTTCCTTCTTGATTATAAAAGGAATTTTCCCATCTTGTGGAGCAAGATGGATATCGGTTCGTAATTTGGCTCGTACTTTGATTATGAAAAGGAGACTCTCCTTCAGTTCTGGGGTAACGGTTATTATATCTCTTAGGACGCCGTCGATTCTATATCTAACAAGGAGACCTCCTCCTTCTTTTGACTCAATGTGAATATCAGAAGCCCTTTTCCTCAAAGCATCTACTGTAAGTGCGTCAAGAAAATCTGATATGTTCAGCCTCTTCTTTAATACCTCATCTAGTAGTTGTAATAGTTCAATCATAACTCTGGGACAGCGTAGAGCTATCTGATATTCACTTTAAATATTCGAGTCGCTATGTAGTAATTATCTCTTTACTACAATTCCCTCAGTTGCTGCTTTTCCTTCTGCTTTTGGTGCTGCAATCTGTACTCTTGTACCAATTGAGCAGATGACATAACCTGTTACTTCATCTGTACCACCATCTGGGTCTTTTGGAACAGCTACCATGTAGTCATTTTCTCCTGTTGTAAGGAATGTTAGGTCAACACCATCTGTTCCGATATCAGCTCCTGTCTTCCATCCATCAGGTTCTGTTTCGTCACATGCAGTAACCCCTGCTGGCAAAGCATTTCCATCTGTTGTGTACTGTGTAACAGCACTTAAGATGGCATTCACATCTGAGCTCCTCTGTGCATCTCTTGTGTCCCTGAAGTTCTTTCCAGGGTTGATAGCAACAATTGTAATAG
>CAZVQY010000032.1:0-2760 GCA_964629715.1 uncultured Candidatus Saccharibacteria bacterium
GTTCTCCTCTGGAGTTTTCATAAAAATATGTTTAAGATTATTCTTATACTTAATTAAGTATGATAAGATTATATCATGACATTAACTGAAGCGGCATTCTGGACAAGAAGATTTGGAGTAATAGCATTGGGAGTGCTTGCTATTTTAATGCTGGCTATATTCATCATCACATACGAGGGACCAACAGAACCTCCTGCGCAATATTTAGAAGCAAATTATGCTTGTACAAAAAAGAGGGAGGAATTCCTTCAATCTAGTGTTCTGAAAATTCCATCATTAGCCCTAACTGAAGGCTCTGAGCTATACTTTGAGATTAGTACGGATACAGGAAAGGTTAACAAATTACCTAATATAGTGAACGTATATAAATATAACAACCCGACTCAACCTTGGGACTCTAGATCAAGAGCTGTAAATCTTGCCACAAAGATGGGTTTTGAAGCTTCGAATATCTCAAGAGATAGAGAGGGATATTACGAGTGGACTAACCTAGCTTCCAAGAAGACACTTTCTATTGATGCAAAGAATCAGAACTTTGTCATGAGAAGTGATCCTCTTTATGCAAAAAACATTGCTAGTGGAGCAACTATCCCATCTGATCAGGTAGCAAAGAGCCAAGCGAGAAATGCTTTAAGCTCAATTGGCTTGCTAAACAGTGATCTAAGTGAGGATGTAAATATTGTATATATCAGAATTAATCCAGATGGCAGTTTTAGCAAGGCTCTTTCTTCATCTGAAGCACATTTAGTAAAAGTTGATTTCTTTAGAAAAAAATCCTTAATCAGCATAAGATCTGATTTGGTTGGAGCAGAGGATATGGTTCGCGAGCTTGAAAAGACAATGGGAATGGAATCAACAAAAGAGTCTACAATAATTAATGATAAGAAAATAGAACTTTCTACGTTCAATACCGGCATTGTTCTACCAAAGTCACAGGATTCGAATATATCTGTATATGTAGGGATAAAGGACGAATCACAGAAGGGAAGTTTTTCTTCAATATATCAGATAAATTATACATACTGGCCTCTCTCCGTTGAAGCTTGTGGTACATACGAGCTAATTTCCCCTGCGACAGCGTTAGAGAAGATTCAAAATGGAGAGGGAAGTATTGCATATCTTTATAATACGGATGGAGATGATATCTCAGAATATTCTCCAAGAGCTGTGAAGAGATTCATAGTTAATGAAGACCTAAAATTGTATTACTACGAGACATCTGGAGAGCAGGATTTTCTTCAACCAATATATGTACTATCTGGCGAGGCTGTCTTTGAGGGGGACGTTAAAGGTAAATTTGATATTTACTATCCAGCAATTAGTTATGAAATTGTTCAAGATGAGATAGTACAGCCAACACCTAAGATTGAAGAGAAAAAAGGTATTCTTTCTCTCTAATTTATTATATAATCCACTCCATGGAAAGAACATTAATAGGCGATTTAAAGAACAAAATTGGGAAAGAGGTTCGTATCAGAGGTAGAGTAGATACAATTAGAGATCAAGGGAAGATAATCTTCCTAATTGTACGTGACATGAGTGGTATGGTTCAAGCTGTATGTTGGATAGGAAACGGCGAGGATCTTTTCTCAAAAGTTAAGGGACTTACAAATGAATCAATTGTAGATATTAAGGGTATTGTTAACGAAGCAAAACAGGTCGCTTCTGGATATGAGGTTGAAATAAAGGATATCACTATTGATTCCCTCTCAGATACTCCACTCCCTATTGTCATCGAGGGAGAGCATTCAGATAACCTTACAGCATTAGACCAGAGATTAGATTACCGATGGATAGATCTTAGATCAAGAAAAAATCATTTAATGATGCTAGTTTCAACCCTTATGACTAATACAATGCGAGAGTATTGCATCGAGAATGACTTAATTGAGATACAACCCCCAAGAATAATTAGTGCAGCTAGTGAAGGCGGTGCTGACGTATTTGAGGTTAAATACTTTGAGAAGAAAGCCTATTTAGCTCAATCCCCACAATTTCATAAACAGATGGCTATTGCCTCTGATTTAGAGAAAGTCTTTAGTGTTGGCCCTGCCTTTAGAGCAGAGAAATCATTTACCACAAGGCACTTAACTGAATACACTAGTTTTGACGTCGAGATTAGCTATATTGATTCATTTATGGAAGTTTGCCATTTTGAGCAGGAGATGATTATGGCTAGTCTTCATGCAGTAAAGAAGAAGTATGGGGAGGATATTAAGAAGTTATTTGGTACTGAAGTTGTTATTCCTGAAGGTGATTTCCCATACATACCACTCAAGGAGGCAAAAAAGAAACTGAAAAAAGAAAACGTTCCAAGTAAAGGTGATGGAGATTTATCACCAGAGGAAGAGAGAACTTTAGGAGAGATTATGCAGAAGGAAACTGGGTGTGAATTCCTCTTTGTAATTGATTATCCTCATAGACAGAGAGCCTTCTATCATATGAAAAATCCTAAGAACCCCACCCTAGCAATGGGATATGATTTGTTTTGGAAAGGCGTAGAGATTACAAGTGGAGCCCAAAGAGAGCATAGATATGATGAATTGGTAAATAATGTGAAAGAAAGAGATATTAACAAAGAATCACTTCAAGATTATTTTGATTACTTCAAATATGGTTGCCCTCCACATGGAGGTTTTGCAATTGGGACAGAAAGGATGTTAATGAAGATGCTTAATCTTAATTCAGTTCTAGAGTCTACATTTCTACCTAATACACCAAATAGAATCGGAAAATTGATTGCAAAGAGTCATGAGATGA
>CAZVQY010000032.1:2860-6809 GCA_964629715.1 uncultured Candidatus Saccharibacteria bacterium
ACATTGAATTGAATATTCTCCGTATTATTCCAAACATTTATATCAGGATATCCAAGTACATCAATTTCGGCATCTCTAATTAACTCATCTTTGTCTTCCCCTGCGCCAAAAAGGAGAAGCGTTAAAAAATCTACACCACTACCCTTAGCCATAAGTTTAATATGATTCCTTTCCTCCCCCATAAGGAATTGCTTTACTATAACCAACCCCTTAAGACATATAATAGGCTTTGGATTACCATACCCGTAGGGCTCAATTTTCTGAAGCTGACCAACTAATTGTTTATTAATATCTTTGCTGTCAAGAACTAAGTCAATTCTCATTTTAGGAATAAGTTGTTCGTCCGTAATCTCGTTATTCGCATATTTAACAAACTTTTCCTTAAATTCATCAATCGTTTCTGGTTTCGCACTAAAACCTGCAGCTAGTTCATGACCACCATATCTAATAAGATATTTCTCGAACCTCCCAAGTGCATCCGTAATATTAAAACCTTTAATACTCCTTGCAGAACCCTTAACCACATCACCCTTGTTTGTAGCAACAATCGTTGGCCTAAAATATTCTTCCTGAAGCTTCCCCGCAACTAGTCCAATAATCCCCTCATGCCAATCATCTCCTAGAGCAAAAATGACTTTCTGTTTCTCATCAACCTGTATTGCAGCTTCCTCTCTTGTCTGCTCTGTCATTCTCTGTCTTTGAAAATTCATATTCTCAAGTTCATTAGAAATATCCTGACACTGTTTATCATCCTGACTCACAAAAAGCTTCACACCATCAAGAGGGGAACCTATCCTTCCACAGGCATTAATTCTAGGACCAATTACATATCCTAAATGATATGCAGATACATCTTTAAAATTTATTCCCGCCCTTAAGCAGAGATATCTCATTCCCTTCCTATTACCTGCTGAAATCTGCTTTAATCCATATTTCACAAATATCCTGTTTATACCAACAAGAGGCATAATGTCAGTGACAGTTGCAAGGGCAACTAAGTCAAGACCTTTGGTATCTTCCGTAATTTCATACTCCATCCCGACTTTCTTCTTTATCTGTTGAATAAGAAGAAAAATTACTGCAGTTCCACAAATCTCTCTGTATGGATACTCGTGAGAGGGATACATCTGATGTACAAGAGGATATGGCAAATTCTCAGATAGCTCTTCTGGTGGCTGATGATGATCTGTAATAATAAAATGTAGACCCTTTTCCATATATTCCACAATTAACTTCTCGTCTCTCACCCCGCAATCTACTGAGATGAGAAGGTTTGCACCCAATTCCAAGACATCATTTAATGAATCCTCTGTCAGACCATACCCTTGATCAATTCTGCTTGGGATATATGGAACAACATCAACCTTCATGCCTAGATACTTAGCTAAATCTTTATACAAAAATTCCCAAAGGATTGAAGATGCACAGATACCATCAGAATCAAAATCTCCATGTACTACAATCTTCTCCCCATTATTTACACTCTTAAGAATCTCCTCTGCTGCCCTTTGTGAATCGTAAAGTACCTCTGATGAAGGGATATCGCTCAAAGAGGGAGCTAAAAAATCCTCAATCTCCTCAATACCTCTCTGTTTCAATAGGTACTCAACGATATCTTCTTGAACTTCTGTTTCTGGAAGAATCCACTTTCTCTTACTCTTCAGACTTTTCATTAATCAATCTTTCAATTAATTCCCAATTAAATCCTTTTCTAAGCAAAAAATCTATCTTTTTCCTTTCCTTAATTCCGAACACCTCATCCCTATACTTCTTCTCATAGACTCTTTTAAGCATATCATATTCATCGTCAATCAACTCATCTAATTTCTCTTCTGCCAATTCTTTGGATACTCCTTTAGTGATGAGTTCAGAAAGTAGTATGTTTTTCCCTCTCGGTTTGTTAATTACCCTCGATTGAATGAATGCTTGGGCAAATTCACTATCATTGAGATATGAATATTTCTCAAGCTTATTCATTGTATTCTGAACCAACTCCTCCATATCCTCTTTCTTTAATTCTTCGTACCAAAGACCTTTTTTCTTAAATAAGGTCTTTTGAAGATATGTTCTAACCTGCTTGGCAGATTTAATTGTGCTTCCAAGATAGTCAGCTGCCCTATTAAAAAGCCTCTCCCCCAGATCATCGTAGAGGATATCCTTATATTCCTCATCATCTAATTCTTTCCCAACAAAGATATTATATTTTGCTAAGGTATTTAGAGAAAGACCACAAGAAAACCTATCGTCCAAAAACATACTTACTCTCTCCGTATTTCTCTCCTGCGCAGAGAGTTTAGTTACTTTCATTATTTAACTGTAGCTCTAACTTCCTTTTCCATTTTTTCCTTCAATTTCTTATCATCCTTAAGTAGTTGTGTTGTTGCTTCCTTCCCCTGCCCTAACTGTATATCCCCATACTTAAACCATGCACCAGCTTTCTCCACAATTTTTGTTTGAAGTGCTGCATCTAAAAGACTGCTCTCCTTGTCTATGCCCATAGGATATATCATATCGAATGTTGCCTCCTTGAAAGGTGGAGCTACTTTGTTTTTTACAATTTTCACCTTCCTCGAGTGACCAATAACTTCCCCATCTCTGAGTATCTTATCCTTCTGTCTAATATCCATCCTTACAGATGCATAAAACTTAAGAGCATTACCACCTGTTGTTGTCTCTGGATTCCCAAACATTATTCCAATCTTCATTCTTAATTGATTAAGG
The DNA here is from genome assembly GCA_964629715.1 of uncultured Candidatus Saccharibacteria bacterium. Classification (GTDB taxonomy): domain Bacteria; phylum Patescibacteriota; class Dojkabacteria; order SC72; family SC72; genus UBA5232. The sequence continues at coordinate 5,582 of CAZVQY010000032.1, forward strand.
AAAATAATTGTTGTCCCTGTCTTACCTGCAATTGCAGTAATTTTCCTTAATGCTTGGGACATTAATCTTGCTTGAAGACCCATATGGCTATCTCCCATTTCGCCTTCAATCTCGGCTCTTGGGGTAAGAGCTGCAACTGAGTCAACTACTATTACTCCAAATGCTGCAGATCGAACCAATGTCTCTAATATCTCTAATGCCTGCTCTCCGAAATCTGGTTGAGACATGTAAAGGGTTTCAATATCAAGTCCAATATTTTTAGCATATGTAGGATCAAAAGCATGCTCAGCATCAATGAATGCAACCGCCTCACCTTTCTTCTGAGCCTCTGCTAAGATATGAATCGCTAAAGTAGTTTTCCCTGAAGACTCTGGGCCATATATCTCAATAATCCTCCCCTTGGGTACACCACCAACCCCAAGCGCTAAATCTAAGGAGAGTGCTCCTGTAGGGATAACTTCAATATCTACTTTCTTCTCATCACCGAGCTTCATAATCGATCCCTTTCCAAATTGTTTCTCAATCTGAGCAACCGCCATTTCGATAGCTTTACTCTTAGGACTTTCTTCAACTACTTGGTCAGTTTTTTTCTTTACTTCTTTCATTTATATGGGATTAGAATAATTTATATGAATCCATCTAAAGGATATCAGAGCAAGGTGAGGTAGTCAAAGAAGAAACTTGAGAAATTTATTAACCGATAATAATATTATACAAACCTACTATTCACAATATCTGAGAAGTTCTGTACAAAAGTATCTCTAAGACTCCTATCTTCTCTAATATATTTAGCTATTTCTATTTGTATTGAAGGAACACGATATTCCTTCACAAGAAATTCTCCAAGTGTCTCCTGATAGTCTTCCATAAATCTGAAAATAGCAATATTCAGACCGTAGAGTTCATTTTTTGTAATATCTCCCCTAACAACCTCAGCAAACTTTTTAGATTTAAGAAAGCGCGTTGCATAATAAATTCCTAAATCATAATCATTATTCTCTTTAGCTAGACCATGAACATCGACAAATTGTTCTATCTTCTCTTTTTCTGCTATCTTTGCTAATGCTTTTTTGTAAGGATTAGAAGAAAAGTCGTTAAAGTTCGGGTCATAATCGATTGCTTCTTTAAGTAATATCCCCCATGATCCTGTTTTCTCACAAATCTCCTTAACAATCCTATCTGTTAATTCCTCCCCCTGCCTATATCCCATACAAAGATTTGGCCTTTT
>CAZVQY010000033.1:0-6095 GCA_964629715.1 uncultured Candidatus Saccharibacteria bacterium
AAAATCCTGGGACACAGCATCACAAAGAGCTTCAATTGCACTATTTATAGCTTCAGAGATGAGTACAATGGAGATAACAAGACTGATAGCTATCCATTCAAAATGTGAGATTCTAAAAAGAAGACCCGCAATAATGACAATGAAAGCTACAATGAGCTCCCTTCGGAAATTCCTCTCATTCTTAAGGATTAACTTCAAACCATTCCTAGCATAGCCCTGGCTTTTAAAGAAACTTTCTGCTTGATACTTATGGTTTTTCATTAGGCAATAAAGTCCATGATAACATCAATCAACAACCTTGCAAGAATAACAAATACTAAACCTACCACAGACCATGTTAGTGTCCCCATTGCTTGCTTCACCTTCTCTGGATCTCCCGAGGATATCATCCATATATAACCACCCTTAATTATAAAGATAAAACAGATCAATCCTGCGACAGGGAAAATATACTTGTATACAACATCGTTAAGAAATTTCTCAATCATGGCACCACTTAGCTCAGGAGGCTCTTCTCGTGTCGGATCCGTATATTGTCTTGCAAAAACAACAGAAGGAAGAGTATACACGAGTGATAAATATGACAGCGTGAAAAACTTTTTCATCCTTCCAAGCATGAATGTACTAAATAAATTTATCCAGTATAAACTTTATGAGTGTAGGAGCTATAAATACAATAACTAATCCAACTAAAGCAAAAATCAGAGATTGAGTAGAGTTTTTAACCTTTTCACTATCTCCTGCGGAAGTAATGTATTTAAAACCTGCAATTAATACAGCAATAACTGCAATTACCACAGAGAATGTCATTGCAAACTGAATGATATTCGTCAGAAAATCTGTTATATTGTCGAAACTTGTATAGTTCAAACTATCAAGCAACTTTCCAAATGGGTACATAATTTTTATTAATAATACAGGTTAAACCTATACTTCAACATTCAAGAAGTTCTTCATTACAAACTGTACGAGTAGTAAAGCTATGAATGCAACAATTAGACCAATAACTGCCCATGTTAGAGTTGTAGTTGCTTTTTTAATCTTGTTTTCATCTCCAGCTGCAGTGATATACATATAACCAGCTGCGATTATGATAATAACTGCAACGACAACTGCAAAGCCAAGAGCCCAAGTCAAGACTCTCTTGATAATCGATGCAAGATCCCCCTCTACTGTTGGATCTGGAAGAAACCCACCCGCATCCTGTGCAAATGTTGCAGATGCCAAATACAAATTTGAGACTCCGACTGACACACCCGCTAAAATCTTCGATAATTTCATTTTTTATATTTAATTAAATTAATATATATTAAGTATAATATCGCAATTATACAAAATCCGTTATTACAATGCAATCTACCTACTTCCCAACAATTATATCCAAGACAAAAGATACTATCAATCTTGCAACAAAGACAATAATTAGGCCTATTATCGCCGCCGTTAGACCTCTCTGACCCTTCTTTATCTTCTCTGGATCTCCAGTTGATGTTATCATATTGTATCCAGACACGATAATTAATACTACAGCAACAACAATCGAAAATATCACAACCCACTCAATTAATGGCTTAATACCTTGTTCAGCCAGACTATCAATGTCCGTAATTCCTTTAAATTTGGGAAAATCTAAATCTGATATTTTGATTGGCATAAGAGTTTTTTAATTAATTATATATAGTTTGCCCAGTAGATGTTCCAATAGTGTTCCCAATTATTAATAGAATTACAACAGAGAGCAGAACAACTATCAGGCCAATAATCGCATTTGTAATAACAGACCTTGCCTCCTGCAACTTGTCGGGATTACCTTCGCTAGATGATAGTAAATATCCCCCATAAACCAATAAAATAAAACACGCAATTACTGCCACCGGAGCAGCCACCTTTACAATCTTATCAACATATGGCCCCACAGGATTGTTTGGATCAGCAGTGCCACCCTGAGTAGTAAGTGCATCATCAATCCTCTCCCCTAAACTCTGGGCATATACCTTGCTTACCAACAATCCGTTAATTTTCCCAATAATGTTCATCACTGGCGATTATACAATATCTTTATAACTCTGCATACTCACAGATGGAATTAAAATCACAAAATCGACATATAAAACCAGGTGTTGCTTTAAAATTCCCCTTCTTAACACTCTCAATGGACTCAATCAACTTCCTCTTAGCATCCTCTCTTCTTTCCTGAGAGACATTTACTTCGACAGCAGTTCCCGTTTCAATGAAGATATACTTTGCTCCAACAACCTTCAAGCCAAATTTCTCCTCTGCGACTAAAGCGTAAAGAGCCAACTGCAAATCCTTCTTAATTTCACTTGCACTTTTTTCCGAACCTGTTTTGTAATCAACAATACAAACCTCTTGGATTCCTTCTCTAGAATTAACCAAATCAATCCTATCAATCTTTCCGCTAAATACCACATCACCAAAATGTACACTAAATGATCCCTCTAATCGTAATGGGTTCTCATCTGGAGAATATACCTTCTCAAAATACTGCTCCATTATTTTCCTTCCCCCTGATTTCCTAATATCTTCCTGCTTCTTACTCTCATAACCATTTCTAACCCAGTTCTTTTCATAGAAAGTAAGTAAATCAACCTTTGTTGGTGGCTGTACTATACCACCCAAACTCTCCTTAGACCTTTGAAGAAGAGTGTAGAAGTCTTTAAGTGTATTGTGAACTGTAGTACCGAAAGCAGTCGAAGCATTTCCTTTTGTCGGGATGCGCAAAACATATGCATATTCATACTTCCTTGGACAGCTTTCATAAACATTAAGTTGTGAGTAACTAAATCTTTTAACAATATTCATTATCTCTTTAGATGGAATTATTGATTGATCCGAACCTTCAATAGAAGTTAAATGTATTATATCATCCGTGAAATCATTAATCTCAACCTTCTCCTTAAAGTCCCCATCTACACTCCTATCAAGAATCTCATGGAGAAAAATACTCGGCTTTTTCTTCCTCTTTGCGTCTCCATAGAAGTTCGAGGCAGTAAGATAGAGTTTCTCTTTCGCTCTAGTAGCGCCTACATAGAAAAGTCTTCTTTCCTCTTGGATATTTGCCTCTCTTTCATCGAGATTCTCAATTCCTGTCTCTTTGATTAACTCGTCAGGAATGGGCAAAGCATCAGCCCTAGCTCTTGTTGGAAACCTTTCTGATACAAGATTAACAAGAAATACAACAGGAAATTCTAAACCTTTTGCAGAGTGCACTGTTATTATATTAACAGCATTTAATTCATCCATATCTACAGAATCTACTAAAGGTGACTCCCCAATCTGGATACTGTAATCAAGATAGTCCACATACTCATATATGTTTGAATCAGGATTGTCCTTCTCATAGCTCTTTACTAGCTCAAAGAATTTATTGATATTTGAAATTGCAAAGATGCTCTCTGGGGTATCCTTATCCAAAAATTCATTCAAGTATCTGCTATTCATCACAAAATCATAAAGAATGTCAACTAGGGATTTCCCCTCCTTCACTTTTTTCATACTTGTATCAAGAAGCATTAGGAGAGTACCTACCCCAGCTATGGCTTGAGGTGAAAGTATCTTATCTATAATCTTGCTATCAATTTGTTTAAAATCTTCCTTACTGTAATTATCTTTTCCAATTTTAATCTTCCACTCTGCTTCTAGGAATTCAAGAAGCGTCAACTTCTCAATTCTTGCTAACTGTATTAATTCCATATATTCTCTTGGAGAAAAATTCCAAACACCCATTGTAAGAAGTTTGTACATTGAGATTTCATCCGTGAAATCTGTAAGCACTCTTAGAAAAGCAATTAAATTCTTTATCTCATCTCTGAAATAGAGGCCCCTTGAGCCACCCAATTTGTACCTTATACCTCTATTCCTAAATTCCTGAACAAATATATCTGCATTCGCGTTAGCTCTTATGAGTATAGCTATATCCGAGAATTTGTATTTTGCCTCTTTCCCAGGTGTTTGACTATCTAAGAATGTTGACTGACCTTTCTCATCAAAAGTTTGACTTCCTCTATCTTCCCTTAATTTTACTAATTCTCCATAGCCAGTTAATCTCATAATTTCCTCAGCTACCCTCTCTGCTTCAAATGACTCATGTTGAGACACTATCAGTTGAACAGAATCCTTATCGTTATCAAACACCCCTCTTGCAACAAGACTTTTATCTATTTTCTCTGTAACTTCAAGACGATTAGGGTCATTATGTCGAATTAGAGTATGTGCGGAATCTAGTATCTCCTGTTTTGAACGATAGTTTTCAGTTAAGACAATTTCATGTGCCTTAGGATATTTTTCTTTGAATTGGAGTATGTTAGATATTGCAGCTCCTCTAAATTTGTATATGGCTTGATCATCGTCTCCGACAACAGTTAAAAAGGGAGTTTTCCCATCACCTTTAAGTATATTCACCAATACATTCTGAGTGTAGTTAGTATCCTGGAACTCATCGACAAGGATATACTTATATTTCCCTCTATATTTCTCAAGGATGTTAGGTTTTTCCCTAAAGAGCTTTATCGTAAGTAGTATTAAATCCCCGAAATCGACCTTTGATTCGGCAATTTTTAACTCTGAATACTTTTTATACCCCTGTGCCAACTCATTCATCCTTGTATATTCCTCCTTCAAAGCGTCAGTTGATTTAGGAAGAGATTTAGCATATTCTATATACTCTTCGGGAGATATATCTTCATCTTGAAGCCTGCTTACATGTTTAAGGAAATCATTAAGAAATTTAGTTGGATTTCCCTTTGGAAGAAGTGTTTTGAACGGCATGTCATACAGATGTCTTCGAAGAAAAATATATGACTGAGCAGTACTAAGTAGAGAGTACCCACCATCTAATCCAATGTTGTAACCTTCATCTCTTAATATGTGATCACAGAAAGAATGGAAGGTTGAGATACTTGGTTCGTCATATCCATATTCCATTCTTTCATCAATCCTAGTCTGCATTTCTTGGGCAGCCTTTTCGGTAAATGTCAATGCAAGTATTTCAGATGGTTTTGCCCACTCCTTATTTATTATATGTATGATTCTTTCAGTTATGACAGATGTTTTACCTGTTCCAGCACCAGCAATTATCAGGAGGTCTCCTCTGTTAAATTCTACCGCTTCTTTCTGTTTTTCGTTTAGATTTACTTGCCCCATGTTTTAGAGAGAAAGGAGTAATACTGCAATGTATATGATTGCACCAAGCAAAACAGTAATTGCGAGCAAGGATAATACTTTGGGATCAGGTAGCTTCGCAACAAATTTCTGTATATTTTTTGTATTAATTCTTTTCATTTCGTTCTCTTTTAAATTAATTAGCTAATTTCTTTAACACCTTAACCTCATCTGGTATGGTGGCATCTCCTTTAAGCGCTGGGGTCTCAAGTATAAAGGGAATATCTTTAAATCCTTTGTAATGAAGCATCTTAGAAATTGCATCCTTACCAATTTTCCCCTCCCCTAAATTCGCATGCCTATCCTTGTTACTCCCACACTCTACCATAGAGTCATTAAGGTGTATTGCCTTAACATTTTGTACACCTAGCTCCCTATCCATATCCTCTAGCACTCCATCAAAATTGTTCACCCAATCATACCCCGATGCAAATGTGTGTTCAGTATCCATTACAAAGCCTACTCTACTTGTGTTTTTGACACCCTCCTTCATTAATCTCAATTCAGTGAAATTCCTACCAAGATTTCCACCTGTTCCTGCAGTTGTTTCAATTAGTAGTTTCTGGTCTCCCTTTACCTCATCTAATACCCACTGCATACCGTAAGATATTCTCTCTAGACTGTCTTCATATGATAGTTCTTTCTGGGAACCAGGATGAAAGCATACCCCTAATATTTCACTATCAATTTTTCTTTCCTTAATACCCTTTGCTACCTTCTCGGCAAAATCTAGATATACTACTAAACCCATTTTCCCAAGATGGAACAGCTGTTTGTCTTCTCTCGCAAGATTTGTTAGATATATTCCATGGATTAGGATCTTCTTTATACTAGATTTCTCTAAAGTATCTAAAAATACATCAATCTGTTCATCAGTGATTAGTTTTGTTGCCCACCTCATGGGTGCGGTTGGC
>CAZVQY010000034.1:0-2235 GCA_964629715.1 uncultured Candidatus Saccharibacteria bacterium
TCCTGTAATCGATGCACATGCTTATCATATTCCTCTCTAATAATTTCATAAATCTCTTCCTCATTGCTCTTGAGCGTCATCAAGGCTTTTTCCTCTGGGCTAATTATCTGCACCTTAATCTCATCAAATTGTACAATCATTTTGTCGTAGAGATCTGTTAATCTATTTATTGGTATCTCATCTGAAGATATCTCAGACTTATGCATTCTTCGAAAAACATTCCCAAAATCAATACCCAAATCCCCTAATTGCTCTATCGTATTCGAGATTTTTACTAATACTACACTCTGTTTAGCCATTTTCTTTGAGAGTTTCTGCTTTGAAAGACATAACAGTGCTTTAGTGATTTCATCGTCTAAATAATCATTTAATGTTTCGTACTTTTCAATCTCTAACCTAATCCTCTCAGTTGGATTATAAAAAATACCTAGGCTTTTTTCATATATCTTTACTGTGTTATCAATAGAATAAACCAATTCATTCTTAACATCTTGAATACTTTCTTGGAATTCTTTGTCTGCCCTCTCATCAATATATTTTGTCTCCAAAAGCACTTCCTTATCCTTGCCTGGAATAATAATCCTTATAAATTTTTCAAATGGTGTAAGGAAGAGGAGAAAAACAAATGTGTTAACAATATTAAATAGTAGGTGAGATAAGGCTACTTGTTGAGCAGCATCTTGTGTTATCAAGCTCATCAATCCAACAAATTTCCCAATGAATAGCAAGAAGACAAATGAACCAATTGCCTTTGTAAAAAAATTTGCCCAGCTAGCCCTTTTTGCGAAGAGAGAGTAGTTCTGCGTAAGAAAAATAGAGCTGGTACTTGTTCCAAAATTAGCACCTAAAACCATAGCAATGGCAATATCTGCTGGAATAATACCATTGCTCGCAAATATTACTAAAAGTCCTGTCGTGATTGAACTTGATTGTACAAGCAGAGTGAAAAGGAATGACACTAGAAAAGCTAAATATGGATTTGAGAATGAATAAAAAATATTTGCGAAAGCGGGATTTTCACTTAGTAATGAAACGGATGATGACACAATCGTGAGAGAAAGTAATATCATCCCAAGATAGAGTACAATCTCACTATACTTTTTCGTATTTTTTCCTAGGAATCTAAGAAGAAATCCAACAATAATCAGTATTGGAGCAATAGGTGTATCACTAAGAAGAGCGATTTGGGCAGTAATGGTTGTACCAATACCACTTCCTAAAATAACACCTAGGCTATCATGAAAAGAAATTACTCCAGAATTAACTAGTGCAACTGTAATAGCTGTAATAGCAGTACTTGAATGCACGATTGCTGTTGAGAAAGCACCAGCAAGAACTGCAGTAAAACGATTCTTTACATATTTTGTCAACTTTTTTCTGAACTTCTCTGTACCTAATGCCTGTACCTCTCTCCCCAGAGATTGGATTGAAAATAGGAATAAAACAATTCCAGAAATAGCAGAAAGATAAAGAGATAGATTTTCTGAAGTAGGCAGATTCATTAATTAAATTTAGCATATTGATTAATATTTTCCAACAATGTAAGCTATATGCATGAAAAAGAATGACACAAGAAGAGCGAACAAAGTGGTAGCACTCCTAACTTTTTCAGACATACTCTCATGGGGACCATTCATGATTATTTCTGCACTATCAGGCATCTATCTTTCCGATAAGCTGGGAATAGATACAATAAAATTTGTTGGAATTGGAACTTCAATATATTTCTTCACAAGGGCAATACTTCAGATACCGATGGGTCATCTAACAGATTTCATCGAGGGTGATAGAGATGAAATAATACTACTCGCACTGGGTACAATATTAATGGGATTACCATATACATTCTATCCACATATAACACAGTCGTGGCACTACTACCTCCTCCAATTTATATTTGGTTTTGGAGTTGCATTAAGTGTTACAAACTGGAGGAAGCTTTTTGCGATGAATGTCGATAGTGGTATTGAAGGATTACAATATGGTTTTTATGAGGCAGCAATTAGCTTGTCAACAGCATTACTAAGTATTCTAATCGGAAACTTAGCAAGCCTTAGTAAGTCCTCTTTTGATTTGGTGATTGTGAGTGCTGGGATAGTGATGATGCTAGGATCCCTTATGGTATTACTAATCTTCAAGGTTCACAAAAGAAAAACGAATAAGCATTTAATTAAAATAAAGGATAAGTAATATGAATAAAAATAGTGTATTTGGAGTTGGGATTCTATTAATAAT
>CAZVQY010000034.1:2335-5815 GCA_964629715.1 uncultured Candidatus Saccharibacteria bacterium
ATTTCACCCTCTCCGGAGACAGCCTGTATCCAGATGATAGAGGAGATAACCGTAACAGGGTCTTTCTCAGCAAGTTCAGAGGCGAAAATTAATTTCATTGTTTCCAACGAGTAAAGAGTAGTGGTAGAATTATTCAATGCACAAAACTTACTACTTTGACAATTCAGCAACTACCCCTTTAAGTAAAGAAGTCATCGATTCTATGCTACCCTTCCTTTTTGAGAAGTTTGGAAATCCTTCATCGATATATTCTGTTGGGAAGGAAGCAAAAAAAGGGATAGAATTTGCAAGAGATAGTGTAGCTAAAGTATTGAATGCGGACTCAAAAGAAATCTTCTTTACAGGCTCTGGTACAGAGGCAGATAACTGGGCAATTAAGGGTGTGGCATACGCGAACGGGGAGAAAGGCAAACACATCATTACAACAAATATTGAGCACCATGCTGTTCTACATACCTGTCAGTATCTTGAAAAACATGGGTATGAAGTAACATATCTCCCAGTAGATAGGAATGGGGTTCTAGACCCCCAGAAGGTAAAAGATGCCATTAGAGACGATACCATTCTTATATCTGTAATGTTTGCAAACAATGAAATCGGCACAATTCAACCAATAGCAGAGATAGGCAAGATTGCACGGGAGAAGGGGATATACTTCCATACAGATGCGGTACAAGCGATTGGAAATATTGAAATAGATGTTAATAAAATGGGAATCGATCTCCTCTCACTTTCAGCACATAAGTTTAATGGACCTAAGGGAGTAGGAGCTTTGTACATTAGGAAGGGTGTTAAAATTGAAAATCTCATTCACGGAGGAGGACAAGAAAACAGAATGAGAGCAGGAACAGAGAATGTAGCAAGTATTGTAGGCTTGGGGAAGGCGATAGAATTGGCAACAGAGGACATTGTGGGGAAGACGAAGTACTTAACGACCCTAAGAGAGAAAACAATAGAATATATATTGGAAAATATCCCCCATACTATTATTAATGGCGACAGAGAGAGACGATTACCTGGGAATATTAATGTGTGTTTTGAATATATTGAGGGAGAATCTATACTCCTGTTGCTTGATAGCCTTGGTATTTGTGCCTCGAGTGGCTCTGCTTGCACCTCAGGAAGCTTAAACCCATCGCATGTACTCTTAGCTATTGGTCTCTCTCATGAGATAGCTCATGGGTCATTAAGGCTCTCATTCTCAAAAGAGAATACTGAGGAAGAGATAGATTTTCTTCTTGAGAAACTACCGCCTATCATTTCTAGACTCAGAGAGATGTCCCCTTTGTACCACCAAGTGAAAAAATAATTTATTGAAATTTAATGTATGGAAGAATATAGCAACAAAGTAATGGATCATTTCATGAATCCAAGGAATGTTGGAGTAATAAAAGATGCGAATGGAATAGGGGAGGTAGGAAACCCTGTATGTGGAGACATTATGAAGATGTATATCAAAGTTAAGGGAAATATCATTGAGGATATAAAATTCCAAACATTTGGATGTGGTGCAGCAGTTGCCACTAGCAGCATTACCACAGAATTAGTTAAGGGGAAAACCTTGGAAGAAGCCCTCAAACTGACGAATGAAAAGGTTGCAGAAGCTCTTGATGGACTACCTCCAATTAAAATGCATTGCTCGAATTTAGCTTCTCAAGCATTAAAAGCAGCAATTGAAAACTATTTAAAAAATGAAAAAGGAAAATAAGAAGCAAATAATTATCTTTTCATTGTCGTTTCTCATCATTGGGATTCTATCTTTTGTTGCCTTCTATATATTCCATTCCACATATTATAAATCCAGCAAACCAACTGTTAAACCATTCCACTTTTCTGAGAGTAATTATGGAGAGATTGAACAGGATTCCTATGAATATCCAACTAAATTAGACATATTACCAAAAAATTATTCGAATATAGTGAAGAATGAGTACATTAAGATTGAAAAAGATGATGTCGTAGAACTACTCAACTATGGGAAGATAGTAGTAAAACTCAAGGATGGGACTAATCACAACTCTCTTCTTGAATCATTATCTAATAATGGCACTCCTATTTTAATAAATAACGAATTACTTTCTCTAATCTATTTTTCACAATTGGATAGAGTCCGAGAAGACTTTTTTCAAGAAGAAATAATTAATAACATCTCAAATTATGAAGAGAAATATAATAGGAATATTTTTACAAAGGCGATTTATCCATTTCAGAGGAATTTCATGAATCAACTTACCAATACTTTCTCTTTATGTTCACAAAGAGAAAAGTGCATTGATGCAAACTCAAGCCTAAGTGAGAGACAGAAGAATTTTTTGGGGTTAATAGGGTTAGAGGATTTTACAAACAGATTAAGCATACTTGAATTACTTGAGAAGTCGTACACTTCTGATGAGTTTAATCCTCTTGGCTCCAACACATTAATTAATAAGGAAGAAGTATTAATAAAGCAAAAGATTAATAATATCCACACAGATATTGATCTTAGGCTTCTTGACAGAATGATTGAATATACCTCATACCTTAGAAATGAAATTAAATCTAGGGATTTGGAGGTTGAAGAAATCAATTCCCTTAATCAAAACTTATCAATACTTAGGAAATCTATCCTAGAGAAGAATAACCAAGATGGAGACTTACTATCGACTCTCTTTTTATCTCAATCATTTCCCATCAATTATTCGGATATTCTTTTAACAACAATCCATGAGGATGATGAGGATATAATCTATGTAACACCAATAATAGAGGAGACCCCTATAAATGCTCCCATAAAGGCAGAAAATATTTTGGATGATTATGATGTTAAACCACTTGCACTTGTATCAGGTGCAATTAGGATACCTATCTTTATGTACCATCACATAGGAACAACTAACAATCCGAGTACCAAAGGACTTTACGTCAGTCCTGAGATATTTGAAAAACAGGTAGCATATCTAGTTAGGAAAAATTATCGTGTTATTAATACTTCAGAACTATTTTCTATTCTCAAGGAAGGTAAACAACCAACACAAAAAATAGTAATGCTAACATTTGATGATAGTCACAAATCCCATTACGAATCTGCATTTCCCATATTAAAGAAATACGATGTGCCTGGTGTATTTTTTGTGATAGCTTCAAGATCATCCCTTTCCTCATCGCAGATAAAGGAGATGTCAGATAATGGTATGGACATGCAATCTCATTCAAGTACACATGTTGATTTTTCTAAAGCTACTGATGAAGTGATAAGAAATGAAGTTACTACTAGTAAGAGTATTCTTGAAAGAATAACAGGGAAAGAGGTATCTGCAATTGCTTACCCTGGATGTTTAGCAAAAAACAATACTTTTGGAATTGTTAGTGGTACCGGATATAAATTAGGGTTTTCTTGTGGAAGATATATTGATACTTCTCTGAAGAAGAAACTCTATATTTCAAGAGTACATGTATTTAATGATATGGAGAGTTTTATCAATATGCTTTCTGTAGGACTTT
>CAZVQY010000035.1:0-5595 GCA_964629715.1 uncultured Candidatus Saccharibacteria bacterium
TACTCCTGATGGAAGATTTTCTAATAAAGAAGATATTGTAAAAAGAGGGATAGATTGGACAATAGATTTTGGAGAGGGTACATTGGATCAAATACAAGAGTATCATCCTGATGTATTAGATAGAGTTATGAAGGGTTTACAAGAAAGAGATTATAAATTCAAGAATAAAAAATGGCTCAAATATAGTATGTAATTTTCTTTGTGTCACATTAAGCTTCTTACTTCGAACCGAGAGGTACTAAGAGTTAGCCTAAAAATAGGTATTTTCATCCACCAGGCCTTAATATTATTAATCTCAATTTTTGATGAAAAATAACACAATCCCCATAAGAGTTTCTAGGCATAGCGGAAGGGTCTTGTAGCAACCTTGAAAGAATGGCGGGCATACGGGTCTGGAACATAAAATGAGACGAAAGAGTTAGTGTAGAAATGGTATAATACTGTATTAATTTTGATATTTCAATCTATGTCTCTTGATTTAAAGAACAAAATTGTATTGGTAACAGGTAGTAGTGATGGTCTAGGAAAGAGTCTGGCAATCCGATTATCTAAATTAGGATGTAAGGTAATACTGCATGGTAGGAATGAAGAGAAGATAAAGGGGGTTCTGAATATACTTGAAGGAGAGGGTCATTCATATATCATTTGTGATTTTAATAAACCGGGAGAGATAGAGAAAAAGTTCTCTACCATTGAAGATTTGGATATACTTGTAAACAATACTGGTGTATGGGATAAGAGAGATACTATTAATATTGAACCGGAGAAAATAATAGAGATGGTAAATGTGAATACTACTTCATATCTATTAGTAAGTAGAATATTACTGCCGGTATTACTTAGGTCCGATTATGCACAGATCTTAAACACAGTAAGTGTTGCAGGCTACGAACTTCCAGAAGGATTTGCTCATACAACATATACTGCAACAAAGTACGCTTTGCAGGGATACTCCGAAGCACTTCAAAAAGAATTTAAAGGTAAGAATTTGAGAGTAATGGGGTATTATCCAGGCGGTATGAATACAAAGTTATTTAATAAAGCTGGGGATGATTGTACTGATCATGAACCATGGATGTTTGATGTTATGGAATCAGTAGAGGCAATGATATTTATGTTAACGAGAAGTAAGAAAATTTGTATAAAGAGGATGGATTTAGTTAATCATTTAGAAGAGTAGATAATTATTGATATTACACAAGGTTTCTTACTTTAATCCAAAGGGTACTAAAAAGTAGCCTAAAAATAGGTATTTTCATCCACCAGGCCTTAATATTATTAATCTCAATTTTTGATGAAAAATAACACAATCCCCATAAGAGTTTCTAGGCATAGCGGAAGGGTCTTGTAGCAACCTTGAAAGAATGGCGGAGAGAGAGGGATTCGAACCCCCGATCCAGAAACTGGATAAAGCTTTTCGAGAGCTTCCCTTTCAACCACTCAGGCATCTCTCCAATAAATTTAAACCTTCTCTAATGGAATATATTCTCCATACGATATTATATCAATCTTGTTCTGTTTCTTTCTAATATCTCTATAAAGAAGATTCTTCTGTAATATAACGAACAACGGATCCTTGTCTTCTTCCTTACATAATAATACTAAAGCCTTAGGAAAATTCAACTTTGTCTGTACCATTAATGTATAAAGGTCACCTTTTTTTGAAAAATAGAAATCATCTAACATATACCATTCATACAATTTTCCACCTGTATCAATCCCCCTTGCAGTTATTTTGTGAGTAGCGACAAGAGGTTTGGTTGTACCTGCAGCATAAATTACAAAAAGAACAGAGATTATTGCAGCTATTAGATAATATTTTCCTAAAACTGCTAAAAGAACGATGAAGAGGAGAGAAAATGCAAGTATAATTAAAAAACCTTTATTATTTAGTTTAACCTCATATCTCTCTGGGGCTTTCCATTCAAAAAGTTTAATACTTTGAACAATCTCCTTCTTCTGTACATCCTCTATCTCCAAGACCTCTTCTCCTCTTATAATCTTCTTTCTTCTAATATCCTTTTGCTCCTGAATAGCCTTCTTCTTCTCCTTTGTCAGATTCTCCTGCCTATCTCTCAAATCCTTTTCTCCTGTGAGAATCTTTGCGATTTTAGCAAATTGATCTTCTTCTACCATGTAGA
Source organism: uncultured Candidatus Saccharibacteria bacterium (assembly GCA_964629715.1). Taxonomy (GTDB): domain Bacteria; phylum Patescibacteriota; class Dojkabacteria; order SC72; family SC72; genus UBA5232. Next base: position 2,142 of record CAZVQY010000035.1, read on the forward strand.
TATCATACAACAAAAATAAGGAAGAGAACAACAACAAAAATGATTAGTCCCCATATAAAATCTAGTAGTTGGTAGAAATGGAGAAAAAATACAACTAGCAACCCTGCAGTTATTATTGATGAAAATTTGATACTTTGCTTTGTTCTTTCTCCTTTTGTTAATTCTTTTTTGAAGAATTTAAAGAAAAGGTAAAGGAGGATTATGAAGAGGGAGAAAGTTGCAATAATGAGAAGGAATATGAGGACAAAAATATTCACATTGTTTATCCCACCTGTTGTAGTGGTTGGTGAGAAATTCTCATTTGTAAGTAAAAATAGCAGGAAAAGTGCTGAGAAGAGAAAGCTAAATATTGAAGTCAGAAAGAATTTCATATCTTCTTTTTCTCTAGGATTTTTAAGTAATATTTCACTAAATTAATATCTAGATACTTAATTTAATTTTATTTATCTAAATATGAATATACTGATTATAGAGGATTCTAATACCCTTTCACAAATATTATCAAAATCCCTGGATTCTTATGGTTACAAAGTTACTTTAGATACTAGTCAGTTCTCTAATAAGAGATCAGTTCTAAGAAAGATATTCGATTTCGCAATCATTAATACCAATCTTGGCAAGAATAGGACTGCTGAGATTCAAAATTTCATTATTGAGAAGAGTCCTGAGACGAAGATTCTTGGAGTATGTAATAAAGGAGGTTGGAGTGAGAAAGTACAATTTTTAAATAAAGGTGGAGATGATGTACTGACATACCCATTCCCTATTCAGGAATTATTGGCGAGAATCCAATCCATTATAAGAAGACCTAAGAATTATGTTGATAATAATATCTCTTTTGGTGACTTGACATTGGATTCTGATATGAAGTGTATTTATGATGGAAACAAGGAGATCTCTGTAAGAAAAAAAGAGTATGACCTGTTTGAATATTTGGTAAGGAACAAGGAGAGACCTATTTCAAGGTGTGAGCTTCTAGATCATGTTTGGGATTACAGAGAATATGTGGGTTCTAATACTGTTGATGTTCATGTGAAAAGACTAAGGGATAAATTACATAGCAAATGTAATATTGAAACTATACATGGTGTTGGTTACAGAGCAAGGGAAAAAAAGTCTAAAGCGTAAGGAAGTATTTTCCCTGAAGAGAATGCTTAATCCTAATAAAACAGAGGATTAAAGCATCATAGGCATAACAAGGTGTACAAAATCTTCCTCTCCCTCAATTTTGAACACACCTGGCTTGACTGGATCTGTACACTCAAAAACTAAATCATCTGAATCTAAATGATTTAGAATATCAGATAACAGTTTGGCACTAAAAGCAATCTTGACATTGTTTCCATCTATCTTTCCTTCAAAAATAAAATATATGGGGAGTTTGTAATATTAAACACAAAACTTTCAGGCAACAAGAGCGAGGAAATACTTTCTTACATAATTAAGCATTGCCCTAAAACAAAAGTTTTGGGTGTTTGTAATAATGGTGGTTGGCCTGAGAAAGTGAATTTTCTAAACCATGGAGGAGATGATGTCCTTACATATCCTTTTCCTATGCAAGAGTTATTAGCAAGAATTCAATCAGTAAGCAGAAGACCTAAATCGTATATAGATAACAACCTTTATCTTGGAAACTTAGTATTGGATACTAATAGCAAAAGCATACAAAAGGGAAATGAGGATATTGAAGTTAGGAATAAGGAGTATGACCTATTTGAGTATTTGGTAAGAAATAAAGACAGACCAATTTCAAGGTGTGAATTGCTCGATCATGTTTGGGACTATAGAGAGTATATAGGTTCAAACACAATCGATGTGCATATAAACAGACTGAGAAGTAAACTTGAAGACAGAAATGTCATTGAGACAGTTCATGGTATTGGATATATTGTTCGAGATAGAAAGCACAAAGCAGAAATAAAAAAATTGAACTCCTAAGAGGTTTACCCTATAATAATCATACAAACTCCCCATATATTTTATTTTTAATATTATTAATATGGAAACTTCAGAGTTTGAACAAGAAGAAAATACTCCGGATTATCAGAGAGAGTATGAACTGTATACAGCTCTTGCAAAAGAGCTTGAAGATGAAGACATATTAATTGATTACGTGAATGAACTCCACGAAGAGGCTCTCAAATATAATGAGGAAAGGGATGTAGAACTTCTTTCACCTTCTTTACGATTCGCTTCAAAAAAATTTCGTGAAGATAAAAAAATAGTACTGGGAGCAGTATCAAAAGAATGGGAAGATTTTATGTTTGCTTCTAGGGAATTACGGGGGGATAAAGACGTTGTTATAAGAATGTTTGAGTCTCACCTCAATAACTTAGGTCTATGGATTTTCGATTGGATTCCTAATGAATTATTTGATGAGAAAGAGTTTATGCTGAAAGCAGTTGAAGCAAACCCCTCCTCTTTAAAATATGCTTCTGAGGAATTAAGAGGCGATAAAGAGATTGTATTAAGTGCGGTTAAAAAGGGGGGAGGTGCTTTAAAATTTGCATCTGAGGAACTAAGGGGAGACAAAGAGGTTGTTATCGAAGCCATTAAGAAAAATGGTATGGCTCTTCAATATGCTTCCAAAGAACTTAAAGGAGACAAAGAGGTCGTAATGATGGCTCTTGTTAACGACTGGGAACCTGTAAAATATGTTTCTAAGAAACTAAGAGGGGATAAAGAGATTATGATGAAAGTAACTGAGAGGAATGTAAGAGCTTTAAAATATGCTTCTAAGCAATTAAGAGGAGATAAAGAGCTTGTTATAGAAGCTGTAAAGAAAGATGGGTGGTGTCTCCAATTAGCATCTGCGGAACTAAGGGGTGACAAAGAAGTTGTTATGGAAGCTATGAAACAGTATGCTCCTTTTATAGAATATGCATCTGAGGAATTAAGAGGAGATAGAGAACTTGTTTTGGAAGCTGTAAAGAAAAATGTGAGGTGTCTACGTTATGCTTCTGAAAAATTAAGGGGAGATAAAGAAGTTGTTATGGAAGCTGTAAAGCAAGATGGGTCATATATAGAATATGCTTCTGAAGAATTAAGGGGCGATATTGAAGTAGTAAGGGAAGCACTGATGACCTATGACAATGCTTTAAAATATGCAACAAAAGAAATAGTCTTTGAGATTTTGAAGGAACGAATTAAAGAAGACAAGAAAAAGAGACTAAACTTTACAGGATACCCTAACAAAGCCTAAAGCATCATAGGCATAACAAGGTGTACAAAATCTTCCTCTCCCTCAATTTTGAACACACCTGGCTTGACTGGATCTGTACACTCAAAAACTAAATCATCTGAATCTAAATGATTTAGAATATCAGATAACAGTTTGGCACTAAAAGCAATCTTGACATTGTTTCCATCTATCTTTCCTTCAAAAATAAAATATATGGGGAGTTTGTAATATTAAACACAAAACTTTCAGGCAACAAGAGCGAGGAAATACTTT
>CAZVQY010000036.1:0-3732 GCA_964629715.1 uncultured Candidatus Saccharibacteria bacterium
AATACTGGTTCTGGAATATCTTTAATGTCGTGTGGCTCCATGTATATTACATTATAAAATTTAATATGTGGGGCGTTTATTTAGGAAATTATATCACCACAAAGGAAAATTTTTACTTCCTTTTGGTAAAGAACTCTGTATTATACCATTTTTTGAAGATTTTTTCCAAAATATCTGCTCTACCCCCTTGTAAGTGCCTCGTCCAGCCTCAAAAACAATTGTTGAAATTATGGAACATAAAGACATGTTAACAATATTTGACATAGCCCTTGACAAAGAACTGTGACATATGTAAAATGGTTTTAGCTAACTTGTTAATATAAAAAAGTGACAAGTATAAGAGTCTCCCCAGAAGTTTGTTACTACCAGTGCTCTATCACATAGAGAGAAAAAGGAAAAGTAAATCTAATTTCATTTTCAAATATTTATGATTGGTGTCTATATTCAAAAACAACGAGAGCTACTGGGTTTTTCGCAAGAAGTTCTCGCAAAAAAACTTCAAATTTCCCGTCCTACATATATCGCGATTGAACAAGGAAGAAGAGAACTTACACTTAGCGAGGCAAAAAAAGTTGCAGAGATTCTTAATATAACAACTAATGATTTATTTACAGAGAAGCCGATACAAAAAACTCGGGTTACAGTATTGAATAATAGTCAGCCAAAAACTGACAATTCTGATATGAGGATCAGTATACCCCAGAAGAATTTTGATAAATTTCGTGAAGTTTTACTATATGTACTAACCAAAGTGGGGGCAAAACCTAATATGGGAGAGACTGTACTATATAAGCTTCTCTATTTCATAGACTTTGATTATTATGAAAAATACGAAGAACAGTTAATTGGTGCAACATACAAAAAGAACCACCATGGACCAACTCCCGTAGAATTCAAAAAATTAATTGACGATATGGGGAAAAAAGAAGAGATTGTCGTAATTAAAAACAAGTATTTCAATTATGATCAAAAGAAATATTTAGCTGTTAGACAACCTGATTTATCAAAATTAATTAGTGCACAAGAATTACAACATATAGATGAAGTTTTGGCCAGATTGTCGGATAAGAATGCAACAGAATTAAGTAATTATTCCCATCAGGATATTCCTTGGATCGTAACAGAAGACAGTAAAATAATTGACTATGAAACGGTATTCTACAGAACATCTAAAACCTCAGTCAGAAACTATGAAGAAGATTAAATATGAAACAACTGAGGAATTTGACAAAGATTTAAAAAAGTTATGTAAAAAATACAGAACGCTGAAAGATGATTTGGAGGTTCTAAAATATGCAGCAATCAGCCCTTACCATATTAATGGTACTGATAGTCAAGCTATATTTCCTATACCTAACTTCTGTAACAATGATTTAATTTCCTGCAAAGTTAAAAAGTTTGCATCAAAGTCATTTAAAGGCAAAGGTGCTAAATCAGGGTTGAGATTAATCTACCTTTTTATTTCTAAAGAATCTAAAATTCTCTTTATAGAAATCTACTATAAAGGAATAAAAACAAATGAAGATAAGGAAAGATTAAAATACTATTTTACACAAATTCTCAAAGATAAAGAACTTAGGAAATAACAACCTTATTCTGTATTAAAGCTTGCTACCTTTTTTATTCTCTTTGTTTTTAACCTGTTCTAATAACCTATCAAAATCCGATTTATACAACCTATCCTGCATAGGCCTAAACTTCTTATACTCCATCTCTGCCTTAATCTTTGCTTCTTCCATAGACACTTTCCCTTTATCTGTCAAAATGGGATAGTTCGATAATGTAAGGAAATTATCCAACAAACTTGCCCAATCTACCATATTCATAACAATATGCCTCTCTGCTCTATCCTCTGCAAGATCTAAATATGCATTAACCAATCGAACCAAAGCTCTTAAATGTTCTTCATCCAAATAATTTTTAGCAACAGAAACATCACTCTTTAATATCTTTTCCCTATTTTTAGCACCCTTCCATGTTTTCAGTCCCATATTTGCCTTTTGAGCATCTGCTTTTGTATATATTATCTCTGCTGCTGTCTTTCCTGTAATCGCCCAATGCAATTTATTCTGAACGGTAGCAAAAAATTCTTTTGTCAGATTAGAGCTTTTATCATAATCAGCAGAAAGAGCATATATATCAGTAACCTTTTGATACAACCTTCTTTCACTTGCACGAATTTCTCTAATTCTTTCAAGCAATTCACCAAAGTAGTCTTTACCAAACCCCTTCATCTGTTTCAACCTCTCATCATCTAAAGCAAAACCTTTAACAGTGTATTCTTTAAGAACTTTTGTTGCCCAAATTCTAAAATGTGTTGCCCTTTGAGAATTGACCCTGTAACCAACAGCAATAATTGCTTCAAGGGAATAGTATTTAGTTTTGTACTGTTTACCATCACTTCCAGTATGTGCAAAATTTGCACATACTGAATTTTCTTGTAGTTCTCCCTCTTCGAAGATATTTTTTAAATGTTTTGAAATAACAGACCTCTCAACTTCAAATAGTTCACCCATTAATTTCTGTGTTAACCACAGGTTATCGCCATGAAAAAACACATCTATATTTACATTCCCTTCATCCGTTTGAAATACAACAAAGTTTTCTAATTTTTCCAACTTTAATTCTTTCTTCATACCTTCATTATATCAAAAGATATTGATATATCAATATTAATTCATGAATGGAAATTAATATATCTCTAAAGAGCGTGACTATATATATATACTATACTAGTTTGTATAAATTAAATTAGTCAGAAAAGAATAATGAGTAATGAAAATATGACGGATACGAATGTACAGACTCAACCAGTAGGTGCCCGTAAAACAGTTAGAGCTCTTGGGTGGATTGTTTTTTTACTATCTATAGTTGGAATACTTAGACAAGTACTCTTTATATTGGCAGACTTTATGCTCTTTTATTATACTCCTTCCTCCTACATTACAGTATTGCAAGTAGTATACATCCTTGTTTCTCTTGTCGTTTCTGTTTTAGGGTTTATACTTGGAAATAAAACTCGAAAAGATAGTTTGGAGGATCCCCAAAAAACACAGAAGAACTTTATCTATTTAATAGTTCTTTCAATTATAATAGTCATTGCAGAGTTTATTATGTTTGATGATTCCTTACCTATTATTCCAATGTTACTAGTTCCTCTTTTAGTTAAGGGGCTTGTAGATGCGAGAAAGATAATGCCAAAAGGGAAGTAGCTATTCTAAACAGGGCTGCGTTTATTGTTCATTTTTATCCGAAATTATTCCTTGTTTTTTCTGAAAGATTTAAACATAGAATATAGATACTATCCTGTGAGTGTTATTTTCTCCTCTCATACTCCCACATACCAATACTAGTAGCTACTGACAGATTTAATGAATCTATCTCATCAGAATGTGGAATATATATACTTTGACCCAAATCCTTAAAACTCACATCCAATCCCTTCCCTTCATTACCTTGTATAAATGAAAAAGGTTCTTTAAAATCAACATCCAAGATATTCTTCGCACCATCCAACATGAAGGGGTAAAAAGAATGACCCTTAAAAGAGTCTGTATACCCCTTCAAGCTCTCGAAATACTTAAAATGGACTCTAAACAATGCTCCCATTGTAGAACGCACCACCATCGGATCAAAAATATCGACACCTGGTTTAATAATTGCCAAATTCTTAAAACCAAAACCTACCATAGTTCGAATAATCGTCCCTAAATTCCCCGCATTACTTGGATT
>CAZVQY010000036.1:3832-4922 GCA_964629715.1 uncultured Candidatus Saccharibacteria bacterium
GCAATATATGCAAAGATTTGAGTTAATATCCCATATGCGAAATTGATAGTAAGGAAGTGGCAAAGAGCTACAAATGAAAGAAGGAAGGAGAATACACTCCAATATGTAAAGTCATGATATATCCACTCCTTTGAAAAAATCCTATACTTGCTCCTAAAAAATATGCCCAAAAGAGAGAAGAATATCGAAAGAAATGTTGGTACTAGATATGCGGAGTTGGGTATAGCTGAAGAAAATATATTATTTAAATCTAATATTTTTGTTAAAAAGATTGAAATGAAAGAAACTAAAAGAAGTACACAAAACTGTATAACCCAGTGTGTTATATCTATATTCAATTTCTTCATACAACTAATACTGCCTTCAATATTTATTATAGTATGGAGTATTTCAAGTTTCAATGATAGAAATTACTACTTGACAATTAGCACTCACCCTGCTATACTGCTAACAGATATTAATTAAGGAATTTCTTTTGAGGGATCTTAATTCTTTTATATCCTTTAAGGAAATTCCCCAACTTTATCTAGATTATTTAACTTATTATTATTAATAATATGAAAGACATAACTAGAAAGGATGGTACCAAAGTACCTATTACATCTTATTCTCCAGTAAGGAGCATCTTTGATGATTTTTTTACAACGCCTTCTCTAATTGATGAGCTTATGGCCAGACCAACGCTTCCAAAATATACGAATCTATCTGCTGATATATGGGAGGAAGAGAATAACTTCTTTGTAAAAATGGCTCTACCAGGTGTAAAGAAAGATGATATTGATATTGAGGTTGATGCTGATTATGTAAGAATAAAGGGGGGAACCAAAAAGGAAGATAAGGAAGATACAAAGAAAAAGTTTTACTTTAGGAGTCTTGAGACTCAGTTTGAACAAACTTTTAACTTACCTTCATCTATTGATGTAAGTAAGGTAGAGGCTTCTTTTAAGGATGGGGTATTGGAACTTAAGCTTCCAAAATCAGAGGAATATAAACCAAGAAAAATTAGTATCAATTAAGAAGTACGAATACCTTCGTGAGACAGGGAGGAGTAATCCTCCTTGTTTTTTAATTCGGGACATACACGTCTGGA
>CAZVQY010000037.1:0-4785 GCA_964629715.1 uncultured Candidatus Saccharibacteria bacterium
GATATGATTCGTAAGCTATATGCAGAAGGAGATAAAGATGCAATTCTTGCCACAGAATATACTTCTCAAGGGAAATTTGTACCTAATGAAATAATCTACAATAAAATGTTTCCGAAGTGGCTTAATAGGTTTGATAAAGACAAGGATTGGGCCTTAGTTTCTGTTGTGAGAGAGGTTGGCCAGATTAGATTTCTTGATGAGCTTCTAAAGAGTAAAGAGAGAAAATTAGATCTATTTATCCATTTCACTCTTTCTCCTGAGAGTGCTATAGAGAGAATGTCTATAAGAAAATTCTGTCCCAATTGTGGTATGACATTCCATCCTAAGTACAAACCTGAGAAAATTGAAGGTTTTTGTGATAAATGCGCTACTGAGCTAATTCAGAGGGATGATGATAAGCCAGAAAAAATAAGAGAGAGACTTAAGGAATACGATAGAACGATTCTCCCAATACTAGAAACTTATCGGAGTAGAGGGATTCTTGTCGAGGTTGATGCTGCTCCATCTATTCAGGATATCCATAAGGAAATAATTAAGGTTCTTGACTTGTAAAACTTCTTTTTTTTTGGTATGCTCTCACTTGTTCCATCTCAAAGATAGACATCGCAGATGTATTATTACAATTGTGTTGAAATGCAAGTCTTCTTTTGGTATAATTCGAAGGATTCCCAATTGTGGAGTCTTGAGAAATATATGAACGATAGTAAGAAAATATTTGAATTTGATGGAATAGTGAAAGAGTGTTTGCCTAATACTCAATTCGTTGTTGAAATTGAAGCGAATGGTAGTAAACATGAAGTCACAGGATATCTTTCTGGCAAGATGCGAATGCACTACATTCGAATTCTTGAAGGAGATAAGGTAAAAATTGAAATGACCCCATATGATAAAGAAAGGGGAAGAATAACATATAGATATATGAATTAATATGAAAGTTAGAGCTTCAGTACAAAAGAGATGTCCAGATTGTTATTCTGTTAAGAGGAAGGGTAGGGTCTACATCTACTGTAAGAAGAATCGAAAGCACAACCAGAGACAGGGTTAATTTTTAATTTATTTTTTTTGAAAAATGGCAAGAGTCGCAGGAATTGAAATACCAAATGATAAAAGGTTGTGGGTATCTCTTTTGAGTGTTTATGGTATTGGAGAAACTGTTGCGAAGAGGATTTGTAAAGGTGCAAATATTGATTCGAATGTAATGGTGAAAGATCTTACAGAGAATGAATTAGACAGATTGAGAAAGAATATCGAGGAAAACTATGCAGTTGAGGGAGAATTGAGACAGAGTATTTTTAGAGATATAAAGAGAGAGAAAGATATTAGATCGTATAGAGGAATTCGACATAAATTAGGTCTTCCAGTCAGAGGTCAGAGAACTAGGCATAATGCTCGAACAAGAAAAGGGAAGAGCAGACCAGTTGGAGGATTAAAGAGAACTTTAGATAAAACATAATAATATACCTTAAATGGCAGAAGAAAAGAAAACAAAAAAATCATCTAAAGGTGGTGTTCAGAGTGGGATTGCAACTATTCAATCTACATTCAACAATACAATTATTACCTTGGCAGATGAAAAAGGTGAAGTATTAGGGCAAGGAAGCCCATCAATGGTCGGTTTTAAAGGTGCTAGAAGGAGTACTGCTTATGCAGCTACAAAAGCAGCAATGGATGTTGCTGAGAAGGTAATTAAGAAATATGGACTTAAGGAAGTTAAAGTATTCATTAAGGGGCCTGGAGCTGGTAGAAATGCAGCAGTTAAAGGTTTGGATTCTGCTGGATTAAGAATAACAATGTTAATTGACCGAACTCCTATTCCACATAATGGATGTAGACCTCGAAAAGTTCCAAGAAGGTAATTTTTTATTTGTATTTATATATAAATGGGTAGATATACAGGACCAAAAGAAAGATTAAGTAGAAGAGAGGGTGTAGAGCTCCATCTTAAAGGAGCAAGATCATTCTCTGAGAAATCTGGATTAAAAAGGAAGCCGTTTGTTCCAGGACAACACGGAAATCAAAGGAGAGCAAGACTCTCAAACTACGGTTTCCAATTAAGAGAAAAACAGAAGGTTAAAAGAACATATGGTTTGAGGGAGAAGAATATGATTTCTGCATACAAAGAGTCAGGTAGGAGATCAAAGCATAGAAATACAGATAGAGGATTAGAATTCTTAAGATTATTAGAATTAAGATTAGATAATATATTGTACTTGGCAGGTTTAGCTCCTTCTAGAGCTGCTGCAAGGCAATATATCACCCATGGGCATGTAAAATTAAACGGAAAGAAGATGACAATTCCTTCAATAGAAGTAAAAGAAGGTGATTCAGTTGAACTTAAGAGTACCAAGTTGGCACCTCAGGAGAGGTTTTTTGCAACACCAGCCTGGATTGAAACAAAAGATCAATCATGTAAAGTCGCAGCATTGCCAATTAGAGATGATATAGATGAGGGAATAAAAGAGAATCTCATCATCGAGTTCTATTCAAGATAATTTTATACTAAGAATAAATGGAAGCATTTAAAGATATTAAAGTTACAATTAAGGAAGAGAAGGACAATCATGGGCTTTTTGAAGTATCTCCATTGCCTAGAGGATATGGAAATACTTTGGGAAATGCCTTGAGAAGAATCCTCTACTCTAGCCTAAAAGGAACAGGCATAACAGAAGTTATGATTAAGGGAGTAGACCATGAATATTCAACCATAGATGGTGTAAAAGAAACAGTCCTTGATATCCTAATGAACCTAAAAGAGGTTAAATTTGCGACAAAAACAGATGAGGTTTTCTCATGTAAGATTAGTGTAAAGGGGAAGAAAGATATAACTGCAAAAGATATCCAAACGACTGGAGACTTAGAAGTTGTAAATAAGGATTTGCATATTGTAACTCTTACAGATGCAAAGTCATCTATTGATATTGACCTTACAGTAGAATCTGGAGTTGGGTACAAGATGATTGATCCTTCTGGGAGGAAAGAAGTAGGAGTAATTCCATTAGATTGTGATTTCTCCCCAATTGAGAGAGTAAGCTTGAGCGTAGAACAGGCAAGAAAAGGTCAAGAGACAGACTTGGACGCAGTAATGATCGGTGTTACCACAGATGGTAGCATAACTCCAAAAGATGCACTATTAGAATCCGCAAAAATTCTTCAGGAGTTTTCAGGAAAGGTTATGATTGCAATGGGGATGGCAGAGAAAGAAGTTCAGGAGATACAGGAGCAGGTTAATACTTTGGAAGTACAAGAGGCTACGAGTGAAGGAGAGGTAGATGAAATCTCAGGGTGGAAGATTGAAGATTTACCAATCTCTAAGAGATCAAAAACAGGACTTCTCGCAGGAGGATTTAAGACGGTTGCTGATTTAAGGAATACTACATCAACAGAGCTTCTTAATCTCCCAGGATTTGGAAACAAGTCTTTGAATGAAATCTTAGAACTACTAAATGAATATGGTATTAATATTAACAACTAGAATTAATGTTCAAGAGAGTTAAGAAGTCAAAACTAGGGGTCAAAGCATCACATAGAGGTTCTCTCAGAAGGAATCTTCTAAGGTCTCTTGTTACAAATGGCTTTGTTGTTACTACCTCACCAAAAGCTAAAGTACTCAAAATGGATGCTTCAGCTTTAATTGAAAAGGCAAAAAAGAATGAAAGTCTTGAAGTCAAAAGGAGTTTGAATAACACATTAGGTGAGGACAAATTGGTGAAAAAACTAATTGAATATATTACTAAAGAAAAGACAGGTGTAAAGATAGTGAAGGTAGGATTTAGAGATGGGGACAATGCAGAAGTCTCGAGAGTATCGTTAATTGGAAAAGACAAGAAAAAAGTAATAAAGAAGAGTAAAGAAGAGAAAGCAGAAGCCAAAGTACAAGAGGAGAAGAAAGTTGTAGAAAAGAAAAGTACAGCAAAGAAAGGTGTTTTTGGACAGGATAAGCAAGTGGATACAAAAACAGTAATTAAAAAGGCAGAGAGAGCAAGAACAAGAGCAGGACTTTAATTAATTAAAGATTTTAAATGAAGTACAAAACAGTTTGGACAAAAAAAGAAGAAGTTGAGAGGAAATGGTATGTAGTTGATGCAAAAGACCAGATTCTTGGGAGAATTGCTACAAAAATTGCCTCCTTGCTGATAGGAAAAGAGAAGCCAGAGATAGTCCCTGATGTTGATTGTGGAGATTATGTTATCGTAATAAATAGTGATAATATTAAGCTAACAAGAGGGAAGGAACTTAAGAAGATGTATTATAGGCATTCTGGATATCCAGGTGGATTTAAAGAAACAAGATTTGATAGGCAAATGGAAATAGATTCTAGGAAAGTTATCGGAGATGCAGTTAAGAACATGATTCCTGACAATAAGATGAGGGATAGAAGAATTACTAGATTGTTTGTATACAAAAACTCTGTTCATAAGCATGGAGGGCAGAATCCAATCGAGATTAAATTATAATTATTTTTACAGTGGAGAAATATTTTGAAGGAATAGGAAGAAGGAAAAGATCTACAGCAAGAGTAAGGATATATCTTGGAGATAAAGGTTCAACTGTTAACAGTAAAGCTATGGATAAATACTTTTCGGGTACACCAAATTCTGAGAATATTGTAAAGAGGCCACTAATAGTTCTTGGTTTAGAGAATAAATATTTCTTTTCTGCAAAAGTACTAGGTGGTGGTTCTACAGGACAGGTTGAGGCAGTAAGGTTAGGACTGGCAAGGGCACTTGTTAAGATGGATGAATCATTGAAGCCAACTCTTAAGAAAGAGAAACTTCTTACTAGAGA
>CAZVQY010000038.1:0-4524 GCA_964629715.1 uncultured Candidatus Saccharibacteria bacterium
TTTAGAGCATACAATAGGGAGGCTTTGTTAAAGTTGAATCTCTTTGGTTCTTTTACATACACTCAAGAGACCATCATGGATATGGTATTCAAGGGAATGAGGGTAAAAGAGTTCTCTGTTGATGTTGAATATTTTAAGGAGAGGAAGTCTAGAGTTGCAAACAGTATTGTGAGTTATATGTTCAAGACTCTAAAGATTATTGTTAGAACTGTTAGAGATTACAAACCTATGCTCTTCTTCGGAGGTATGGGAGGTGTGTTCTTGCTAATAGGGTTTGGTTTTGAGGTTTTCTTATTTGTACATTACTTCTCCCAGGGCCAATTCTCTCCATATAAGTCTGTAGGGTTTATAGGTTTAGGATTTTTGATATTTGGCTTACTCCTTTTCATCGTTGGTTTGTTAGCGGATATGTTTAACAGGGTAAGGATTAATCAAGAGAAGATACTTTATGAATTAAAGAAGGGGAAGTATGAAAGTACATAAGAGACTTAATATAGATGGCTCCTCCTCCAAGAGAGTAGCAGATTTAATAAAAGAATTATCATGAAAAATATCTTTGACTTTATAAAAAAACACAAGAAGGTTATAACAAATATCTTTACCTTTATAGTCCTTCTTCTGATGGCCTTCTATCTTTACAAAAACAGAGAGGTTTTTGATGCACTTAAGATGCTTGATTTTAGATATCTTGTTTTTATCGTAATATCACAGGTTGCAACTATATCCTTAAATGCCCTTTTAAATCAGAAAATAATTAAAACTCTTAACAGAGATATTGCATATAAAGATTCTCTGTTACTACAGTATGCAAATAATTTCTTGAATAAAATAGTTTCTGAGGGAGGTGCAGTATTTAGAGGGTATTTTCTAAAAGAAGTATATAATTTACCATATACCAAGTATATTTCTACCATCGCTGGTTCCTATATTCTTACTTTCTTGAGTTATTCAATCATTGGCATAGTATCTTTGGGATATATATATTTCTCAAGAGGAATTATTAACTATCTTGTTCTTGCATTCTTTGTGTTACTTCTCCTTGGGACAGTAACTTTTATTATTATTAATCCTAAATTTAAGAACAAAAAAGACCTTCGAGTTTTAAGGTGGGTTACTAGTATATTGGAAGGGTGGAAGGAGATTAAAAGAAACAAGAAAGATCTTTTTACCTTTACAGGACTAATACTGTTGATACTTCTTGTGAATGTACCCCAATCAGTTCTTATATATTCAGCCTTAGGGCATAATCTGGGGATATTTGAATCACTGTACACGTCGTCTCTGGGAATAATGACTACATTTGTCAATATTACTCCTAATGGTATAGGTATTAGAGAAGGTATATATATGTTCTCATCTGAAGTTATTGGATTAGATCCAGATATAATACTCTTAGGCTCTTTAATTACGAGAGCAGTTACAATGATTACTTCTTTCCTTCTGGGTGGTATTGCTTATCTTAAGTTGCTACCTCGTTTGAAGGGGAAGAAGGTTTTACAGAAGGAGGAAGAGATTTAATTGTTTAGGCAAATATTATGTTGCAGATAATTGGCAAATTAGTTTTCTTTTTAAAAGTCATTTTCCTTTATCTTCTTACTTTCATTTTAGGCCTGTTAGTTCCGAAGAAGAAGAATCTCGTGGTGATGGCTGCAAGCAAGGGGGGATACTACAATGGAAATGCTAAAGCCCTCTTTGAATTTTTGGAAAAAGAGAATGATATCGATGCATATTTTTTTGTAAGCAAGAGAGATCTATTCAATGAACTTTCAAAGGAAAAAGATAACATTGTTTACCAATACTCTTGGAAGGGACTATGGTTATTTCTTCGAGCGAGAACCGTATGTATAACCCATGGTCATGCTGATGTTCTCGGTTTCTGCCAGTTACTATGGCAGAATTGGATATATTTAGGACATGGCTCTGGGATAAAAGTATTGGGATATTTAAAAGAGAGACTTTCTTTTCGAGACCATTTAGAATTGATTTTAGGGCGGAGATTTATTTATATCGTTCCTTCCGACTTTTCCCGTTATATGTTTTCTGCAAGGTATAAAGTGAATCCTAGACATATATATGTTACAGGGTATCCTAGGACAGATACTTTATATGATATCTCCCCTGAGAAAGCATCTTCAAGAAAAAAGCTTCTTTATGCACCTACATATAAAAAGGATAATATCACAGAATTTTTTCCTTTTGGAGATGGAGATATGAATTGTTTGCATAAACTCCTTGAAGAGTATAACCTAGAACTACTTGTCCGATTTCATCCAAACAATTATTTAGAATCTCGGAAGAAGATTGATAACATTTTAAAATCATCAGATAGAATAGTGGATGCAAGCCCAGATGTTGTAGCTGATCCTCAGGATTTATTAATAGAAACAAACATTTTGATTACTGATATTTCATCAATTAGTCGTGACTACCTTTTTTTAAACAGGCCTGTGATATTTGTAATGAATGATCAAGATAAATCCCAATCTAAAGACTTTCTTCTCAAAGAGGAATTCATATTTTGTGGGTATCAAGTTAGAAGTTTTAAAGAATTGAAGAGAGCAATTGAGGAGATAATAGGGGGGGGTGATCAATATCGAGAGCTAAGAGAGTTTGTTAGGGATTTCTCGTTCAACTATGTTGATGGAAACTCTTCCAAGCGTGTAGCTGAATTAATTAAAAAGCTTGCATGAAAAAATGTTGGGAAGAGATTCTGATATAATTCCTGTATGAGAAGATTAAAGGGAGATAAAATATGAATAAAAATAGGTTCCCAATCTATGCGATTATTGGTACTAGAGCTCAATTCATAAAGATGGCTCCAGTTCTCTATGAAATGAAGCAACAAGGAATTGAATATACATTGATATACACAGTTCAACATAGGGAGAATGTTCAGGAGATTTTAGATGTATATGGCTTGAGGAAACCAGATGTCGTCATATATGGTGGAGAGGAATCTAACACGATAAAGAAGGGTGTTAAGTGGACTTTAGATATGCTTATTAAGTCGCTCTTTAGGGCAAAGAGGTATCTTCCAGTAAAAGGGGTTGTTTTGACACATGGAGACACCTTTACTGCTTGGTTGGCAGCATTGATGGGGAAGAGGGCGGGTTGTAAGGTGGCACATGTAGAGTCAGGATTAAGGTCTTTTAATATCCTTAGGCCATTCCCTGAGGAGATTTCTAGATTAATAACTTTTTCTATATCGGATATATATTTCTGTGCAGATGAATGGGCTATGAACAACCTAAGGAAATACAAAGGGGAAAAGGTTAACATAGGAGCGAATACAATGTTAGATGGAGTAAAATATGCAGTGAATAATCCGAAGAAAACTAAATTTACATTTCAAAAAGACTCATATGCTCTGGTTTCTATCCATAGATATGAGAATATTTTTAGGGATAGATTTACTGATACAATAATACCTTTTCTAAAAGAGATTTCAAAAAAACATAAATTAGTAATTACCTTGCATCCTACCACACGCGAGAGATTGAAAGAATTAAATCTGTATGAGGAGTTGGATAGGGATAGGAGGATAATTTTGCATGATAGATTTGATTTCATTGATTGGATAAATGTTTGTAATGATGCAGAGTATGTAATCTCAGATGGAGGAAGTAACCAGGAAGAGTTAAGCTATCTTGGCGTCCCTACGATTCTTTTCAGAGAGGAGACAGAAAGAAAGGAAGGGTTGGGAGAGAATGTGGTTCTTTCAAAATTTGACAAGAAAATTGTAAATCATTTTGTTCAAAACTATAATGATTTTAGAAGGAAACCTCTTTTTGAGGATGTGAGTCCAAGCAAGAAAATAGTAGAGTATCTAAGTTCAAATTTCCCATTATAATAATGAAAAAGATTGTTGGATATACAACAGGAGTATTTGATATGTTCCATATTGGACACTTAAATCTTTTACGCAGAGCGAAAGAGAGGTGTGATATATTAATAGTTGGTGTTTGTACTGATGATTTGGTTAGAAAATTAAAGAATAGGAATCCGATTATACCTTTTGAAGAGAGAGCGGAGATTGTAAGGAATATTAAATTTGTTGATGAGGTTGTTCCTCAAGCTAAGATTGACGAGATAGGGGATTGTCATAGGCTTAAGTTTGATATTATATTTAAGGGAGATGATTGGAAAGGTACTGAGAAATGGAATCATCTTGAAAAGGAGTTTAAAGAGATGGGAGTAGATGTACAGTTTTTCCCATATACAAATCATATTAGTTCTACGGAATTAAGGAAGAGAATAAGGTAGGGCTGGTGAGGGGGCTTATGGTTCATCTAAGATTTCTTTGGAACATTTGTCTAAGGTTGCAGCTTTGGAGAACAAGGAGAAGGGGATATCTGTTTTTACTGTTTGTCCTACTAGAACAGATACACCACTAAGAAAGCGTTTACATCCTAACGAGGATTCATCTGTTTTGCCATCACCAGAGGAACCAGCTAAGATTATTAGTTTCTGTTGTATAAATGATCTGTCTTTATTAACAGGGCAGACTTTTTGGTTAAGGAGGAA
>CAZVQY010000039.1:0-4230 GCA_964629715.1 uncultured Candidatus Saccharibacteria bacterium
ATTCTAACCCACTTCTTATTCAAAATAGTACTCTCTTGGTCTAAGAAAGATTTCTTTTTTTCTTCTTCTGCCATATTGTTTTATGGAAAAATATTATATTAATGAAGAGGTGTGTCAATGTTGTCAGCTTGTAAAAAACAACCCCCCATATAGGGGGATTGCTAAATTACAGAACAAGAAGAAAACTACTTTTTTGCTTTCTTCACGGCTTTTTTAACTACCTTCTTGGCTTTTTTTGCAGTCTTCTTTACTGCCTTCTTTGCCTTCTTTACAATCTTCTTAGGTGAAACCTTCTTTGTGGCCTTCTTAACATTTTTGACAGCCTTTCTTACTGTCTTTTTTGCTTTTTTTAGGGGCATGCTTTTTAATATTAAAATTAATACTTATTACATATTAATATATTTTTAGAATTATACAAGGGGAGGAAATGGCAGAGATCTTACGTATTGTTCTTCATTAAATTAATCTCAACAATTTTCTTAGAACTTGTTTTTCCTAGTTTTATCCTTATCCTATTCTTTGAAATTCCAATATATTCAGAAAGTATCTTAATAACCTCTACATTTGCTTTATTCTCAATAGGGGAGGATTTCACAGATACTTTATAATGTGTATTATCAATCTTCTCTACCTTAGATGTTTTCTGTTTTGTTTTTACTATAATCTCAATTATCATATATATATTCTACCAAAATATCCTACATGGGGTATAATCAAACAAATTAATATAAATGATATTTCCAAATGAAAGAAGTTATACACGGTTTGAATGCAAGTATATATATTGAAGATGAGGGGATAAGGATTAAACCAGGTGTAGTTGGGAATATCTTAGGTGGAGGAAGTTTCTTAAGTGAGAATTTAATAGCATACTCTTCAATTTCCAATATTAAACTTAGAAAAGGTTTGCCAGTAATTATTGATGGATATATCCAGATTAATACATTCGGAGGGAGCAAAGAAAATGACAAGAAGACAGATCTAGGAGATGCTATTAATAGGAATATTGTTAGATTCGGTTTTATGCAGAATAAAGATTTTTCTAAACTAGCTGACTTCCTCCAAGGGAAGATCTCTAAAAAAGCATAACTCATATGGCTTCTCATAAGATATATTTATTTCTTCTCTAATAAAGAAATGAGAAAAGAAGAATAATCATCCTTTTGATATTTTAATAAAATGAGTATGAGTGAAGGAAGACAACAGGAAATATGGAGATTTGATGATTCAAGTGCCTTTCTGGATTATGATGAGAGCTCAGAGAAAGAGGTCAAGAATGGGAACAGGATTTCTGTTTCAAGATTAGAATCTTTGGTCCCTCTCTACAATGCATCTCAAGAAGATCCTACAGGGTTGGCCTTGCTTAGATTGTCTCGCTCATTAAATAACAGAATTGAAGAGTGTGATGAAAAAATTTTAAGAAATGCAAAATCCTCAATATTGGGAACACAGTTGCATCAGCTACAATATATAACACAGCTTTTTGCAAGGAGTGCTTTCTTTGACAGATTGCCGGATGGTACCGATTTCTATAGCACATTCCCATTTAGATCTTTTGAGTATACCCATTCCCTTGCTAGAATAATGGAGATTATGGAAAATGATCCATATTACTCCATTGCTGAGAACTATTGGAGAGCTTGGAGATTGAATGGTCATGATTTTAATCCTAAAAATAATGGGTATAGGAGAATTACTCCTCTTGAAATTCGAGTGATGTGGGAGGAAGAAGAGCTTGGAAACAAGATAATGAATGACTTTCGAAAGGGTAGTGTCAATATGAAGATGGATGATATTAATCCTGAGAGAGTAATGATAATCAATGAGGGTTTAATCATAACAAATATTGATTTTGGAGGTAGAAATATGCAGTTTATATCATATCCAGATGAGATTCGTATACCGAAAGATTTACTAATTTCTCCTGTTGAAATAATTGACTACAAAACAGGTCTTCAGTTTAGGAAACCAGATGAGGCAGAGCAATTGCAGATATTGTTTACTAAATTTGCTGTTTATGCAAATATAATTAGGAATACTGAAAAGTTAAGATTCTCACAAACAGCATGGGAGGTAGTTCATGAGAGGTTTAGGTTCCCAATTATGGTTAATAGAAAACTGCAAAATCCAATTCGTAACTATTTATCTGAAGAAGATTTAAGAGTATTGTGGGGGGATTTAGATAGACTAATTAAATTCTCGTATGTTGATCCAAGTACTCAGAGAAGGATGGAAATTACTAATTCAGATTTGGGAATTGAAATGGAGGGAGACTATCTAAAGAAAATTGATTATATGAGGGGTCTGAATGATTTCTATGGTGTCAACAAAAAGTTTCTCTCCTCATTGATAAAGAGGGGGAACAATGACTATTCTCTCCCCAGTTTCCCATACAAGGGTTTTGACAAGCGTGGAAGTGGTAATTTGTTGAAAGGTGGGTCATTGCAACCTAGTTTGTTTTAGGAGATTTTGAATCTAATGTTTCCCAACCTGTTTATTATACATATTTCTGTACAGACCATCCCTCTTCATAAGTTCACTGTGATTTCCCTCCTCTAAAATCTTCCCATCCTCTACAACAAGGATTCTCTCTGCCTTACGAACGGTGGCGAATCTATGAGAAACAATAAAAGTGGTCTTATGTTCTGCGTTTTCTCTTAGATTCTCAAAAATCATCTCTTCCGCAATACTATCTACAGCACTAGTTGGTTCGTCAAGAATTAGTAATTTGGCATCTCTAAAGAAGGCCCTTGCAATGGCCAATTTTTGCCATTGGCCACCAGATAACTGTATACCACTTCCAACCTCTCTAGAAATGAAAGTATCATAACCATGTGGAAGTTCAGAAATATATGAATGGATATCAGCTTTCTTTGCTGCCGAAATAATATCTTTTTTATTTCTGTTCTCAACGTTCCCAATATTTATATTATCTGAAACAGTAATTCCAAGCTTGTTAAATGACTGAGATAATATCCCTACCATTTTGTAGTATTCAGATAAGTCCAACTCCTTAATATTTACACCATTAATCAATATAGCTCCCTTCTGAGGGTCATATATTCTTAAGAGCAATTTAATCATAGTAGTTTTCCCTGCTCCATTCTTTCCTACAATTGCGATGTCCTCATCATGTTTAACTTTAAAGTTCAAATCTTTTAGGATCCACTTATTACTTCTATCGTATTTAAACCAAACATTCTTAAATTCAATAGAAAGACCGTGTTTAGTGTCATCAAGTTTTGAATCACCACTCTTTATGCTATTGCTCCAATTCAAAACAGTATAGAAAGTGTTAAGAAGTTTCTTGTTCCCTTGCAAAGAGGAGAAAGTGTAGAGGGATTGCTCAATATCACCTGTGAATTTTCGATATGCAGAAAGTACAAATGTTAGCATACCAATGGTAAGTTGGCCTTCAAATACAAGTTTTATTGAGTATATCAATACAAAAATTGTCATAATTGAAGAGAGTAAGTCTGTAAATGTTACCCATTTATATCTTTCCTTGTGATTCTTTTCTAATCTCTCCATGAATGTCCTATTAATGTCTCCAGCTTTATCGATTAGGTAGTTTCCATACTTGAATACAAATATCTCTTGAAGGCTCTCAAAGTCGGTTCCCCAGAGCGTTTCTCTATAACTGGAATATTTAATTTTCTCCTCACCATTGTCAGACCATATATTCCATACCTTCCTTCCAAATTTCTTTATTATCAATGTCGTTGGGATAATAGCGAGAGCACCTAAGAAAGGAAATATCGGTACTAGTGTGAATATGGACCAGAAAGAGATAATGATGACAGGAATTGTTGCGATAATGTCAACCGAATTGAATAATGAATTTGTAATCATCCAGTTATTCCATGCAAGTGCACTCTTCTTGTTTACAAAATCTGGATTCTCATATGCCCTTGGCTCCACTTGGATGTATTTTTTAAGATATACTTGATCATCGAGATATGGAACCCACATAGTCGTTATTGTATCAATATATCTAAATAGGTTGGTGATAACAAGCCACGAGATGGAAAATAATATCCCAAGGATAATAATTGGTCGCATGGACTCAAGTCCTGCCCCAGTACTATATCCAATGCTAATAGAATCAAGAATGCTTCCTAATATAAAGCTATATATTAATGGGTAAATATTTTGTAGAAATGTTAATACGAACAGAACCCATATCTGCCATTTATATTTTGTTTCTCCATAATATTTTTTGTATATAAA
>CAZVQY010000040.1:0-3767 GCA_964629715.1 uncultured Candidatus Saccharibacteria bacterium
GTTAATCAGAAGGATACTGTGGCACCTACGGATAGTAGTGCGTCAGAATGTGTTGCGTGTTTAAGAGATGGTAATCCCATACCTTGTACTTCATGCCAAACTAATTATGAACTTATAGATGGTAAGTGTTGCAAAGTTGGTAGTCGTCCTCCTGATGGTGGAGATTGTATCCCTTTTGGTGATCCTGCATATGGATGTCACCGTTGTACAACATCTACACCGTATAAATGTGGTGACTATTATTTTAACACAGAGCCTTGCAATCAAAAATACTGTAAAGACTGGAAATGGTATTACTATGGAGGTGATCATGGAACTGTTAATGGTCAAGATAAAGTCGAAGCATATGCCTTCTATGGTGATGATGGTCCAGTTGTAACTGCAGCACCTAAACCTGGGTATAAGTTTACAGGTTGGAGTGATGGTAAGAGTGATAATCCAAGACAAGAGAAAAATGTAATAAGTCGTCCACCCAATGCTGGATATACAGCTAATTTTGAAGAGTTGGCTCCTGTTGTTGAAGAATTTGTTACTGTTACATATACAGTAAATGATTCTAATGGAGGAGAAATAGTAGGTAGTAAAACTCAAAAAATCAAAAAAGGAACCGGTAGTGGTACACAAGTAACGGCAAAGGCTAAATCTGGATACGATTTTACAAAATGGTCCGATGATAATCCCTCTTCTATTAGGACAGATAAGAACTTAGATAAAGATACAACATTCACAGCCATTTTCACACCTACAAGAAGTGATGCTAAGTTAAGACTAGAATATATAGCAGGCCCAGGAGGATCTATCATGGGGACTAAAGTTCAAACAGTCAGTAAAGGTGGTAATGGAACACCAGTAACCGCTATAGCAGATAATGGGTATGTCTTTGATGGATGGTGTGAAGATGTAAGTATGACTGTATGTGTAATGGCAGCAGATAGTGGTCCAGGCGGACAACCGGGTACAGGAGGAGCAACTAGAGTAGATAGTAATGTTCAGGCAAATGCAACATATACTGCTAGATTCAAAGTCACCTCTCCAACGGACCCAGTGAACTGTACGGGATTCAAACTATCCTGTGGTTCAAATAATACAATCAATGTCAATTGGAATCTCGTACCTGGTTCAATTAAATATATCGCGAGGGTAAACAAAGCACCAAAGGGAGATTGGCTAAACAAAGAGGCCGGTGATATATGGGAATCAGTTGGGAGTAATGTGAATAGCTATGTAATTAAGAATGTTGAGCCAGGAGTAGCGTATGGTGTGAATATAATGGCATACAGTGGTCCAGATGGAGAAAAAGATTTCCACCCCAGTTGCAATGTCAGGAGTCTAGGTCAGATTTGGGATCCTCCACTATACTATGAAATCGCTTGCCAAGGGACAACCCCAATTTATATCCCTACTGAAACAGTTCCTGACACGGCAATCTTCGATGATACAAAAGATACCATAATCTTTGGTATTGTAGTATTAATGGTAGGATTAGGGTGGACATGGGTATCGACATTACCAAAGAGAGCATATTCGAGTATATCAAAGGCATCAACAGAATTTGTTTCTAATATTAATGAAACAAAAGAGAAAAATACTAGAGAGAACAGAAGGAATAGGCTGGAAAGAAGGATAAAATAATTTAATATACTGCTCAACGAATGAACAGAAAAAAGAAAGCACTAGTAATTGTACTTATACTTCTTTTTCTTCTTGTAGGAGGTGCTGGAGGGTATTTGCTGTGGAGGGTCAACCAAGAAAAGACAGTAGCACCTACAGATAGTGATGCTGGGTTTGAGGAGGAAGTGTGCTCTGAGACTAGACTTAGTATTAGTTTCTCTCCGTTAAATTCGCAGGAGGGTAGTTTGAAAGTAACTTCTAAACGAGAAAAGGCGAAAATAGATAAAGAGGGTAATTTGATAACTCAAACCTTTAAGAATTCCTGTGATTTGATTGATTCAATTAAGGCAGTCCCAAAAGAAGGGTATGTTTTTGTACATTGGGATGATGCTAGTGGGGGAAGAACGATTACTGATGCAGAAATTGAGCTCCAATACAAAGATTATATCAAACAGGGAAATAGTATTTTGAGAGCAGTATATGCTCCTGAAGATACATTAGCTACATACACGCTGGAATATACAGCCTCCTGTCCTGGGTACACTGAGGAGGTAAGTTCCCTATTTACTTGTACAAATCCCATCGGAGGGGGAGAGATATCAAAAGAAGATTCTTCTAGTGATAATTCCGGCTGTCTAAAGCAGGTAGTTCCTAAGGGGAAAAGTAGTATGCCGGTATACGTAGCTGCACTAAAAGGTTCCTCCTGTAAATTCAAAAACTGGGAGATAGATGGGAAGAATGTTGGGAGTGAAGTACCCCACTTGGTCAAAGAAGTTGGGTCTAATTTGAAAATAACCGCAGTATTTGAATATATATACAATGGTTCTCCTTTCTCCCTAAAATATTCCTCTAAGGGTGAGGGATCTTTGAAAGTGGATGGAAAAGATGTAAGAGTATATCCTGTTAGTGTCAATTTTGTTCCCTCTCAACAATATCCGAATATCCCTCAGATTGAGGCAGTACCAAAAGAAGGCTGGGTATTTGATAGGTGGCAGAACAATTTAGGTGGATTATTTAGTTCCCAAGATGCTATGAAGAATCCGAGGAAGGATATAGATAAGAAGGCTGATTTAGATATAATAGCCTTGTATAAAAGGGAAGGGGAACCGAGGGCTCAGCAATATACTTTACGATATGAGGCAGGTAAGGGTGGCAAGCTGAGTAAGGATGGTGAGGTCTCTAGTACTCTCCCAATCTCTCTCTCTGTTGATAGTGGTAGTAGCGGACCAAGTATTAAAGCGGAGGCTGATACAGGATATAAATTTGTACATTGGCTTGATAGTGCAACAGGAATGAAGGATACGAGTAATCTCGCGACCTCAAACCCTAGGAAGGATACTAATGTAACAAAGGATATTGCAGTAAAGGCGTTTTTCCAATCTACTTCCAATCCTGAACCTCCTAAACCACCAGTTGATTCAGACACAGACACTCCCATAACCGAGCCTGAGGAGACCATGCCTCAGACAGCTGTACTGCCTAATAAATCACTATATATCATGACCTTGGGTGCCTTAGTTCTATGTCTAGGTATGGTGTGGCAATATATCCCTACTCAAATTATCAAGAGAAGAGAATAGTCTTGCAATTTTAGAAAGAATAGAATATATTTTATTATCTAAATAGATAATATTTTTGTTGTTATCATGCCAAATTTGAAGTTTAAAGCGAGTAGGAAGACCACTGTTATAATATTAGTGGTTTTGTTTTTTATTTTAGGTGGTACAGGTGTATATTTGCTATGGAGAGTTAATCAACAAAAGACATTAGCACCAGGAGAGACTAATGCTGGGGGAGATATTTGTTGTTGTCCTCGTAATGATCAAAATCCCAATCCTCCACAAAACTGTGAAATTTACCCATGGAAAGGATACGAGGAGTGTTCATGTACCAATGGTTGGTGCCCCACGGTACCTCATTGTTCCCAGCAGTGTGTAAAAGGATCTGATTGTAACTCTCTAACTAATTGTCAATGGCCAGCTGTTGCTTATTGTGCTTCGGGAAAGTGTGAATGTAAGAACCCCCCCAACAATGGCTGTAATTCTAACTACGAACCTTGTAATCCAGAGTGTCCTGCTGGTTATACTCCATGTAGCGGCGTTGGTTGTACTGGAGATGTGCAAAATGCTAGTTGTACCGGATATTGCAAAGATTGT
>CAZVQY010000041.1:0-3737 GCA_964629715.1 uncultured Candidatus Saccharibacteria bacterium
AGTATCTATCCAAAAGAGATATCTAATGGGAATATTGATAAAGATTATCACATCCATGATTTGGGTATGCTTACTACGTATTGTTGTGGGTGGAGTCTTGAGGATTTGTTGCTAAAAGGTTTTACAGGAGTTGAGGGAAAAATTACTTCCAGTCCTGCTAAGCATCTTGGTGCTGCTTTGGGACAGTGTGTTAATTTCCTCTATACTCTACAACATGAAGCCGCAGGAGCTCAGGCATTTTCTAGTTTTGACACATATTTAGCACCATTCGTAAGATACGACAATCTTTCATATAAAGAGGTTAAACAGAAGATGCAGGAGTTTTTGTTCAATATGAATGTCCCAACAAGAGTTGGATGTCAGATTCCTTTTACCAACATCACAATGGACCTGATTCCTTCTGGTCAATTAGCTGAACAAGGTGTCATAATTGGAGGGCAGATTCAAAAAGAAAAATACAAGGATTTCCAGAAGGAGATGGGGATGATAAATAAAGCATTTTGTGAGGTTATGATGGAAGGTGATGCACAAGGTAGGCTTTTCCCATTCCCAATTCCTACATACAACATCACTAAGGAATTTGATTGGGATAATCCAGATTACAAACCAATTTGGGAGATGACTGCTAAATATGGAATACCATACTTTTCAAACTTCATTAACTCAGATATGAGCCCAGATGATGCCAGAAGCATGTGCTGTAGGTTAAGGTTGGATAATAGAGAGTTAAGGAAAAGAGGAGGAGGCTTGTTTGGAGCGAATCCATTAACAGGAAGTATTGGCGTTGTTACTATTAATCTCCCCAGAATTGGTTATATGTCTAAGAATAAAAGTGAGTATTTTAAGAGACTTGATAAACAGATGGATATAGCAAAAAAGAGTTTAGGAATAAAAAGAAAATTTATTGAAAAATATATGGAAAAAGGTCTTTATCCATATTCAAAATATTATCTAGCTGATATTAAAAAGAGGTTTGGTCAATATTACAAGAATCACTTCAACACAATTGGGATTCTTGGTCTCAATGAATCTTTGATAAACTTCTTTCATGATGAGGAAAAGGATATTACCTCAAAAGAAGGAAGAGAATTTGGCATTGAGATTATGGAACATATGAGAAAGAGACTTATGGACTATCAGAATGAGACAAATGAACTATTTAATCTTGAGGCTACACCAGGTGAGAGTGCTACATACAAATTTGCAAAGGCTGATAAGAAAAAATTTGGGGATGCAATAATTAGTGCAGCTGATATTGGATTACATAAGGGAAAAGATATTGCCCCATACTATACAAACAGCTCACAGATTCCAGTAGGAATAACAGATGATATCTTTGAGGCATTAGAAGAACAGGACGAATTCCAATGTCTTTATACAGGAGGAACCGTTCAGCATATATACGTCGGAGAAAAGGTTTCTTCTCCTCAGGCAGTAAAGAATTTGGTAAGAAAGGTCGCTGAAAATTATAAACTCCCCTACTTCTCTCTAACCCCCACTTTTAGCATTTGCCCTATTCATGGATATATTCCTGGGGAACATATGTATTGTCCAAAATGTGATGCACAAGTCGGCTACAAAGAAGGAATGCCATTTAAAGAAAAGAATATTTAACTTTTTTAAATTACTGCCATGAAAAAGATAACAAGGCAAAGATGTGAAGTATATTCAAGAATTGTTGGATACATACGTCCAATATCTCAATGGAATATCGGAAAACAGGCTGAATGGTCAGACAGAAAAATGTTTAAAATGTGTGACTGCGAATGATTAGGATTCGAGGGATAGAAAAGGTTTCCTTGCTGGACTACCCTGATAAAATTTCATCCATAATATTCACATATGGATGTAACCTACGATGCCCATTCTGTCACAATCCTGAACTAGTAATTCAAACATCAGATAACAATCTTGAGGTGTCCGAGGAAGAGCTAATTAATTATCTTCAGAGCAGAAGGGGATTAATTGATGCTGTTGTTATAACAGGAGGTGAGCCACTGATATATGATGATATTGGGGAATTGATTTCCAGTATTAAGAAAATGGGGTATTTAATCAAATTGGATACTAATGGATTTTTTCCTAAAAGACTCTTTGAATTGATAGAAAAAAATTTATTAAATTACATCGCTATGGATATTAAATGCCCGCTCAAAGAATACAACACGTTTAGTGGTGATCCAGAAGCTTCAAAAAAGGTTCTTGACTCAATAAATATTGTAATGACCTCGGGCTTGGATTATGAATTCAGAACAACATACGTAAAAGGGCTCCATAGGATATCAGATGGAGATGAAATAACTCGAATAATTCCGAATGCTAAAAAATATTATATTCAAAATTTCCGATCAGGAAAAACTATAGACCCCAAATTAGATAGCTCATACTCTTTTACCGAAGATGAACTAAAACAGATACATGTGGGTGCAAAAAAGAATGTAAAAAACAGTTATATTAGATAGAAGGGTTTTGTAACACCTTAACGACCTTCCCATTTATCAAAATCTCTGTACTACTATCAATATATATCGGAACATTGGCTGGATTGCTTGAAACTGGATAGAGTACAACCATATCTTTATCATTCTTAAATTTTTTAACTGTTGCACAATTGTCAATAATGGCAACAACAATATCACCATCATCGAAATCAGTGTCCTTCTCTACAATAATGTATTTACCATTCTCTAGTGTTTCTCCATCAATATTCGCCAAGTCCATTGAATCACCCTTAATGATAAGAGAGAAAAGACTTCTCTTCTTACCAAGAATATGCTTGTCAATTTTTAGCACTCCGATATTCTCCTCCTCTGCACTAACCATTGGAATACCAGCATTTGCATATCCAAGAATGGGTACACCAACAAGATAGTCGTATACTATCTGATCATCATTTTCAACCATATGTATACCCCTAGGTTGGCTTGTCCTAAAAATATACCCTTTCTTCTCTAAAGCGTCTAGATGTACAACAACACCACGTTTAGTTGAAATACCCAACTCATCCTTTAGCTCATTAAGAGAAGGAGCATAGCCCTTTTCTAGGTAGCATCTCTTGATAATTCTTAAGACATCTTCCTGTTTTTTCGTTAGTATACCATCCATCTGTTTTAGGATAAAATTATATATACCAAGTATACCCCTATGCAAAACTTATGCAAGTACTTATAGTCCAATCAGTTGCATAGTTAGAAGAAGGATAATATAATTGAGCATTAATTTATTAATCTACATAAATGGCAGAAGAAAAAACAGCCAAAAAGGTATATACATTAGATGAGATAAAGTTCAACGAGAAGAACAAAGTAATGGCTATTGTATCATGGATATTTATTGTTGGAGTCGTAATGCTTTTCGTGGAAAAAGAGGACACTTTTGTTAGATATGCTGCAGCTCAATCTGCTATAGTGGGAGTACTAACATTAATTGTATTAGTTCCGGTAATTGGTTGGATAATTGCACCAATTGTTGGGATATTAGAGACTGTAATTATGGTTGTCGGAATGATTAAGGCATATAAAGGTGAAAGATTTGATATTCCAGGCGTATCCAATATGGCATTGAAGTTAATGGGCTCAATTTAGTAAAGTATCTATCTAAAAAGGGGGGAAAATATCTCCCCTTTTTTTATTTATTATGGTAGAATTGCACTTAGCCACGGGGAGTAGTTCAGTTGGCTAGAACGCTGCGTTTGGGACGCAGAGGTCGCAGGTTCAAGTCCTGTCTCCCCGACCATT
>CAZVQY010000042.1:0-3676 GCA_964629715.1 uncultured Candidatus Saccharibacteria bacterium
CGATTGTAGGATTGAGAATCCTATGTCCTAACCGTTAGACGATAGCGGCATATCTCCGAAAGTAATTCTATCATATTCATACCTTTTTGTGTACCACCAATGCATTCTAAAGAGCCTTGACATAATATTTCCTAATGTATATCATCTGCCCTGTTAATATAGAAAAAATGTTTAAATGGATGAGAATAATCAATATCTAACAACCCAAGAGGGGTTAGAAAAATTGAAAGGAGAATTGAAGGAAAGAGAAGGTACTCTAAGGAAAAAGATCGCTGACACATTAAATGAAATGAGGAGTCAGGGAGACCTTAGAGAGAATGATGGATATTCAATGGCAATTGAAGAGCAAAATATTAATGAGGCAAGGATAATTGAATTGAAGGGGAAGATTAAGAATGCGAAGATTGTCAAGAAAAAGAAAAGTAATGTAGTCAATGTTGGTGACACGGTTAGATTGGAGGGTCTTAAGACTCTGGAATATACGATTACCAGCGAGGAAGAAGCTAATCCATTAGAAGGTAAAATTTCGCATCTCTCTCCATTCGGCAAGATAATTATGGGGAAAAAGGTAGGTGATGAGGTTCTTTCTCCTAATGGGGAAGATACATTTAAGATTACAGAGATTAATTAGGGATGAATTAACGTCCCATCTGACAGAATCTCTCCCAAATCAATGCCATTCTCTACGCTTGCACCACCACAGATGAAGAAGGAGATATTTTTTGTCCTTGAGAATCTAGCACAACTTCTATCTACAGGTATGTTTGAATTGGCAATATGTTCATCATCGTCCTTTATTTGAAAAAGGTCGAAATAGTCTTGCCATGACATATCCTTAATCATTTCAGCATCAGGAAATTCCTTTGGATTTTTATTATACACAAAATCGATATTTGATATTTTATGAACCCTATTTAAGGAAATAATGTCGGCAAATATAGCTGCATCCATATCTGTACTCCATCCCGCTCTTAGACCACCACTTACAAGGGCCCCTGGGCTATCTGAAAGCAAGTATTCGTACGCATCCCCTAGTTTCTTAGGGGTGTATATATTCTCATCTTCTAGATACCCTGCAACCACCTCTGCGCTCGTCTGAGTTACTGACATACTTACATTATGAAACGCATTTGCACTAAATGAATAGCCTTCCATCTTTTGCTGCAAATCCCTAGAAAGCAATCCCCCACCAGTTACTATGACTATTCTAGAATATTCATCCTTTGCAATCTGATACCATTGCTTTACTTTATCTAGGAGTGGGAAGTTAATATCATGATCATTCTCATACAATATTGACCCACCAATTTTCAAAACAATTTTCCTCTTCATATTACATTACCAGAATTAAAGTTAATGCGAGGATTACGTACAGTACAGGTGCTAGATAGTCTTCGAATTTTGTTCTGCCTGCAAACCTAATATTCCAAATTGAGATAACAAGGTAGAACATGAGTGAGCCAATAGCTGGAATTATAAATATATTTCTATCCCAGAACACTATCATTGATACAGCTATGAATATTGAGCTTGCAATTGCCGTTGAAACCTCAAATCCCCCTATTCTGTCATGTAGCTTTAATACAAAAAGTGATAATAATAATGAAGAAGCAAAGGAAAGAAGTGTGTATACTTCTAAAGAAGCTCCTATCCTAATAAATGAGTTGAGAAGGAGATAAAGAATAGTAATACAGAGGAAATCGAAAATCGTTCTAGTAAGAATATGTACAGAATAGTATCTCTTTAAAGAGCTTCTTACATTTAGGAAAAGTACTAAAAGGAGCACCATTGATACTCCCAACACAATATTCCCAAGGATTTCATTTCTATTGAAGAAAAGAAAGAAGAGGAGAGATATATAGAATATTGCGGGTAGAAGAAAATATGGGAAGAACCTCTCCTTAAGAGAGATTTTCATTAATACAGAACTATACTTCGAAATTTTCTTTTGGGAGTTTGTAGCAAATTCTTTAATAAACCAGATTTCAAGGATTACTAATCCCAATATACCTAGAGCAATTGTTGCTCCGAGTGGAGCAATTAAAACAAAATTATTAAATAGTACTGATATTATCAGTAGTACAAAAAGAAGGAATAGGTCATTTTGTATTTCAACTCTCTCTTTTTTCATAGGCAGTACTAATTCTTTAAGTAATCACGCCAGAAAAACCGTTAAATATTGCTACAGATATTACTAACCACCATGCTCCAATAGTGAATAGATCTCCAGATGCCTCTTTTAATCTTCCCTTTTTTGCATATATGATTATCTCAGTAAGTAATAGCGTAAAAACAAATAGGACTATACCAATATTGATGCCATCCTTTACACTTAGCCCAATTATTGGAATTAATCTTGAGTTGGCTTCCTTTACTTCTTTATCTACGAAGTATTCAGAGATATCCAGACTTGAAGAGTTTCCTGCAGTATCAGCCAAGTTAATAAAAACCGAAGTAATATCTTTATCTTTAGGTATTTGACCAACTATTGAACTCTCTCCTTTAATTGCAGGTACTAACAATATTTCGGAACCGAGCACAATGTTAATCATATCCCACTCTCCCAAAATATTAAATTTCAACACATATTGACTCTGAGCATCCTCGACCATCACTGATTCCAAATCCACCGTAGGAGCTGTTGAATCCAGTACGAAGGTAACTTCAGAAGATTTTACTTCCGAGCCATTAATATTTGCAATAATCTTGTGCTCTCCTTCACTCCAATCGCTTCCTTTCTCAACTTCCCATGTAGCTGTATTTGATTTTGTACTTCCTACAACCTTCTCTCCTTCAATTACATCAATAATATACTCTCCTGCTATATTGCTCGTTTGCCCTTTTACATTAAGGTTGGGGTCCATATATGTAACTCCATTTTCTGGAGATGTTATCTGTATGCTTCGAATCTCTCCCTGTTCTGTTGGAGTAACAACTTTATCTTTACCTGTAACTACCTTCGGTCTTGATGGAGTTTTAGAATCTACTTTAGGTGGAGTGACACTCTCAGTAGCACCCTGTACCGAGCTCGTTAGATTACCAAACATCTGGACAACCAAAACCGTTTGCTTCCCCAATAGTTCACCTTCGACAACTGCAATACCTATGTCCCTATAATTACGGCTCATTATGTTATCCCTGTGTGTTGGACTTGCCATCCATGCTTCCACGACACCCTCTGAAGTTCTGAATCCTTTTGCTAAATTTTCACCTGCGTATACATATACATATCCCGAAGCCCTTATGAATTGCCAGGGAGTCTCTCCATTTGGACCAAAATGATCCCAATACCCTTTTTCCAACATATCATTTGCTTTGGCTAATGCTGCAGATGCCAACTTCGGATTATTCACCAACGTACTTAAACCTCCAGCATTTCTCTCCTTATTTGTTAATGTGATTATATTTCCAGGAGTTATGGTACTTGCATATGCCTGCTCTATACCCAAGAAACCTCCCATCGTATTCACAAGGATTAAAAGAACCGAATATGCTACAATAGCAATCTTCCTTAACAAGTAAGGCTTATCATTATTATGTTCTGTTGGTATAAAGAAGTTTTTTACCATGGGCTAGACATAGTTTAATAGATTTTGTTCAAATAGTAAACAGAGAGGGACCCGTACGGATCCCTCTCGTCATTTCTTTATCTATAAAGAAATACCGGCTATTACTT
>CAZVQY010000043.1:0-3657 GCA_964629715.1 uncultured Candidatus Saccharibacteria bacterium
CTCTTTATCTGAAAGGAATTTATCAATCTGTAAATACAGATCCTTGTTATCAATTTTTTCTGTTGCTTTTCTTGCAACACTCTTAATATCTGCCATAGGGTTATCCTTTGGTGACGTCTTCTTGCTAGCTAGATAGACATACAACTAATATTATTTGCTAACAGGAACGAGTATACCACAAATTAAAGAAGTATCAAAGGATTATTATGGGGAAGAAGCTGTCGATAGTACTGCTTACCTACTTTATCTTTTTATGCCAGTCACTATTAGCTAGTGCAGAGCAACACCTTCTTCGAATAGTATCAAACTCTTCCAAAGACAGAATATTCTTATCTACATTCTCCAAGAGCTGCAAGGTAGGATATTCGTTATTCCCAGCTCTTTGTTTAATTTCCAATCGCAAATGCTCCGTTGCTTCCTTCGTAGAAGCAACAACCATAACGGAAGAAAAGACAAATAACATTTCATTTCTGCCATGGAATACTCGGAATGAAAGCGAATCAGTATTGAGCTCCTTACGTTCTTTTGTTGGGCTTATAGGTTTATCTTTCCATCTGGGATCCCTACTCATCTCTCCATTAATTCTCTGAATTTTAGAATCTCTCATCCCTTCTGCCCAGTCGACTTTGAAGTAAGGGTTCATAAGTGATGCAGAAACCGTCATCCCACCAGACTCAAACCTAGCTTTTACAGAGAATGTATCCTGAATCTCCTCTCCCCTTTTTTGGACTCTAGGGAAAACTTTAAAAAAATTAGCATCTCCATTGGAATGGCTTAACAAGCCTCCATCATAAAATCTACATTTTGGATTATTTTCCAATGAATACCTGTTCTGGAGTAGGAAATGCTCTCTCAATCCAGAATCTAGAAACGGTTTAAGATTTTGTGTTTGAATATTCCCCCTATCATCAAATGGTTGTGTGTCGATTAGCTTCTCTTCTTTTGTGTTATCATCCTGCAAATCATTATTTCCACCACCAGTATTAAGTTCCCCCATTATATTACTATTGAAATATTAATTACGCCTTAACCAGTATACCAGTTTTTTCACTATATGCAAAAAGGAAAAGAAAATCTAAGTGATATATCTCTAGACCAAATATTCCTTCAATACAACCCTATACATATCAGGCTTCTTTGCCTTAAGAATATATCTCCCATACAATACAAAAGTCGAATTAACCTTGTACCAATCCCTTTTAGGATATATTTTTTCCAAATCATGTGATACTTTAGTCGGGTTAGTATTCTCTGTTAAACCATATGCCCTTGCTACTCTTAAAACGTGTGTGTCTACTGCAATCCCTTCATTGGCTCTGTATCTATCATTCAAAAAAACATTTGCGGTCTTGTAGCCCACCCCAGGTAATTCAACTAGCTTCTTGAGCATCCTAGGGGGCTGCCCTTCATACACCTCATCCAAAATCTTGGCCATGCTTTTTATATGCTTAGACTTAGTTCTAAAATAGTTGATACCCCCCAGGGTATTCTCCAAATCTTCTTGTTTGGCACTAGCCAACTTTTTTGCATTTGGGTATTTTTTAAACAACCTTCCTGTAACCTTGTTCACCTGTACATCTGTTGTTTGAGCAGAAAGGATAATGCAAACCAAAAATTGGAAATCATCCTTCCAATTAACAAGCTCTGTAGTCGCTTCTGGGAAGAGTTTTTCTACTTCGGATAATAATACACCTGCTAACTCCTTTCTTTTCATAGCCCTATCCCCCTCTCCAACTTATACCTAAACTTAGAACCCATGAAATACTCTATTACACTCAGCGTTTCTGGAGTAATACCAATCAACCTTCTAAACTCTTCCTGGATCATGGGATTAGATATCCTGACTGACAAGCAACTCTCAGCAGTTTCTTTCCCTAGTATCACAGCATTAGAGTACATCTGATCTTTAATATTCTTGCTTACGCCCTCTTCATACTCTGTATACACCTTCCTATCATACATAGCCTTGGGGTAGATTCTGTTGACTATTTGTTTAAAACCAACTGAAAACCGTCTTTCCCTGCGTATATTGCCCATGTCTCCATATGCATTTAACAGTATGCCCAGAATCTGCCCTTTAATTTCTTCTCTATCTACCCACTCGGGACCTATCTTAGTTGTAACCTCATGCCATCCCTCCCCAATGCTCTTCTTGAATACATTGTACACATCTATACACTTTTCCTGCACATCCTCGCTTTCATAATTATCCGACTCCACACTTCTTACACCCTCCCATTTCCTTTCCAGTTGCACAACACATCTATGCAAACCGAGGGTAGATATCATGAATGAGTCATAATCTAGTGCTACATCTATATATTTTTTCATATCTTTAGGACTATTCTGTGTCATTCCATACCCTATCGTTACTGCATTACTAAAAGGACTTCTGTCAAATACCAGTAGTGTATCCTTGTATTTTTCATCACCCAGAAGGATTTCCATAAACTCAAGCCTGTTCATTGCAAACAAGGCCATTCTCATTTGAAGGTCTGCTTCTTCATCCATAGCATCATTGGGAATACCTTCTTTCAACAGTTTTCGGATGGTTGTACCTATTGGAGTAGCATATATGGGGAATGAAGAGAAAGTGTAGTCTATACCCAAGTCATCTAATTCATTTTTGAGACTATTGGTGGCATCACCCTTACCAACTAGATCCCCTCCCTCGATACAGACAGACCGATAGTTTTCTTCTTCCATTTTGAAGAGAATTTAACAAATTTATTCATTTTAATTATATCATACACCATCTACACCCAGCATTGTTCAAATCTATTGAACAGCATCTTTCATTAATCTAAAAGCATACTCGAGATTTACACCCAAAGTATTATACAGATACGACTCTTTCTCTTTGAGAGAAGATACTCAAGGAGACGCTATACCCTTCGCATGTTACATTTGGCACTCAAGTAGACAGCAAGGCACGGTGCACTAAGCACCCATATGTAACACGGGGCCGCCGGACTCTTTTCCCTTCGAAATCAACCCTTACACCATTCTAGACCCTAGAGTTTCTTCTATCGGATACAACTTGCTCCTCCCTCTTGTGCCATATTGATATATAAAGCAGTTGGTTATTTCTGATTACGGTAATGCACTAGCATTACCAATTTAAAATTCCTCAACAAAAGTATTGAGGGAGCGAAATTAGTTCAATAGGTCGTAGGGATAATTCGCTTCCCTAAGACCAAAGATCTAGGATTAAGTGTTTTTAATTAATTTTATTGTGGAATCCAGCGACAAAGATAACCATAAGAATCTTTTGTAAATATACTTCCATCAGGCATTACTTGAAGACCCTGTATAGAATCTGTACTTTCTCCAATTAAGACTTTTTTGTAACTACCATCCTTTTGGGGGATCCAATGACAAAGATTGCCATACTCATCTCCGGTAAATATACTTCCGTCGGGGGTTACTTGAAGAAGGGATATAGAATTTCCACTTGTTCCAATTAAAACCTCTTCGTAACTACCATTCTCTTGTGGAATCCAGCGACAAAGATAACCATAAGAATCTTTTGTAAATATACTTCCATCAGGCATTACTTGAAGACCCTGTATAGAATCTGTACTTTCTCCAATTAAGACTTTTTTGTAACTACCATCCTTTTGGGGGATCCAATGACAAAGATTGCCATACTCATCT
>CAZVQY010000044.1:0-3465 GCA_964629715.1 uncultured Candidatus Saccharibacteria bacterium
GTATTTAAAAGAAAAAACCCTACTCAAACTAAGAAATATTACATAAATAAATTATGTCTTATTCCGAAGTTCTTTCGGGTTAACATTTCATTCTAAAAGGAGTATGTTTGGACTTAGCCAGGTCCCAATGAATTTCTCCATTCGATAGACATTCCGACAGCGCCTCTCAGAAGGAACCCAGATTGTTATCTCATCCCCTTGGGAAGACATAATTTCCAACACACGGACTGATATGTTCAATGAGGGAACGAAGATCTTCCTCGAGTTCTTGATACACCGACATCGATCCCCCACCTCTATCCTCTTTCCAGAGTATAGCTGAGGAGTTGATTTCAACTCCTCCGTGCTAACTAACCTTGCTTTCATGGTATTCTCCTTTTAAAGTTCTATTTTTTGTAGAAGCTGTTGCTTCATACTGTCCTAATTATAGCATAACTCTATAGGTCCTTCTAGCACCCTAGCAATTAAATCTGTATAATTACTAAATATGAAATCTGACTTCAAAACACTCAAAGAGCTCCATGAATACTATGCAGTACATAACAACTGTGAACTAAAAAAAACTGCAACCCAAGCTGTTTATGAAATATATCCCCCATCATCGGGTATACTCTTCATAGGAGAAGCTCCTGGAAGAAATGAAGATATGCAAGGGAGACCATTTGTTGGTGCTGCTGGGAAATTCCTAGATGAGCTATTAGCAAGCATCCAACACAGAAGAGAAGAGGTATATGTAACAAATATTGTGAAATACAGACCACCTTCAAACAGAGAACCCCAAGAAGAGGAAAAAGATGCTTGCAGAGTATGGTTAAATGCGGAGTTGCTTTTTGTACGGCCTACGATAATAGTAACGCTAGGAAGGCATGCATTAGGAAGATTTGTCCCAGAAGCAAGGATATCCGTTGATCATGGGAAATCCTTTAAGCATTCAACGGGGATACCAATATTTGCAATGTATCATCCTGCAGCCGCCTTATACAATCCAAATCTAAAGGATAGTATGAGGAAAGATTTCATTGAATTGGAGAACTTCTTAAAAAACCTACCTAAGAATACCCACGATATTCTTAAGAGGAAAGAAGAAATTGATGAGATATTGAGACTCTAATTTCTTCTCTTGCTCCACTCACTATCATAGAAAATTTTCTCAACCCCTGTTTCATAATCATTGCATATCTCAGACTCCCTAAACCATATCTTCCATTCTCTTTCTGCACTCTCTACTGAATCGGAAGCATGCAACATAGTCATAGTCGATCTATCAATAGAATCAGCAAGCGCATATGTATCTAAGGAATAATCATCACGAATTGTACCTATATCTCCATCTGCAGGACTGGTACTACCCAGAATCTTCCTAACCTGAGAAATAACCCCAAATCCCTCGAATATTATCGCAATAATAGGGCCACATGTGAGGTAGTTAATATTCCTCTCTCTAATCTGTTTTCCTTTTTCAAGTGAATTCCAATTAGACACATCCTCTCCTCTTGCGATAGCACCTTTCTTTGCCTTCTCTCCTGTTTCAATTAGATATGCTTCTTTGCCCTCATAATGCTCCCCTACCTGCTCCTTAGTCGCATTTAACATCTTCATTGCAATTAACTTCACCCCTTTTCTCTCAAACCTAGAAAGTATTTCTCCAACTAATTGCCTCTGTAATACATCTGGTTTAACTAAAACAAGTGTCCTCTCTAGTGTTATTTTTGATTTCTTCATCTGGAAAGAATAGATAAATTATTAGATAATATAGAATATCAAAAATATTATGAAAAAGACAGACAGGACAAAAGAGATTTTTTTAGAGATTGCTTCTCAAGAAAGGTGGGAAGAAAACTCTCTCAATAAGATTCTCAGGAGTTATAAAAAGGATGAGGGATTGATGTATAGGAACGATGTGTTAGTGAAATTATTTAATTCTAAAAAGATTCAAGATTCATTAAGTAATAAACAAAAGGATATCATTGAGAAAAGAATTAGACTTAAACCAACAAGAAGTGATTCTGGCGTTGCTGTTATTACAGTTATGACAATGCCCTACTACTGCCCAGGAAATTGTATTTTTTGTCCAAATGATAAACAAATGCCCAAAAGCTATATCGCCTCCGAACCAGGTTCACAAAGAGCCCTTAAAATGATGTTTGACCCATATGCACAGGTTCTTAATCGACTGATAGCTCTAAAGAATGTAGGACACAATATCGAGAAAGTGGAACTTATTATCCTTGGTGGTACATTTTCTGCTTATGATGGTAATTATAAAATATGGTTTGTGAAGGAGTGTTTTAGAGCTATGAACAAAATGAAGAGGAGTACTAAGAAATATGTAGAACCAAGAAAGTATGCATTAGAAAATACTGAATGGGAAGCATTAGAGAAAGAACAGATAAGGAATGAAACCGCATATTGCAGGAATGTGGGATTGGTTATTGAGACGAGAGCTGATTTCATTTCTTGGGGAGAGTTGGTGTATTTAAGAGGGTTGGGTGGTACAAAAATACAGATTGGAATTCAATCCCTCTCAGATAAGGTACTAATGGCGAATGAGACAGGAAGAGGAAGAGAGGATATTGAAAAGGCATTTGAACTTCTCAGAATGTTTGGATTTAAGATTCATGGCCATTGGATGCCTAATCTCTATCTTTCTACTCCAAAAGAAGATGTGGAAGGATACAAGGAACTCTTCACTCCTCCATTTCAACCTGATGAGATGAAAATCTATCCTACCTCCGTTATTCCAAATACTGAATTGTATGATCTATACAGGCAGGGGAAATACCAGCCATATGATGAGAGAACATTAGTAGAAGTTGTCGGGGAATGTATTGCTTCTACACCTAGATATTGCAGACTATCTAGAGTAATTAGGGATATACCTTCCGATGAAATTGCTGCTGGGAACAAGAAAACAAACCTAAGACAAATTGTAGAGGACCATTTAAGAAAAAAGGGAATTGAGCCTCAAGACATTAGAAGTAGGGAGATAAAGGGAGAGGAGATTACAAAGAAAGATATTAGATTAGAGAAGATTGAGTATAAGAGTACAGTTGGGACAGATATCTTCATCTCATACAGGACAAAGAAGAGTGATAAGATTTGTGGATTTTTGAGACTCTTTTTACCAAAGAAGACTTTAAGCAAGAAACATAAACTTGAAGAATTAAAAAACTGTTCCATTATTAGAGAGGTACATGTTTATGGGAAGGTTGTAGGTATAGACAAAGAGAGTAAGGAGGGAGAGGCTCAACATATGGGGTTAGGGAAAGAATTAGTTTCATTAGCAGAGAATATTTCAAAGAAGAAAGGATTTAAAAAAATATCTGTGATTTCGGCAATTGGGACAAGAGAGTATTACAAAAAATTAGGATACAAGAGAGATGATTTGTATATGGTGAGGGATTTACATGAGGTTATACATACTTAAAAAGTATTTTGGCTTAATGCCAATTGTATAACCTCATG
>CAZVQY010000045.1:0-3411 GCA_964629715.1 uncultured Candidatus Saccharibacteria bacterium
GAGGGTTGTATAATGTGTATACTCCTTATACAGAATTAGTACATTATGAATCTGTTACTAGGTTTGACAGGAAGAATAAAGAAAAATTGGAAGATGATACAGTAAATGCACAGAAGTTAAGGAAAAAATGGCCACAGTATATTGAATCTATGGGTGGTAGAGATCCTTTTTATAATGATAATTTGTCTTATGCGCATGAAGATTTTAGGATTAGAATAAATTAATATTTGAGAAAATGGCGAGCAAAGAGAATAAAATTAAGTGGAAGAAGATTAATAAGATAATCATAGTCGTCCAACTAATAATATTCTCACTTTTCGCTCTTTACTTGGCAATTAATATTCGTGAGGCAATATCGCCTGATGAACCACACCATTATCATGTCTCCCAAAAATATTCAGAGAGTCTTCTTCTACCTGAGGATAGTGAAGAGACATACCAGTTCGGGAGTATTTCAACTTCCAATGTCCTCTACTATTGGATAAACGGAAGAATTCTTAATCTGAATGCCCTTAACATAAATGAACTACATCTTCTTCGTATCTTTAGCGTTCTCTACTCAGTTGCTACGCTTTTAGTGACATATCTTCTTTCAAAAGAGATTATCAAAAAGAGACAGTATCAAACAATACCGATGGTACTATTAGCAAACACCCTTATGTTCCAGTTTCTCTCTGGAATGATGAACTACGATAATCTAGTTAATCTGTTTGCTGTTCTTTCCATATACTTTGTTGTAAAGATATTTAAAAAACCAATCGATACAAAGAACATTTCTCTTTGGATAGTGGTTTCCTGTTTAGGAGCTCTTACAAAATTTACTATGTTTCCTCTTGTCTTTATTGAATTCCTTCTAGTTTTGTATGTATTAATAAAGAAAAAGCCGAAATATAATTTCGGAAGAAAGGATATTTGGCTACACATAGGGATTGCAGTACTTTTTGTTATACCAGTACTGCTTCTTTATGGAAGAAACGTATTACAATATAGTGATATAACTCCTTCATGTACAAAGGTGTTAAGTGAAGAGAGTTGTATGAAAAGTCCGTTATATGTAAGAGAGAAGAATTTCCCATCTGCAGGGATAGCGATGTTTAGTAAGGAGTGGTTTGGGAAAGCTTTCTCATGGGAGACAAGCCCATTAAGATACTTTTTGTGGTGGTGTAGAATAATGCAACAGAAAATCTATGGGATTATGGGTCATAAGAATTTGTATATGCCATATCAGCTTCATTTGGCCTATACAATATTTCCCCTATCTTTGGCATTTCTATTTTTGAAGAAATGGAAAGAGAAAAAAGACATAGATCTGTATCTTCTAATTATCCTTTTTTTCTATACCTGTATTCTTGCTTTTGTTCAAAACTATATGACATATCTAAACAAGAATGGTATCACTTTTGGTCATCAGGGAAGATACATTTTTCCAGTTATTCCAATATATTATATTCTTCTTGTAAAGTACCTCTCATTAATAAAGAAAGATACTATTAGAAAGATACTATTCATATTCCTCCTTACAGTATTTCTTCTTGGTTCTATTCCTTTCTTTTTCTTCTCCGTTACTCCTGATTGGTTTGTATAGTTTCTTTTTTTGAAATATAATTACCATGGTAATT
This sequence comes from uncultured Candidatus Saccharibacteria bacterium, assembly GCA_964629715.1. Taxonomy (GTDB): domain Bacteria; phylum Patescibacteriota; class Dojkabacteria; order SC72; family SC72; genus UBA5232. The sequence goes on from CAZVQY010000045.1 coordinate 1,620, forward strand.
TTGTTAAAAGCAATATGAAAAAAGTATCGATAATTGGACTGGGATATGTAGGGCTTCCTTTGGCTTTAGCGATAGAGAAAAGTGGAAAATATGATGTAGTGGGTTTCGATATTAGTGAGAAGCAGGTAAGTAGAATATTGGCTAAGGATAGTCCAATCACAGATGATATTGCACAAAAAGAGCTTAAGAAACTTAATCTTCATGCTACAACGGATAAAGGAGAACTTAAGGATACAGACATTTTCATAATCTGTGTACCAACTCCTGTTCTTGATGACTACACTCCAGATTATGGTCCTGTCACTAGTGCAGGAGAAACAATTTCAAGATATCTTCAAAAAGGAGCTACTGTTGTTTTAGAATCCACAGTTAATCCAGGAACTTGTGAGGAGATACTTATTCCTGTTTTAGAGAAGGGAAGTAAGTTAGTTGCAGGCAAGGATTTTAATGTTGCTATGTGTCCCGAAAGAATTAATCCAGGAGATGCTAAATGGAATGTATACAATATACCAAGGAATATAGGAAGTCTAAATATTAAGAAAACTAAAGAGATAGCCGATTTCTACAGAACTTTCTTGGATGCACAGATAAATGAGGTTTCATCGATAAGGATTGCTGAGTCTACAAAGATTGTTGAGAATGCTTTTAGAGATATAAATATTGCATATGTGAATGAGTTAGCTAAGTCCTTTGATGCAATGGGGATTGATTTGGTTGAAACATTGAAGGGAGCATCAAGCAAACCTTTCTCTTTTATGGTTCATTGGCCAGGTAGAGGAGTTGGAGGACACTGTATAGCAGTTGATCCATACTACTTAATCAAACGAGCACAGGAGTCAGGTTTTGATCATAGGTTCTTGAAGATGGCAAGAGATGTGAACAATAGTATGCCTGAGTATACCGTTTCAAGATTGCAAGAAGGTCTAAATGAGATTGAGAAGTCAGTAAAGGGTACAAAGGTTGGATTATTAGGTTTAAGCTATAAAGCAAATGTTGCAGATTTGAGAGAGAGCCCATGTTTGGAGATTTTAGATATTCTTAAGAAGATGGGGGCTGATGTAATATCATATGATCCGTATATTAAAGATATGTCTGATGTTAACACACTCGAGGATTTGTCAGAAAGTGTTGATGCTGTTATACTTGGTACGTATCATGATGCTTTTGGGGATTTGACGGGGGAAATACTTAAGAGGAAGAATATAAGGGTTGTGATTGATGGAGTGAATCGGTTGGACAAGGAGAGATTGGAGAAAGGCAAAGTGATTTACAGAGGCATTGGGAGATAAATTAATTTTTCCTATTTCTATGAAACTACTAATATACATGCCTGCCCTTAATGAAGAAGAAGGTATAGGTGGGGTAATCAAAGACCTGCCTGAGAGGATAGATGGGATTGATTCAATTAAGGTATTGGTTGTAGATGATGGGAGTACAGATAGGACAGTTGAAATTGCAAAAAAGAATGGTGCAGATGTAATAAGTCATGGAACAAACAGAGGTGTGGGGAGTGCATTTCATAGTGCAGTGGGATATGCATTGGATAATAAGATAGACATACTTGTAAGTATAGACTCGGACAGACAGTTTAATAGTCAACAGATACCAGATATCATTCAGCCGATACTTAGGAACGAGGCTGATATGGTTACAGGAAATAGGTTCCATAATGGCATTCCAGAGAATATGCCCACCACAAAATATTGGGGGAATAGACAGATGTCTAGGTTAATATCCTTGGTTAGTGGGAAGAAGTTTAGAGATGTATCTTGTGGATTTAGAGCATACAATA
>CAZVQY010000046.1:0-2843 GCA_964629715.1 uncultured Candidatus Saccharibacteria bacterium
CATTTGGGATGAAGATTGGGAAGTATGCATTCTCTACACCTGTCGCCTTTATCCTCTTGTCAAATTCTTTTTGGATATTTTCCCAGATTGCATAGCCATATGGTTTAATTATCATAGTTCCTCTTATGGGACCATGCTCAACAAGATCTGCTACCCTAATTATATCAAGATACCATTGTGAGAAATCTTTTTCTCTTGTTGTAATTTTCTTCTCTTCCATAGATGTAAAAGTAATATGATTCTTCATTTTAATCGAAAGACCTGTATAAATCAACAATCTTTAAGGACAGACCGAATATACCCCTCAGGCATTTAATATGGGAAGATGGTATAATGTATTATGATAACAGTATTTTTCTATGATACTAAGATTGGGAAGATTGGAATAGCAGAGAGAGACTCAAAAATCATAGCTGTTCTCTTTGAAGGAGAAAGATATGACCCCTCATGGACTGAAGAGGAGACCCCATTAAAAAAGGAAGCTATCAAACAGATAGGAGAATATTTGGACAGAAAAAGAAAGACATTTGATTTAGATACATATTACACATCCGCTTCATCCTTCTTCTCAAGAATAATGGACATTCTCAAGAAAATTCCATATGGTCAAACTACCACATACAAAGATATCGCGAAGAAGGTAAACAACCCCAAGTCATACAGAGCTGTCGGGATGGTATGTAACAGGAATCCTCTACCCATAATAATTCCATGTCACAGAGTAATTTCAACTACTGGAGCCTTGGTGGGGTATAGAGGTGGAGTTGAAATTAAAAAGAAACTTCTAGAAATTGAAGCATGCTAGGATAGAATCCTTTTTAAGATATTCTCATGCTCAACAGTTAGTTTGCACTCCTTCATCTTTAACGCAAATTCTTCTGTTCCCCATAATCTAACAAGCTTAGGAGAGTAGTTCTCAGGAAAAATTTTAACAACATTTTTTAGTATGTATTCTAATTCAGAAAGAGAATTCCCTGGTTCCGTTTGGACACCCCAAGGTTCAAATTGTGCCTCAGAAATTTCTAAGCCAAAATCATACTTCTTTTGTAAGGATTTTAACCTACACAGAGGCATGCTCCAAGGAAGAAAAAAAGTCAGAGCCTCTATCCTTTTGCTAAATGGTAATGTCTCTGGAATCATAGAATAGTAATTTAATCCAACTCTAAGTTGCTCCCATGAGTATAAATTACTGTTAGTTACTATCTTAAAAAAATGAAGAATCCTTCTTAGATCTTTTCTTGCCGCACTATCCATCATTAGATTATTCTGAGGATAATAGGAATTGAGAATTTTTACCACTTCTAACAAATATTCGTCCGACATTAACAATCTTTTGTGTCCGAATCTGTTATAGCACTCGTTTTCAATCTGAAAAGACACTTGGCTAGAGGAACTTAGTGCTTCTCCATAGTTCCTCTTTAAAAGTTCGAGCAGTTTAAACAAATATTCAATGGCATACTTCGCAATATCAGAATCATTCTTGACAATACTTCTCTTTTTCACATCAATATATGAAGGGATATGTTCCTCGGGCCACCTCATCACCTTGATGGGACCAATATTAATACAAATCTTACACCCCTTATTGAGAAGATAATCTAGATACTTTTCATAATAAGCTAAGCTCACCTTCTTTTCCTTTTCCACAGTATTCCACCTTAGACCTAAGCGAAAATCCTGAATATTCAACTCCCTCCGAATGGTTCGCAAGGTTTCTAGAGGATCTTTATCACCAATATACTCTGCATATTCTGGGGAAAACGATGTCCCAAAAGTTATCTCTTTCATTCAATTATTTTACACTATCACAGAGAATATATATAATGATTTTATGATACTAACTGCCAAAGCAATTGAGACAGAAGTTAAGAATGGAAATATTACGATAGATCCATTTGAACAGAAGTGCTTGAAGCCAACCAGCTATATATATCATCTTGCCCCTAAGTTAGTGCAGATTCTTGAAGTAGGAGACAAGAGAAAGAAGATAAAAATAAAGGAGTTAGTAATCAAAGAGAGAGGACTGATATTAGAACCAAATAAATTATATCTTGGAACAACGGTAGAGATGATTGGTAGTGAGAAGTTCGTTACATCCCTCACTGGAAGGAACACTATGGCTAAATTAGGAATGTTTCTTCAAATTACAGCAGATTTGGGACAACTAGGTAAAGCTCATAGATGGACTTTGGAGATAAAGGTCGTGCAAAGATTAAGAATATATCCTAATATGGAGATAGGACAGGTGTCTTTCTGGATACCCAAAGGAGATATTGACATACAAAAAGTCGAATTCTATGCAACACAGAATGATCCATACCCTAGCCAATTATATAATCAAGACAAAAAATGATATTAACTGGTAGCGAAATACAAAAAGAGGTTGAGAAAGGAAGGATTATCATAGAACCCTTTAAGGTTTCTGACATAGAGACTAATTCTTATGATTTTCATATTGAAAACACATTGTACACATACAAGAAGGATGTTTTAGATCCTACAGAAGAAAATCCTCTCGAGGAAATAAAAATACCTGCGAGTGGTTTGATATTGAGTCCAAAAAAGATATACATTGGAAAAACGCAGGAGAAAATTGGTAGTGATTATTTTGTACCAATTATTAAAGGTCGGTCTTCTACAGGGAGGCTTGGGATTTTTGTGAACATAACAGCTGATTTGATTGATTTAGGCTCTATACAAAAAGCCACGCTTACACTTCATTGTGTATTACCAGTGAAGATTTATCCTAATACAAAGATAGGACAAGTTACTTTTTGGGAGGCTAAGCGTATTTAAAAGAAAAAACCCTACTCAAACTAAGAAATATTACATAAATAAATTAT
>CAZVQY010000047.1:0-2541 GCA_964629715.1 uncultured Candidatus Saccharibacteria bacterium
GCATCTCTTGTGTCCCTGAAGTTCTTTCCAGGGTTGATAGCAACAATTGTAATAGTAGCGAGGATGATGATCAATGCTACCACTACTAGGATCTCAATAAGAGAGAATGCCTCGTATCTTTTTCTATTCATAGAAAAATAAATTAATTAATTTAAATACATATTAAATATACAAATGTATTCTAGGCGTGTCAATGGCATTATGCCTTATCAATGGAAAAATTTTACTATTTCAGCTCTAATTCTTTTAGGATTGAATCTAACATACTTAATTCCTCAGCAGTTGCATCTTGTGAAATGGTTAGCTGAAAAAGAGATGTTGGCGATATTGCATCAAGCTTGTCTAGTACAATCCAGCTCCCCTCACATTGAGCCTCAAAAGCCTCTGTCTTCGCCTCTGTGTCATAGAATACTCTTTTCTCAACTCTTCTTACCTTCATCCCAAACAAAATTGTTTCAGAATATTCCGTATTGGTATAGTCAATGACTTTGCCTTCTAAGCCAATGACTTTGTTGGATGCTTTCATTTCCTCTTCAAAATTTTCTGGAGAATCTTTGAAAAGCACAATGGCGCCACAGCCTACACTTCCAACTCCATCGAGCATCTCTAACCTCATGATGCTTTTATCCCTGTTGGATATTTCAATCCCAGTTAGTCCGCTAAAATCTACCCCTTCGGGAATCATTTCGTTCTCTTCTCCATCCTCGTATTCCCTAATTCCCCATCCATTTGGGAGGGATGCCTTTAAATATTTTCCTGTAAATATCGTATTTCCTGCCTCCTCAATTTCTATATTATCATCTCTCGCTACTTCCTCCTCCTTCTCCTCCTGCTTCTGTTTAAAATATCCTTCCTCCCTAAGAATATATATTCCTAGTCCTAAGACAATCAGCAGGAGGAGAATATTAATATAGAAGAGCAGGGAGCTTCCTTTTTGTTTTTGGCTCTTTGTTTCTCTAGAGTTCATTGGTTGCCAAGTTGTCTGCTCTCTTGCTAGTTGTTTTTGTGATTGTAACTTGTTTTCCATAAACTGGGAGCATAAATTTAGATACTTCAGTTTAGCATTCTCATCTCTTTTTGCAATAGAGATATGGTAGAATGTTTAGATATTTTAAATAGTGATTTAATATTATGAAAAAAATAATCCTTACAATATTTTTCTCCCTTTTCCTTTTCTCTGGCCTTAAACAAGCACATGCGCAAGAGGAGGCGATACTTTTTTGGGGAGTGAATTGTCCATATTGTCATGCAGTGAGAGAGAAGTTAGAGAATGAAGAGTTGAGGGATAGGTTGGAGCTGAAAGAGATTGAGATACAGAAGGAAACAAAGAATGTAGATCTGTTTAAAGAAAAAGCTCAGGTTTGTAAGATAGACATGGAAAGAGCTGGAATCCCAATGCTGTTTGTTGAAGGTAAATGCTATCAAGGGGTTGATGCGATTATGTCAAAACTGAGAAATATGGCGGGAAGTAGCGAGGTAAAGGAGGAGCCAGAGCCAATGCCTGTGGAGGATAAGTCTGAAGGAAAAATGAATACAGAGAAGTTGATATTGATAGTAGCAGGATTTTTGGTGTTTCTTCCTATTTTTGGATATTTTGTGAAGACTAAGAAGGGTAGAGAAGCATCCATTATTGCTTCTCTTCTGTTGCTTCCTCTTGTTGCAGCTACTCCAGTTCATGCCATCTGTCCCCTCTGTACTGTGGCTGTGGGGGCAGGTGTTGGTTTTTCTAGATCTTTAGGTATTGATGATTCAATTGTGGGAGTGTGGATTGGTGGGTTGTTGGTTTCTAGTAGTATGTGGTTAATCGAGTGGTTGAGAAAGAAGAAAATAATTAAGAAGGATAATGAATTGTATTTGACGATTGGAATCTTTCTTGTTATGTATGCACTAGCAATAATCCCCTTGAGGTTGAACGGGACAATTGGTCACCCACTTAATGTGTTGGCAGGTATGGACAAGATTTTGCTGGGTATTATTATTGGTAGTGTTGTGTTTTTTTCAATGGGGAGACTACATTTTTTCCTCACCAAAAGGAATAAGGAGAAGGTGTACTTCCCATATCAGAAAGTGGTGCTCCCGTTAGGAGGATTACTTTTAGCTACAATTCTTTTGTATTTCATAGTATACTAGGGGGTGTCTGTAGAGTTAAAATAATATTTTTTTGATTATGCCTAAGAAGAAAAATGATATTGATATGAAAGATGTGAATGATTTAGTAGAGAAGTATGATAATTTGAAGAAGGATCAGAAGTTGGATTTGTCTGCTGATGAGGATTTGTCAATTGCAATTATGAACCTTATCTCAATTGAGGAGCATTTGTTCTTTAGTGGTGCGAAGACAGAGAATACCGTATATTATGACCTTCTTGGTGAGGTTAGGGAGATGCGTAAGGAACTATTAAAAAAGATTATCAAGAAATATGAGGGTGAGGTTTGGTGTATTTCTAAGCATTTGTTGGCATCTAGTTATAGATTAATGGAGTATGGTACAAAACATTTAGGAAGGGGTAATAAGAAGGAGGCAGAGGAGATGTTTGAGAA
>CAZVQY010000048.1:0-2503 GCA_964629715.1 uncultured Candidatus Saccharibacteria bacterium
GCTTGTAATTAATAATATATAGTGCTAATCTGTAAATATATATGGCATTAAATAAAGAAGAAAAAGAACAAGTTGTAATTAAGTTTGCACTTCATAAGGGTGATACGGGTTCGCCTGAGGTTCAAGTCGCGCTTTTAACTAAGCAGATTGAGGAACTCACAGAGCATCTTAAGGTACATAAAAAAGACAACCACTCAAGAAGAGGCTTGCTTCAGATAGTAGGTAAGAGGAGAAGACTTCTTCAGTACCTAAAGGAAAATGAAAAAGAAAGACATGATACTCTAGTAAAGAAGCTAAAGATTTAGTTTTTTCTTTGCCTCTTCCTTTGTAAAAACTTTCCAATTAGAATATAGTAGTCTGTTTGACTATTTATTTTTGTATATAAATTATTATTTATTTATTATGTTGTTTAACGAAATTAAACATGAATTTGAGATAGATGGAAAAAAGTGTTCTTTTGAAACAGGAAAGCTTGCATTGAAATCTCAGTCTTCTATTCTTGCTAGAATGGGAGATACCGTAATTACAGTTAATGTAAATACAAAACAATCAACTGGGGAATTTGACTACTTTCCTCTTTCAGTAGAATACATAGAAAAGTTCTATGCTTCAGGTAAAATTAGTGGTTCGAGATTTGTGAAGAGGGAGAGATTCCCAAGTGATGATGCAATCCTAAAAGCAAGGATGATAGATAGGGCTATTAGACCTAGATTTCCTCATGACTATAAAGATGAAGTAAGTGTTATTGTAACAGTCGTCTCATATGACGAAGAGAATGATCCTGCTCTTTTAGCAATTAATGCTGTTTCAGTGGCATTGTTGAATTCACAAGCTCCATTTGAAGGCCCAATTGGTGCAGTTAGGCTGGGCTTAGATGGTGAGAACATTGTGACTTTGCATAGGGCAATGGATTGGACTTCAGAAGAGAGTAAGTTGAACTATGTTGTAGCAGGGGATGGTAAAACTTTCACTATGATTGATGCTGGTGCATATGTTGTCCCCGAAGAGAAAATCCTTGAGGGAATGGAGATGTCTTTAGAATTGATGAAGAAATGGATCTCCCCACAGGAAGAATTCGTCAAGAAGCTAGCACCGAAAGAGAAGACATATATTTCATTTGAGACACCCGTTGGTGCAGTTGATGCAGTCCACGAGGTGTTAGGGGATGAGAAGATTAGAGAGGTGCTGGAACTCGGAGATTCTAAAGTTCACGGGGAAACAAAAGAGGGAGTATATAAAGCATTAGAAGGGAAATTCTCTAAGTCTACAATGGATGAAGCATATGAGATTCTCCAGAAAAAGATGCTTAGGAAGACCGTGTTGGAAGAGAATAAGAGAGTTGATGGAAGAGGTATTGATGAGATTAGAGAAATGGCGACAGAGGTTGATCTGTTACCAAGAGTTCATGGCTCAGCACTCTTCACTAGGGGAGTTACTCAGACATTAACTATTGCAACATTAGGGAGTCTTAAAGATGTAAGGCTTGTTGATGATATGGAGGGAGAGAGGGAGCAGAGATATATGCACTTCTACAATGATCTTCCATTTGCATATGGGGATGCTGATAGAGTCCGATTATCTCCAAGCAGGAGAGCAATAGGGCATGGTATGCTTGCAGAAAAAGCACTTTGGCCTGTTATCCCTTCAGAAGCTGATTTCCCGTACACAATGTTAGTTATGAGTGAAATTCAAGGAGAGAACGGTTCTAGTTCGATGGCATCTGCTTGTGGTTCTTCAATGGCATTGATGGCAGCAGGAGTTCCAACTAAAGATATTGTAGGTGGTATTGCATGTGGTTTAGTGACAGGGGAGAGTAATGAGTTCAAAGTCCTCACAGATATGCAAGGAGTTGAGGATTTCTACGGAGATATGGATTTCAAGATTACTGGTACACTATCTGGAATTACAGCAGTACAGATGGATACAAAGACAAAGGGTTTGAGTATGGAAATTGTAAGACAGACATTTGCACAATCAAAAGAAGCAAGAATCAAGGTCATTGAAAAGATAAAGGAAGCAATTGCAGAGCCTAGAACTGAAATGTCTAAGTATGCTCCAAGAGTTGTACAGATAAAGGTTCCTACAGATAAGATTGGTGAGATTATCGGACCAGGAGGAAAGAATATTCGAGAACTTTCAGAGAGAACGGGAGCAGAGATTGAGATAGAGGAAGATGGTACAGTTAATATCTATAGCTCATCTGAGGAATCTATTGAGCAGGCCTCTAAAGCAATTAATGTGTATAACTTTGTCCCTGAAGTTGGACAGACTTATGAGGGAAAGGTTGCTTCCATTATGCCATATGGAGCATTCGTTGATATTTCTCCTAATGTCGCAGGGCTTCTACATGTATCAGAAATGGCCGATGAGTTTGTAAAGGATGTTAGAAAGTTTGTAAATGAGGGAGAGACAATCAAGGTGAAGATTGTAGGAATTGATAATCAAGGAAAGATAAAGCTAAGTATTAAAGGGGTAAAGTAGTTAAACTACTGGAGAATAAATG
>CAZVQY010000049.1:0-2364 GCA_964629715.1 uncultured Candidatus Saccharibacteria bacterium
GAACCCATATCTGCCATTTATATTTTGTTTCTCCATAATATTTTTTGTATATAAAAAATACTAATTCAAATATGTTTTTTTCTTTTTTCATATAGATGCTTGGTTATTATAGCACCTGCGATAAGAAAATATGCAATCTTCCAAACTTCCTTCTTAACCATCAAATATTGTATAATTCCATATTATGAAAGTGTTTATTGCAATGAGTGGAGGTGTAGACAGTTCTGTATCAGCTCTTCTTTTAAAGCAACAAGGATATGATGTAATAGGGGGGACTATGGAGATATATCAGACAGAAAAATCCATAGAAGATTCTAAGAAGATAGCAAAAAAATTAGATATTCCATACCATATATTTGATTTCAAAAATATATTTAGAGAGAAGGTAGTGAAATATTTTGTAGATGAGTATTTAGCAGGAAGAACACCTAATCCTTGTGTAGTATGTAACAAGGAGGTAAAGTTCGAATCTCTTCTTGCTGAAGCATTGAAGCTAGGGGCTGAACATATCGCAACTGGGCACTACGCTCGTATTGAGAAGAAGGATGGAAGATATCTTCTCAAAAAAGGAAAGAGTGGAATGAAGGATCAAACATATTTTCTCTATACTCTTACTCAAGACCAACTGTCTAAAATAATCTTTCCAATTGGAGATATGCAGAAAGAAGAGGTGAGGGAGATAGCCAAGCAGAATAATCTTTTTGTGGCGGACAAAGAGGATAGTCAGGAGGTATGTTTTATCGAGGATGATGATTATGTTGGCTTTATCCAAAGAAATACAAAGAAGAAGATGCCTAGTGGCATCTTTGTCGATACTCAGGGAAATATTCTTGGAGAGCACAAGGGAGTATTTAACTATACGATAGGACAAAGGAAGGGATTAGGTATTAGTTCTAACAAACCATTGTTTGTCATAGACATTGATACAAAAAGGAATATTGTAATTTTGGGAGATGATGCCGATACATTGCGGAGTACTCTTTCAGCAAGAGAATTGAATTGGATATTGTTTGATAGTCTTGATAAAGAGATTAGAGTCTCTGCGAAAATCCGCTCTTCTGCAACAGAGTCAGAATGTTTGGTGAAGCCAATAGGCGGAGATAAGGTAGAGGTGATATTTGATACTCCTCAAAGAGCAATAACAGAAGGTCAGTCAGTGGTATTCTATGATGGTGACTATGTTGTCGGTGGGGGAATTATTGAATAGAAAATTCCTTCTTACTTCTCTTCGTAAGAGAAGATAGGTGTGTGTAGCAGGATCTACAATTATTTTAATAATGATAAAGAAAAAAATATTCTATTTGTTTTTCTTAAAAACCAATCCTTTCAAATATCCATATAAAGCTGTAATCTCGGTAGACTCCTCCGTCAATCCGGGCCTCCTGTTGACCTCTAGGACATAAGTTTTACCTGTATGCTTATCCATAACCACATCAACTCCAGACCAGTTCAATTGAAGGGCCTGAGAAGCCCCTACTGCAATATCTATAACTTTCTTCGGTGTATTCTCAACAGAAATAAATTCTTCAGTAGCACCCAAAGCTACATTATTTCTAAATTCGTCTTTCACCCTTGTTCTCTTACACACAGATGTAGCTGTGTTGTTTGCTACAACAACTCTATAATCAAAATCATTGGGTATATATTCCTGAAAAATGTATCTACCATTTTTATGAATCGTTTTTTCTATATCTTTCCTGCTTTTTACTAGAAAAACATTTGAGCCCAATGAACCCAAAACTGTCTTGTATACGCAAGGTAGCTTACAAGTATTCTCTATTTCGATTACATTGCTTGCATTTACACACCAGCCATTTTGAAAAAAGGTATCTGGAATGGGAATCCCCTTAGAAGACAAGAAGAATATATCGGAAAGCTTTGTATTCTGAACTGTCGGTTTGTTATGTGGAATTTTTTGCGATTCCAAGAATAGATGGAGCATGTATGCTAAATGGGTAGTACTCCAGCCAGACTGAATCAACACATAATCATATTGGGAAGGATCTTTACCAGCTACCAAGGATGACAATTTCCCGCCCTTTAATTTAAACATAACATCCTTTATCGAGGCTGTGTCTAAATGGATGCTATCTAGCTTAAGATTATTCTGAATTTTTATCTTTTCATCCTTTGTGCTATTAATGCCCACCGCGAGGACTGAATGATGTGTCATAAACCTTACAAGGAAATTATGTTGTTATTATATCATTTTTTGACAAGAAGTGCCCTGATGAAAATACTCGCATTTTATTTATAAATCATGTATAATGAAATGTAGTTATCTGAGAATTTGAAATTTCCAAAAACATTTTCGAGTAATCTTTTAGCTTAAATAATTTTATCCATAATTATCATGGAAAAAGG
>CAZVQY010000050.1:0-2357 GCA_964629715.1 uncultured Candidatus Saccharibacteria bacterium
CGAAAGGAAACGCTTGGAAAGCGTTCGTATGAGAAATCATACCGTGGGTTCGAATCCCACTCTCTCCGCCATTCTTTCTTGGTATATCTTTTATTTCGTTTTGCCTATCATTTCCATAGAATTACATTTATTCTTTTGATATAATCTAGCTTATGGGAATAATCTATGCCTTGTTATCATCAGTATTTTTTGCACTTAGTTATACAAGCTTAAAAAGAAGTTACAAGGAATTTCCACCATCCGTAGCATTTCTCTTTGATATGATTTTTGGATTAATTATTTGGATTCCCTTCTCTTTAATACTTGGATTTGATTTCTCCGATATTCCCCAAGTACTTCCTTATGCTCTGATCAGTGCGATTCTCTCAGAAGCATTTACTTTCTATATCTTCTCTAAGGGAGAAATTAGTATTACAGGCACTATCATTGCTTCATATCCTGTATATACAATCCTTTTTGCCATTCTCTTTCTCGGAGAGAATCTACAACCACTCCATTGGTTATTTGTTTTTATCACAATTATCGGAACTACTATTGTTTCCCTTCCTGAAAGAATCTCAAAAGAAGAAATTAAAAAGAAACAATATGTCTTATGGGCAGTGATTGGAGCTATAGCTATTGGTTTGTCGGATACAATATCAAAGGGGGCTATTGATAGAACTTCTGCAGCTGCATTTCTGTTTTCCTTAGCTTTTATGCAAATACCTATTAGTCTAATCTATTTGAAATTAGAGAAAGAAAATGCAAAACATATACTTCAATTTACAAAGCACATTGATAAATACAAGTATTCCATAATTGGGTCTTTATTTAATGTATTAGGTCTTATAGGACTTTGGTTAGCTTTTGAGTATACCTATGCTTCAATAGCATCACCACTTACAGCAGCTTATCCGGGAATAATGATTATTCTTGCTGTTTTATGGTTGAAAGAGAAACCTAGAGTTATAGAGTTAATAGGATTAGGAATAATTATTACTGGGATAATTGGAATAAGCTATTTTTATATTTAAATCCTTATCTATCTCTTTTATCCCATTTGAGATTCCAGACCTGTATGTCCCGCCATTCTTCACATGTTCTTCCAAGACCCGTCCACTATACTCAAGAATGCTTATGAGGATTGAGTTATTCTGATTCTGAAAGTGAAGTTTTAGAAATAATGGTCTAGTGTATGAAAATACCCGTTTTTAGACTAACTTTTAGTACCACTCTGTTCGAAGGTAGAAGCCTAGATATTAGAATTGGGAGACCATTGATTCCTAAATAATTCAAATTTGCTCCTTAAGTTTTCATAGTCTCTTATTCCTATATCCCAAGAATCAAATCCCTCATCGAATATAACCCTATCTCCTTTTGGAGGATTACCAATACTTCTGCGCATTGGATCTACCCATACCCATTTATCTTGTAATTCATCATATACCTTAGCATATACATGTCCTCCAATAGGATTTCCTCCTTTTTCTAGCCACTTAACATCAATGGTTTCAATATATTTAGTTGGTATTCCACTTGCCCTAGCCAATACTATGAATGCTAAAGCAGCATCAGAACATCCAGTTATGTATTTATCTTGAATAATTTGAGCCCCCGTTCTTTTTCTAAAGACTTCTTTATCAAATTCTTTGTAGTCGACTAATGAAGGTCCTAAATCTAAGATTTCTCGAGTTTTTTTAAGAACTGAACCATTTATCTTAGAAACAATTTCCTGAATTTCTGGTGTTATTTCAGTCTGTGAACCAGAAGATAAGTATTTTTCTACTTCATTATTTTCAATTTCAGAATCAGGAACTTCATCCATATACGAATTATATCAAAAATAAGACAATTCATCTCCCTTTCTTATACTGCCTCTTTTGTCTCATTTTTGTTCTAGACCCGTATGTCCCGCCAGTTGGAAAAAGCGAAGTTTGGCTCACCAGCCGATTTTAGGCGCTAAAATTTTTTCAAAACTACTTACTTATTCCTAGTTGTTCATCTTGTATTTCTTGTACTTTTTGTATTTGTTTTTGAGCATTATCAAACACAGAAGAGAAATTTTTTAACATGAAGAAAGCTACGAAGAAAATAAATATCAAAAACACTGAAAATACCATAACCATTACAATTATAAAAGAAGATCTTACCCAATATTTACCCTCTGGTGTAACCCCTATCCACATAGATGTTTGCCCATTTAATTTGAGCAACTGCTTAAAATCTTCAGATTTAATCTCTTCAAGAGAAATTGCCTTTTCCTCGGAAATTGCACCATTCTTTCTCAGATATTGTATAGCTGGAAGGATATTTGCTCCTGGGCCAACATAAGTATGTGTATCACTCATCCAAAGTTTGATAATAATTTATTTAATTAT
>CAZVQY010000051.1:0-2310 GCA_964629715.1 uncultured Candidatus Saccharibacteria bacterium
TTTCGAGTAATCTTTTAGCTTAAATAATTTTATCCATAATTATCATGGAAAAAGGTACAGTAAAAACTGTAACTGATAAAGGCTTTGGTTTTATTACTAAAGAGGGTTCTGATAAAGATGTTTTCTATCATGAGAACTCTTTAGAAGGCGACCTTGCAAATAGAAAGCTAAAAGTCGGAGATGTAGTATCCTACGATGTTGAAGAAACACAAAAAGGATTAAACGCAATCAATATCACACTAATTGAAGAGTAATCTTTAATAGTCGTTACAAAATTAAAGGAGGGTGCATGCACCCTCCTTTTTTTCTTACTGCTGAGATAGAATTAATCTATTTCTCTTCTACTATTTTTTTAGCCTTAGCCTTCTTTACAGGTTTCTTCTTGACCTCCTTTTTTACGGCCTTCTTAGCAACTTTCTCTTCTTTTGGAGAATCCTTTTCTTCTAAAACTAGAAGGATTCTATCTAATTTCTCAATAATAGAGTCAAGCTTCTGACCTTGTCTTTCATAGTCAGGACTGCTTTTACCTGCTGAACTAGTGTTGTGAGATCCATTTTTTTCCTCAAAGCATTTGCTACAATAAATTGCCTTGTCCGAACTTGGATTGAATGGTACTTTACAATCTTGTCCACAGTTATCACATATGGCGGAGAACATCTCTCTGTCTCCTCTGTTTCCTCTATCTCTTCTGCCTCCTCTATCTCCGTAGCTTCTTCTGCCACCTCTTTCAAATCTATCTGAGTCCCCATTGTCCTGCTTCTCAAAACAGTTACTACAGTAGACAGGCTTGTCTCCAGATGGTTTGAATGGTACTTTACAATCTTTACCACATTTATCACAAACAGCTGGATACATGGTTGTTTGGCTTCTTTCAAATCTTCCACTTCCACCACCAAATCTTCGATTATTTCCTCTTTCAAATCTTCCCATTATAATATTTACTAATTTTAATTTACTATACACGATATACCATCTAGAAATGTATAACAAGAAGAAATATCCTCCTCCTTATTCTACGAATGTTAGAGCATATCCTTTCTTACCTGCTCTTCCAGTTCTTCCAATTCTATGAATGTAATCATCATAGTTTTGTGGAATGTCATAATTAATTACATGACTAATATTGTTAATATCTAAGCCTCTTGAAGCAACATCTGTTGCGATCAATATGTTTAGGTAGTCTTTTTTGAAATCATTTATAATTCTACTCCTCTGTGTCTGCCTTTTATCTCCATGAAGCGAATTAACTTTGATACCTTTCTCTATTAATTTCTTCGAAAGGTTCTCTGCCTGTCTTTTAGTACGAGTAAAGATTAGCACTTTCTTAAATTCCTCCTTGTTTACGTAGTCACAAAGAACATCAAACTTGTTTTCTCCATTTTTTAGTTTGATGACGTCCTGATCTACATTCTTCCCCTGTTCCATTTTTTGTACTTCAACCTTAACTGGATTTATGAGTAGGGAGTTGGCAATCTCTTCAGATTTACGATTCATTGTTGCCGAGAAGAAAAGTGATTGTTTCTTCTCGCTTAATCTTGAAATGATGTATTTAATATCATTTACAAAGCCCATATCAAGCATTCTGTCTACTTCATCAAGTATGACATTGTTAATTGATAAGAGGTTGATTGCTTTTCTATCTGTTAAATCTTTTAATCTTCCTGGCGTAGCAATTACAAACTGAGGATTTCTTTTCAAAAGTCCAATCTGAGTCCCTATGCTATTTCCCCCAATTACTAATACTGATCTTAATCCAGTATTCCTCGCTAATTGCATGAACTCATCTTGAATCTGCATGGCTAACTCTCGTGTGGGTTCTATGATAAGAAATCTTTGGGTATTGTCTAGCAATGCTTTGTTAATCATAGGAATTAGGAAGGCAGCAGTTTTACCTGAACCTGTACTTGCTAATCCTAAGACATCTCTTCCTTTCAAGATTTGAGGTATTGCCTCGTATTGAATCTTGGTAGGGGAGGTATATTTTTTGTAGGCAATATTTGTTTTAAGTTCTCTTACTAAATCAAACTCTAAGAGGTTATGATCTAATACATATATACTGGGTAAGTCTTCATATACAGCTTTAGCTATTAGCTGGCTAACATTTATTGAACTCCCTTTTCTGTTGTAACCACCACCGCTCCTACTGTTATTGTATGAGGAGCTTCTATATGAAGGTCTTCTGTTGCCGTAACGATTGTTACGAGCGTATTTATTATTGGAATTATATTCCATAGTTAAGTTTATTAATATTTTATTTTCAGTTTAAAAGAGGTAACCGAAAATAAAAATGTTTAACCTAATATGGATATT
>CAZVQY010000052.1:0-2229 GCA_964629715.1 uncultured Candidatus Saccharibacteria bacterium
ACAGAGAGAGTATACACTCCACTCATTACAAAGCCCTAGGCTTTTTTATTCATTTAGGTGTTTCTGAGTTTTTATTTTTTTTATTGATCGTAATAGAGAGCCCTGCTAACTCGTCCCAGGATACAAATTTTTGGGCGAAGGCCAGGAGTGTACATGAGAGGTACGCTACATCTACTGTAAAGTAGATGAAAAGCAGCACCAGCAGCTTTGGGGAAACCCCAAATAAAAAAAGCTCCAAACCCAACCGAGAGAGTTGGGAAAAAAGCAAGGCCAAGATACAGAGGATTTCGACGACCAATTCTGCACCCCTATTCTTCTTGATGAAGGAGCGACCCGATAGGGCGACTCCAATAAGGTAAATAACCAAAAATACCAGATCTATGTGCGTTTCCATTCTAACCTCCTCAGGTCTGTCTAAAGAATTTTTTTTTCTATCATATAGATAACTTCCTAATCACAAAGCTTTGTAATCAAAAAGCTATCTATATATAGCAATTTAGAGAGAAAACCTAATGAATTATTAAAGAGCAGTTATAAATATCTGCTAACATTATACCAATTTTACATCAAAGAGTCAACACTATAGGGCATCTACCCTCTATTCTCCTAAAATGATAAAATCAAGCTATAAATTATATAAAGAATTAAGAATGAAATATCTTGTAATAGACAAAAGGCAGAGAGGAGATGAGGGGAAAACAGTCGGAATACCTACAGGTTCTGTGAGATTACTTGAAGAATTAGGAAAAAGGAATATAGAATCGGATTTCATATACAACGATCAATTAGAATTCATATTTAAAGAGGGAAAAACAATAATAAAAGCTGGAGGCAATGATATTACTGAATATTCCCATATAATATTTAGAGGACATGCCCTACACAATGATCACGAATACCATTACAAAAGATATATCATTGATTTTGTAGACCAATATAATAAAGAAAATCCAGATAAGAAGATATTGGTACAGAACAGCAAGGCAATAAAGAAGTTCCCCTACTACAACAAGATCGCAATGGCTCAATTCTGTTCAATAAATAGTATCCCATATTTTAACAGCTACCTCAGAACTGATGGAGAATACTCAAAAGATAGAGAATACCTAAATGATTTCCCACTGATTACAAAAGAGTATTCAGGAGAGAACAGAGTTGAGATAATAGATGGAAAGGAAATAATAAAAAAGAATGTCTTTATAATCGAAAAAGAAGAGGATTATAAGATTAATCCAAATTTCTTCTTACAAGAATTTTCTAATACTGGGGAAGATTTTAGGGTTTTTGTCAAATTAGGGAAAGTTATCGGTGGATGGAAGAGAAAAGCATCACACGGATTTATGACCGTAAATAATGGTATGTACGAGATGTATAACAAACCAAATGAAGAGATAAAAGTTATTGCAGAAAAAGTATCCGCCCTACTCGATGCTGACTTTATTGCAGTCGACTTCATGTATATTAATGGCAAGCCTACAGTACAAGAATGGAGTTTTCATCCAGGATATAAAGCATACGAAACAAAGGTAGAGGGAAGGCCCATTAACATTGCAGAAGCAATCATTACAGCATTCTAGTCACGGACCTAGTCGGTTAGTTTTTCTTTATACACCGATATTATTTTCTACTTTTTGCTGTTTTTTGATGTTACTATGGGGAAGTACTTGTGGAAAGAAGAAAGTCATAATATTCTATCAGAATACGATTTTCAACAAGGTATGAAAGGTGCTTACTAGACAATAAACTCTTAGGATTATCCCTCATATATTGCACCAAGGTTCTGAAATATATGAAATCGCCAACAACAATCTTTTGGTACGGACCCTGGAAAATCCTCCCTACCAGCCCATACCTCCTATTCATATAAGTAGTATAATCCCTCCCTATATCTCTCATCCAAACACTAAGGTACTCCCGTCTTTCGACAGCAACCAAAAGGTGAAAGTGATTAGGCATAATACACAACAATACAAGACTAGCCTTCCTGCTTGACCCAAATGTATTTAAAAACATCTTTTTCAACACATGCAAATCATTGCTGTTAAAGCAAATTCGCTCCTTGTGATTCCCTCTGTTATAAACATGATAGAGCTTCATAACACAATTATCCCGCTCAATAATGAACTACCCATTAATCCAAAGCCCTGTAGTAAGATTAAAAAAGTATAAAAACCCACTTGAAACCCTCATCACGCAAGGATAAATCTACAGACCAGGTCCGCTGTTATG
>CAZVQY010000053.1:0-2163 GCA_964629715.1 uncultured Candidatus Saccharibacteria bacterium
AATTATTGGCAATACTTGTTTAATCAATAAATAACTACTCCTTTGATATCTTCGCGATAAAGAATCCCATCATCATTTTATTGGGAACTATTCGAATTGCATTCTTTACCTGTGGGTTATATATATTCCCACTCCATTTGCTAATCCCAGATTTGATATATTCTTTCAATTCTGGAGAACCCTTTTCTATTTCATCAATTAAATCAATCTTCTCTATCTTTGCATTAGGGAATGTATTCAACAGGTGGGTAAGAACACCTTCATTCTCCTCAGGCTCTAGCGTACAGGTTGAATATATCATGTAGCTACCATGTTTCAATGTTCTAAATGCAGAAATAATTAACTCCTTCTGAACAAACACACTTCTTTTAACTTTGTCCATACTCCAGAACCTAAGTGGCCTATTACCCTTAAAATATATTAATCCCTCTCCGCTACATGGAGCATCTAAAAGAACTTTGTCAAAGTAAATGGGGTATTTTTTCCCGAATTCCTTAGAATCGCTAAGTGTAACTTTTGCTTTGGCACCAAATTGCTCTAGTACATTTTGTAAATCGGAGCTTCTGGAAACATCAATATCATTTGCAATGATGATTGCCTTGTTGTTAGTTAAATCTGCAATGTGGGTAGTTTTGCTACCTGGTGCAGCACACATATCCAGGATATTCTCACCCTCCTTAGGATCTAGAACGAGTGTAGCTAATATACTAGAAAGGTTTTGGATATAATACTTCCCTTCATGATACTCTTCTGTTTGCGATGCTTCATCTTTGTTCTTGTTTAGAACAAAAAATGCATTTTTCGCCCAAGAAATTTCTTTTAGATCATATCCTTTTCTTTCTAACTCTTTTTTCGTAACTTCAATATCACCCATGAGGGAATTGAGCCTGATAGTTGTAATGGGTCGTTGTGAAAATATCCAAGGGATTTTACCCTTTGGAACCATTAATATGCTGGCTAATCTTGATACAAAAACATCCTCTTTGGTATAGAATTTCTCTCGAATAGGACGGTTTGTGAATGCTTCTCTTTTGTGTTTGTAACTTGCTCTCTTTTTCTTTTTCATATGGTTTGATTGGAGAAATCTAGATTTCTCCTTTAAGATATTTAATAATACTACCAATTACCAACCCAGTTGTCTCTGTTCTTAGAATATTTCCTTTTAATTGTATGAAATCAAAATGAAGTTTCCTGAAAATTTCTATATCCGAAATATCCCAACCTTTCTCTGGCCCAATTGCAATTGTGATTGGTTTCTTGATATCTATTCCTTGTAATATTTCTTCAAGGTTTTTTGCATCATGAACTTCTGTAGAAAGACAAATTTTTACAGAATCTTTAGGAAACGAGTACCTTAGAAGCTCATTAATATGCAATGGTTTCTCGATTATTGTTGGGAAGATATTGCGAGATTGCTCTGTTGCATCTTTAACTAGCTTATTCCAATACCCTAAATCCTTTATTGCTTTATTTTTCTTCTTCAATGAATATTTAGACTCAACTGGTATTATCTTCTCTATTCCAATCTCCACACTTTTTTCAATGAAGAATGTGAATTTGGAATCATTACTTAAGGATTGAATGATTGTTATGCTTGGTATGAAGGAAGATACTCTTTCCCCTAGATTCTCAATAATCTGAATTTCTATGGTGTTTGGTAGAATATCAGTTATCTGAGCGAGGAATCTTTCCTCATATGTTTCTATTTCAATATAGTCTTCTAGGTGTAGGTCACCTTTTTCAATGATATTTCTACTATCTGAATCTGAGAGGTGGGTGATATCCTCAACGGAGAGTTTGTGTTTTACAAAGAATTTTTGCATAGGTAATTATACCTTACTATTACTTGGCTTGGGAAATGTAAAAAAGGTTGTTTCCGATATTGGTCGAATGTAGTTATTCTAAATACGGCAAATCCTTGACATATATCAAAATATTTTGTTTTATATATATATAATCTTATATTTTAGTATATGAATTTACAAAGAGCAAAAATTCTAAGAGGTATTTCAAAAGCCCTCCTTGTTCTAACAGGGCTGTTTCTTTTAGGTTTTTTAGGATGGACTGTTTATAGAGGTGTAAAGTTTAGACCATATAAGGTGAGAGTAACGAATGTAACCGATAGTGCATTTACAGTATCTTGGGTTACAGATTCTCCTATGC
>CAZVQY010000054.1:0-2015 GCA_964629715.1 uncultured Candidatus Saccharibacteria bacterium
AGGAAGTTTTAGCACCCTTGTTGCATATGACAGGATTGAAACAAAGAAGAAATTTTTCTTGTATCCAGAACAGGTCATTGATTTTAAAGGAATGGCAGGGGATGCATCGGATAATATCCCTGGAGTTAAAGGAGTGGGAAGTAAGACAGCCATTGAATTGCTGGAGAAATATGGAAGTTTAGACAAAATATATGAAAATTTGGCAGATGTAAAGCTAAGATATGCCAATCTTCTGAGGGAAGGAATAGAACAGGCTGAGATGAGTAGGAAATTAGCTACAATCGACCAGAATGTAGATATAAAGATTCATCTAGAAGGATGTTTGATGAGGGATTTTGATAAAAAGGAGGTATTGCAGGTATTCCATAAATATGCGTTTAAGTCATTGATTAAAAAAATCGATAAGTTAAAAGAAGATGAGCGAAGGGAGATCACTACACAGTTAGATATTTTCTCCACAGGAACACAGCAGGAGGTAAGTTGGGTAGAAAAAGGGGACATCAAGAATATCTGCAAGGGCGCAAAAAAGCTCTTGATTGCATATTTTGATAAGAGAGAATCTGTAACAGGGGAGAGCTTTAGTTTTGTGAGGAAGATAATTTCTACAAGTGAGTACGAGGACTATCTTTTTGGAGATATTTATGAACTCATTAAAACTGATTGTGAGAAATTAATATATGGCTTGGAGGAAATAACAGAGCAGGTAGGGATTCCGAATGGAAAGCTTTTTGATATCTCCCTCTTTGCACATTTGATTAATTCTGAAAAGAGAAGCTATCAGTTCAAAGACCTAGCATTTGATTTCTCTGGGAGTATTTTTGATGAAAAGATACATCCATCTGAGATGAAGAAGGTTCTGGACGCTCTTGGGGAGATATATGGAAGGGAGATAAAGAAGGCTGATGGTATTGAATTGTATGACTATACTAAGAATAGCATGGTTGAGTTTTTGGGAGTAAAGGAGAGATTTTTTGAAAACAGTTTGGAGATGATAGAGATACCGACATGCAAGGTGCTTTCGAAGATGGAGAGGAGGGGAATTGTTGTTGATTCGAAACAGTTTGAGAAGTTGGACAAGGAGCTTTCAGAAAGTATTAAAAATCTAACAAAGGAGATATTTGAAAGTATGGGACATGAGTTTAATATTAATTCTTCTAAGCAATTAGCTGATGTTTTGTTTAATGAATTAGGTCTCCCTAAGAAGAGAGGATCTTCTACGAGGGAGTCTGTTTTAGATGAGCTGAAGGAATATCATCCGGCAGTTGAGAAAATATTGGAATATAGGGGGTTAACTAAGATTCATACAACATATGTAATTCCTCTTCTTGAGATGGGAAGGAATGATATGGAGAGCGCAATTCATACCGATTTCAAACAGACAGGGACTTCATCAGGGAGGCTTTCTTCTTCTAATCCGAATTTGCAGAATATTCCCGCGCAGGGAGAATGGGCAGAGAAGATTAGGAAGGCTTTTATGGCAAGGAAAGGGTTTAAACTTCTTGGTATGGACTATTCTCAGATAGAGCTTAGGATCATGGCAGATATATCTAAAGATGATCTTTTGATAGAGGATTTCCAGAATGATGTTGATATTCATAGAGCTACCGCTGCAAGAATTCTAGGGAAGGAAGTGGAAGATATTACAAAGATGGAGAGGAGTCTTGGGAAGACAATTAATTTTGGTATTTTGTTCGGTCAGACAGGCTTTGGACTTGGTAGTATGCTTGGTATTCCAACTGAAACAGCACAGAGCTATATTACTGAGTATTTCCAACATTATGTAGGTGTGGAAGAGCATATGCGGAGCTTGGAGAAGGAAGCATACAAGAAAGGGTATGTTCAGACTATGTTTGGTACTACTAGGTGGATTAGGGGACTTAGGTCAAAGAATTTGAGGATGGTGAGGGCTGCCCAGAGGGAAGCGATTAATATGCCGATACAGGGAGGAGAAGCAGATATTATGAAGTTAGCAATGATTAAGCTTGATGAGATGATTGAGCAGGATTTTAAGAATG
>CAZVQY010000055.1:0-2013 GCA_964629715.1 uncultured Candidatus Saccharibacteria bacterium
CCTGGAGGAACAATATCAGAAGCACATATGGTATGCAATTACCCTGCGCTAGAAAATATTTCTGGAATGGAATTAGGTCAAAAGATGTTAAAACAAGCTCAAAACTTAGGAACCCAGTACCTCCCATGTAGCGTCGTTGATATCAAAAAGGAAAATGGTATATTTAGAATTTTTACTGATAGTAATAAGGAATATTTGTCTAGAACTGTAATTTTTGCTACAGGGACAGATAGAAACAAACTTTCAATTCCAAAAGAGGATAAATTTCTTGGAAAAGGTCTTTCATACTGTGCTACATGTGACTCAATGTTTTACAGAGAGAAGATTGTTGCTGTGATTGGTGGATCTAGTGCAGCTACAATGGCAGCTACGATGCTCTCGGATGTTGCTAAAAAGGTTTACATAATATACAGGGGACCCGAATTAAGAGGTGATCCAACTTGGGCAGGACATGCATTAAGTAAAAATAATATTGAAGTTATATACCAAACCGTGGTTGTTGATTTGGAAGGCGAGAACAGATTAGAGAAGGTTAAACTCTCAAAACCATATAATAACTCTGAATTCCTTGAAGTAGATGGTGTTTTTGTAGAAATTGGGAGTGAACCTAATATTACATTACCTCTAAAACTCAGGATAGATGTTGATGAACAGAATTACATAAAGGTTGATAAGGAACAGAAAACTAGTATGGAAGGAATCTGGGCTGCTGGTGATTGCACTACAAACTCTAACTACTTCAAACAGGTGGTAACAGCCGTTGGAGAAGGTGCCGTAGCAGCAAACTCCGTATACACTTTTCTCAAAGGTCTTGCCTAGATTAGATTTGTTTTGAATTTGTAAAATCGACCCATTCTTGGAGATAATTTGAACTTGACCACATCTTTGGATCTCCAACATTAAACTCTATCCTTCCACCATTTTTTTCTATCGTATCATATTCAGGGATATTTTCTCTTGCTGCTCTATCTCCACCCTTGGTAAAAACATCTGGCTTGATTATCTCAACAGCATCGACACAATCGTTTCTAGTTGTACTATTATAGATAACAACATAATCAACCCCTTTAATATTATCTACAATACGAGCCCTATCTAATTCAGGCATAAAGGATTTCCCCTTCTTAGTTACTGCTCTTTGATCACCATCAACTATCACTACAAGAATATCTCCAAACTTCTTTGATTCGATAAGACACGAAGCATGGCCTGGATGAATTGGATCAAAAAAACCAGATGTACATACAATCTTCTTCCCCTTAAGCTCATTCTCTCTTAGCCTCGGGAAATCTTCTAGAGGTATAATCATTTAGAAAAAATAACAACTTAATTAAGCATATTAGCCTACACTACTCTTCTTGTCAAAGAATAGGTAGTGTATCTTGTAGTTATTTCTCCCCCTCAATATTTTCTTCGTTTTAAAGAGATATAATTAAAATCTGTATAAATTATCAAACTATGAGACATTGACCCACCACAATCTCTTGGGGTATGTTGGAGCACAACATACAATATGTTGTAATTATGAAATGTCCGTACTGTGAGTGTGAGACAACCAAAGTAGTAGATAAAAGAGACAATAATGAGGATATGTCTACTAGAAGAAGGAGACAATGCCTTAGATGTGGGAAGCGATTTACAACATATGAGAGGATGGAAGGTCTTGATGTGAGTATTTTAAAGAAAGATGGCTCTTTAGAAAAATTTGATGCACAGAAGATAGTAAAAGGTATAAAGAAAGCGGTTAATGAGGATTTGATTTCTGATAGTGAAATTGAAGAGTTTACCGAGGAGGTTGAAAAGTTAGTATTAAATAGTCCTGAGCCTATTTCCACAAGAGAAATTGGTTTGAGAATATTGGAATGGCTAAAACAAAAGGATACCCTCGCATATATTAGGTTTGCTTCTGTGTATAAACAATTTAAAAGTATTGATGATATTAAGGATGAAATCCAAAATTTAGAGAATAACTTTAACCAAAAATAAAATGCCCACTAAAAAATCTGTCATAAA
>CAZVQY010000056.1:0-1952 GCA_964629715.1 uncultured Candidatus Saccharibacteria bacterium
CAGAATAATATTATTCAACCATTAAATGGTTAGTGTAATAATTGCATCATTCAAAGAACCTAAAACTATTGGAAGATGTATATCATCTATAGTAAACAGGAAGTATTCAGGGATTCCAAGTGATTTCCAAGTGATTCAAGTATCCCCAGATATGGCAACTCTAAATGCAGGGAGAAAGGAAGCTAACAAATACAAACTTGGGAAAAAATATATTCAGATAAGAGATCCGAGAAAAGGGAAACCATATGCTCTTCGAATGGCCTTCAAAAAAGCAAAAGGTGATATCTTCATTCTGACAGATGGTGATACATATTTTGAGAAGGATGCTGTAAAGAACCTTTTGGAGCCTTTTGAAATTAAGAAAGTTGGAGGAGTTGGGGGGAGACCAATATCTCAGGACAGCCGGAACAATATGTTTGGATATTGGGGACATCTTCTTTCTGATTCGGCTCATCTTAGAAGAATGGAAACTGCCAAAAAGAATAAAGAATATTATGTGAGTGAAGAGACATTCTACCCTATGAGTGGATATATTATGGCGGTAAGAAATATGGATATTAAGCTACCTACAAATGCTCTTTCTGATGATGCCTACATGTCATACTATATTCGGAACGAGAACAGGGAGATTGCCTATGCACCTAAAGCCATCTGTTATGTGAAATACCCTACTAATTTCAAGGACTATATGAAGCAGAAAGTGAGATCAATCGGTGGGTTTTCGCAGCTTGAACATATGGGGATTTTCAAGAAGGATAAACAATCAAGGAGTTTTGTCATAGAACTTGGTTATGCTGGATATGTTTTAAGGTATGGAAAGAACATAAAGGAATATATCTGGTCATTATTACTCTTTCCCACAAGGCTACTTACCTGGATAAAGATTTTCTGGGAAAGAAGGATACTAAAGAAGGATATGCCAAAGAGTGGATGGGAGAGGATTGAGAGCACGAAGTAGACTATTCAAAGAAAAAGAGAGGCTCTACACCTCTCTCACAGTATCCTAGTTTAATAAAAATACTACCACTTAAAATGTGCAAATGCTTTATTAGCTTCTGCCATCCTCTCAACCTCATCTTTCTTCTTAGTAGCATCACTCTCTCCCTTATAAGAATCAACCAATTGATTCATAAGAATAGTATCAAATGATTGCCCACTCTTCTTCCTTGAGGTATCAACAATCCATCTAACTGCTAAAGTCTCCTGCCTCCTTGGAGATACTGGCATAGGAACTTGATAGTTTGCACCTCCAACTCTTCTAGCCTTAATCTCAAGGGCTGGTCTCACATTATCAACAGCTTTATTCACAAAAGCAACAACATCCTTTTCCTTTACACTCTCAGCACCTTTCTCTAATGCACTATATACTAACTCCTCGGAGAGTGCTCTTTTTCCATCCTGCATTACCTTACTAATAAATCTAGCAATAACTGGACTAGAATATTTCCTATCTATCTTCTGTGTTCTTTTTTTAGCTCTTTTACCTCTCATAAATATTTCAATTAATTAAAAACTACTTCTCTGCTTCTTCTCTCTTGACACCATATTTTGACCTTGCTTTCTTTCTACCTTTTACACCTGCAGCATCATACTTCCCTCTTACTACAATATATTTTACACCTGGCAAGTCTCTCTTCCTCCCTGCTTTAAGAAGAACAACAGAGTGCTCTTGGAGGTTATGTCCTTCACCTGGAATGTAAGCGGTCACTTCCATTCCATTGGACATCCTAACCCTTGCAACTTTTCTAAGTGCTGAGTTAGGTTTCTTAGGTGTCATAGTTTTAACCTGAAGACACACACCTCTTTTAAAGGGGTTTGCGGCCTTCTTATATCTATTCTTCAAAGGATTGAAGTCTTTTGCAAGTTGAATATGCTTTGTCTTCTTCTTTGCAGATTCTCTAGGTTTTCTTACTAACTGGTTTATTGTTGGCATAGTGCGTATTATATAACAA
>CAZVQY010000057.1:0-1947 GCA_964629715.1 uncultured Candidatus Saccharibacteria bacterium
ATTGTAAAGATTAATTTCAGAAGAGAGGTTGTTGTTGTGAGCTCCCTTACAATGGCATTAATAAACTTTAGCATCAATCTTGGTATTGTTATTGCAGTAGCATTAATCCTAAATATTCATTTAACATTTCTAGGATTTGTATATATTCTTCTAATATGCTTCACAATGTTCCTTGCACTCTACGGAATTTCTTTCTTTACAAGTATCTGGTTAGTTCATGTAAGGGATCTTCAGCACATTATGGAATTAGTTTTACAACTTCTCTTCTACGCAAGTGCTGTATTTTTCCCAATTGAGATGATTCCTGAGAAATTTAGGTTCATTGTATACTACAATCCTGTAGCAAGATTCATTAAAGCTGTCAGGGAAGCATTGATATATGGAAATATAACGGATATAAAGTTTGTTCTTGTGGCACTCGTAACATCCATAATCCTAGTTGTCATCGGAAGCGGATATTTTAACAAACATATTAAAAAGATAGCAGAGTATTTCTAAAAAATGGAAAACAGTATAGCAATTAAAGCTGAAGATTTAACAAAGAGATTCAGAATCCCAGAGCATGGTTCTCCTAATACAATACAGGAGAGATTTGTGAATCCCTTCTCCAATAAAAAGATGATTGATTTTACGGCAGTAAATAATCTATCTTTTGAAGTAAAGAAGGGAGAATTCTTTAGTGTAATTGGTCCTAACGGTGCAGGGAAATCGACTCTTCTAAAACTAATCTCTGGGATATATGTACCTACAGAGGGGAATATTTCGGTTGAAGGAATACTTGTACCTTTCTTAGAGCTTGGAGTAGGATTTAATCCAGACCTTAGTGCTAGGGAGAATGTATACCTCAACGGAATCATCTTGGGACTAACAGAGAAAGAAGTTGACGACCATGTTGACGACATTTTTGATTTTGCAGAGCTTAAGGATTTCCAAGATCTATCGATAAAGAAATTTTCTTCTGGTATGCAAGTTAGATTGGCTTTCTCCATAGCTATTCAAGTTAAGTCGGACATTTTGGTTTTAGATGAGGTTTTAGCTGTAGGGGATGGTGAATTCCAGAAGAAATGTTTTGAATATTTCGATGGTATTGTTGGGAAGAAGACAATACTGTTTGTGTCTCATGGTTTAGCGAGTGTCAAGAAGTATTCAAATAGGGTACTGTGGTTGAAAGAAGACAAAACGTATGAGATTGGAGACCCTACGGAGATGGTAGAGAAGTATAGTCAGACTTTTTAGATATGAAGTTAATAGAGATTTTTCAAAGAACAATTCAACGTATTCCAATATATTTTAAACAATTTGTTACTTCGGTAAAGAAGAATGGATTATTGATTACTGCTAAAAGGTTTTTCAAGAAGATTTTCAGATTTCTAATCACTGGGGGTGATGGTTCTAAACTGATGAGGATATCTTATGGTGAGTGGATGAGGAACATAGAAGCTAAGTATCTGAATGATGAATCCATGCAGATGGATTTGAAGGGTCTTAAGATTACTCCAAAGTTTTCCATCATATTCCCTGTATGGAATAAGTCAGAAGAGATGTTACAGTCTGCATTGGATTCAATTACATCTCAAGTATATACAAACTGGGAGATATGTATTTCAGATGGTTCTAGCAAGAATATAGAAGAAACAAGAAAGTACCTTAAAGCTTTTGCAAAGGAGTATGGTGAGAAAGTAAAGTTTTCTACAATAGATATTCAAGGTATTAATATTATAGAAAATACCAATAACGCAATATCTTTAGCTACTGGGGAATATGTTGTCTTTATGGATTGTGATGATGAGATATCTCCAAACTGTTTGCTTGAATTAGCAAAGGGTGTTAACAGTAATCCTAAGGTTGAATTTTTGTATAGTGATTTTGATAAGATTGATGAGAGGGG
Source organism: uncultured Candidatus Saccharibacteria bacterium (assembly GCA_964629715.1). Classification (GTDB taxonomy): domain Bacteria; phylum Patescibacteriota; class Dojkabacteria; order SC72; family SC72; genus UBA5232. Next base: position 1,889 of record CAZVQY010000057.1, read on the forward strand.
TAATAGGTTTGATCCTTCTTTTTGGCCTGATTGGTCTCCACATACATTAACAGCACAGA
>CAZVQY010000058.1:0-1927 GCA_964629715.1 uncultured Candidatus Saccharibacteria bacterium
CCTAATGGGTACACCTGTCATGCTATATTTTTTGATAGCTATCTAAAGGATTAGGAAGAGGCATTAAATAATTGGTAAAAGTAAGATATACTTTTTATACATATGTCAAAAAACCTAATTATATTACTAATTGCCCCCTTTTTAACAATTATCCTTGTTACTATTCTTAAGGCTTTGTTGGGTGGCTCTCCAAAGGAGAAAAAACCAGGATTTAAATATTTCAAACATACTTCCCCAATGACTTCTAACGAGCAAGACCTCTTTAGAATACTTGTCGATATTCTAAAAGATAATTACTTTGTGTTTCCTCAAATACACATCTCCTCAATTGCAAACCATAAAATCAAGGGACAGAATTGGCAATCAGCATTAAACCATATAGACAGGAAATCTGTTGACTTCTTAATCTGTGATAGATCCCTTAACTCAGTATTATGTATAGAGCTAGATGATATGACACATACGAGAGAGAACAGGATAAGAAGAGATGAGGAAGTGGAGAATATATTAGAAAGTATAGATATGCCACTGTTAAGGATAGATAGTAATAATAGGAAGAATAGAGAGTATATAAGGGAGAAGATGAGAGAGAGTATGAGAGAGAGTAAAAAGATTTAAATTTAGTTAATTGAACTTTTGGAACTTATTATATTCATATTAATTCTTTGGAAGATTATTGATTTCATCGAGAAACGGAAACGGGACAAGAAAAACAAGGAGGAAATTAATCAAAAAGCAAAGCAAGATGAAGAAATTTCCACTTCTATTCAATTATCTCAATATGATACCTACTTTCAAAAATTACAAGAAATTATTGATGACTTAAACGGTAATAGATATATCCTTCATTCAGAGAAAGAAGAAATTAAAAACAAATTCGATGAAACCTATCATTCAATAAAGAGGATTTCTGAGAATAAAACGATCGCTCCTTCTGAACAAAAATTGTTAGATGCCTATTCAGAATTCGACAAACTCGTTGAAAAAAACAATCATACCTATTTAGAACAAAAATTAAAGGAAAACTCTGAATTATTTAGTAATGTTGCTGGGAATAGTTTGGATGAGAAGCAAAGGTTTGCTGTTGTGCAAGAGGAAAGAAATCATCTTGTCATTGCAGGTGCTGGAACAGGTAAGACACTTACAATTTTAGGCAAGATTAAATACTTATTGGAAGTAAAAGGAATCTCTCCAGAAGAAATTCTCCCCATTTCATATGGTAATAAATCTGCGAAAGAGTTACAGAAAAAAATAACAGAAAAATTAAGAGTGGATGTAAAAGCTATGACATTCCATAAGTTAGGAAAAGGTATTATCGAAGAAGAGAGAAAGAAAAAGATAGATGTTGCAGAAGATGATTTTGCTAAGGACATAATAAATAATTTCTTTCGAAAAATTATTGTAGAAAAACCAAGTGTAATTAACGACTTTATACAATTTTACTCTCTTTACATAAACGCACCAAAGGATGAAAGTCTTTTTTCCAATCTTGCAGAATTCTATGATAATACTCGTAATTACGATTTTGAGACTCTTAAATCGAAACTTAAGCTCGTAAATGTAAACAAGATTACGGATTCTCAAATTGAAACCTTAAAAAGAAACAAAATTACAATTAATGAGGAATTCTTGAGAAGTATTGAGGAAGTATCCATCGCAAACTTTCTTTTTCTGAATGGAATTGAATATCAATACGAGACACTTTACCCTTACGACGAAAAAGGGAATCAAAGAAAACAGTACAGACCAGATTTCTACCTACCGAAGTATGAGATATGGCTAGAACACTTCGGTATAAATAAAGATGGTAGTACTCCACCAGGTTTCGATAATAAAAAATATACAGATGGGATAGAATGGAAAAGAACTCTTCATAGAGAAAACAAAACAACACTTTTAGAAACATACTCCTGGCAAAATAGAGAAG
>CAZVQY010000059.1:0-1924 GCA_964629715.1 uncultured Candidatus Saccharibacteria bacterium
TCAGGATTATCTCCAATTGGGTTTCCACTACAGTCCCTATACACTTGGTTTGTAACCTGTTTGGATCTGTCACATGCATTAGAGTTAGCTGGTATATTCCATGGCCATGATGGGAAGTTACTCCCTTTTAACCATGAATAGTATGTTCTAATCTCTGTAATATATTTCTTTCCTGCAACTATATTTGTATCGTTACAATATCCCCTTGCATATTTTGTAGCCCACCTTTGTTCATCGCTAAGACCTTTGTCTGTGCAATAACCAGATATATAGCTGTCATCCATCTGAACATCAAGAAGGTGCTTAAGTTGTGATGTAAAATTTCTGCTTGGAATACCACCACCATGGATTCCAAAGTCTTCAACATCTGAATATTTTGCATACATACTCCCAGCAGATTCATGAACCCAAAGGGTGAGAGGGAGGGCTGGGTTAACGCCTTTCTCAATTGATTGACAGTATACATCGTTGTAGCATTCATTAGTATAATGACCTTTACAGCCACCAATTAGTCTGTCAAGTAGGTCGCGAACGCCATCAATCTTTGGATAGTACTGGTTATCCATTTTTGTTATATTTGTCTTACAGTTAGCACCGCTCTGAGCATATACGGGGGATACAAACTTTAAAAGAACAGATTGGAGCTGTTCCATTAATATTGCAGAAGGAATGTATCTTGCATATTCCCTTACAGTGTAATCCTCTTTCCTCATGTCGATTGCCCAGCTATCACTATTTTGGGTATAAATCATTTGGTTCCCATGATTGCTTTGAAGAAGTAAAAATGAACCAACTTGGGTATCTCCTTGTTCAATATTAGGGAGCTCAATTTTCTCATCAATTGGGTTTGTATTAAATTCCAGTGAATCACCCCAAACTTTTCTTGGAGTATGAATACTGAAGGAATATTTTGTATTGGGCTGAAGATCTTCAAGGATAGCCTCATAAACATAGTTGTCTTTATCTATATTGCGATATAGATTGGAGTTATATGCAGGCTTATAGAGAGGTTCCCCTTCTTCCTTATAATAAAGAGTGCAGTTTATTCCCTCATTGCTTTTCCAATATATTTTTGTAGATGTTGAAGAGATATTTGCTACAACAATATCCGAAGGCTTTTCTTCAACGGTCTTTATTAACTTAAGATCTTGAAAAAAGAGTAGGATTGTTACAATTGATAGAATTATAGCCAATGTAAATGCTATTGGTATATACCTCTTTTTTATAAACATCTTCATATTTCCTTATGATATCAGATATGGAGAGTCTTTTGAATATGAGAGGGTTATCTATTGAAAAAGAAAAGAGTAGCTGTTTATATTGAAATAATAAAAAAAGCTCATGTTTGACATATTCATGAACCTAAAGGTATATCTATACAATGATAAAGGTCTTGAGATTATTAACAGGATTGATGGGAAAGCAAAGGGAATAGTCACTAAACTACTAAAAGGAAATTTTGTAGAAAAAGATTTTACAGAAGAGAATTGCGAGGCACTTTCTTTGTAGGTATACAAGACGGTGCTAACATTGTGTAATCCAATTATGCCAATTCTCAGAATAATAAGAATTTAAGAAACATTGCAATAATCGCGCACATAGACCATGGGAAAACAACCTTGGTAGACGTATTTATGAAACAAACACACCTCTTTAGAGAAAACGAAGAAGAAATATCTCAAACTCAAAAAATGCAAAGGTATAAAAATAAATATAATTGATACTCTCGGACATTCAGATTTTGGAGGATTACTGAGAGCGAGTATACAGAAAGAACAAGTACCAAGAAGGGATTAAAAATATCCAATCAGAACCTAACTCTGGATGAGAAAAAACTAAACTAAGACTTGGTAAAGCCGTTTGATGTAATACTAAAATCTAATGATAATCATATTTGGCTCCCCGTATATGACATATTCCTGAA
>CAZVQY010000060.1:0-1883 GCA_964629715.1 uncultured Candidatus Saccharibacteria bacterium
AGAAATCTTTCTTAGACCAAGAGAGTACTATTTTGAATAAGAAGTGGGTTAGAATAGTTCTAATTCTATTCCTAATCTTATTGGTTCTATGGCTACTCTATTCAGTATTACCATATGAAATAGACTTATTCCCATTTAATATTACAAAAATATAATAAATTATTAATATATAATTATGAAAATAGGGAAATTTAAACCTCTAGCTGAAAGTAGCGAAAAGTCTAAGAATATTATTAAATACATCTTAGGTATTGTTTTAGTTGTTCTAGCTGGAACATTGGGTCTTGAGCTTACCAACAATGATTATGATTTAGGGAAGCTGGCGAGTGGTTCATCATGGCAGGAAGCAAAAGTGAAGAGAGATAAGGAAGGGAATGTAGTTACTGATGGAACAGGGAAGTTTACAAATGATTATAACTGTGAAGACTTTGAATCTCAGGATCAATCTCAAAGGTTCTTTGACAAGGTGAAGGCAGAAACAGGAAAGGATCCGAATAGGTTGGATGGAGATAAAGATACAAAGGCATGTGAGGCATTACCTAAGGAAGAGAAAACTGACACTGTCATTGACCAAATTGTTGAGTCTGTGACTGATTAGCACTGGGTGAAATAACACCTTACTAATATGATCTTGCAAATAGTGCAAGCTTTGCATTTTTCTTGCCTGTATAGAAACACTTCCCTTTCTCATCTTCATACTCAAAAGGAAAACATCTAACAGTAGCTATTGTATCACTCTTTAGTTGTGCCTCATCTTCACTGCTACCAGCCCAATATCCTAATACGAACTTACTATTCTCTATTGCTTTTCTAAACTCTTCATAACTGTCCACCCTCACTGTATTTTCCTCCATTCTTCTCTTAGCAATATCAAAAAGGTTGTTCTGTATTTCCTTAAGGAGTTTAGATATCTCATCGTGAAGATCTTCCATCTTCACAGTGACTTTCTCACCTGTATCTCTCCTTGCTAGTACAACATGTCCTTCTTTTATATCTCTTGGTCCTATCTCCAATCTTAATGGCACACCCTTTTTCTCCCATTTGTAGAATTTCTCCCCTACTCTAAGTTCACTCTCATCAACCTTCACTCTAAAATCTTTCTCAAGAGCACCTTTCAATTTCTCAACTTCCTTGCCTACCATCTCTTTGTCTTCTTCCTTTGGCCATACCGGTATTATGACAATATGGTATGGTGCAACATTAGGTGGAACAACAAATCCACAATCATCACTATGAACCATAATTAGTCCTCCCAAACTCCTAGTACTCATTCCCCAACTAGTTTGGTATACATACTTGCTTTCACCGTCCTCGTCTATGAATTTGATATTGAATGCCTTTGCAAACTTGTCTCCCAAATTATGAGATGTGGCAAATTGGAGAGCTTTACCATCCTGCATCATAGCTTCTGTAGTGTATGTAATATCTGCCCCTGCGAATCTTTCAGAATCAGTCTTTTTGCCAGAATATACTGGAATCGCTAAAAATTCTTCAGCAAACTTCTTGTACTCTCCTAGCATCTGTCGTGCTCTCTCATCTGCTTCTTCTGGTGTAGCATGAGCTGTATGTCCTTCTTGCCACAGGAATTCCGTACTTCGCAAAAAAAGCCTTGGTCTAATTTCCCATCTAACTACATTTGCCCACTGATTAACCAATATTGGGAGGTCTTTGTATGACTTAACCCATCTTGAATATGAATCATAAATTATTGTCTCAGATGTAGGTCTAACAACAAAAGGTTCTTTCAGTTTCTCTCCTCCAGCATGCGTCACTACTGCAACTTCTGGAGAAAAACCTTCAACATGACTAGCTTCCCTGTTTAGAAACTCATTTGGGATGAAGATTGGGAAGTATGCATTCTCTACACCTGTCGCCTTTATCCT
>CAZVQY010000061.1:0-1561 GCA_964629715.1 uncultured Candidatus Saccharibacteria bacterium
CCCTATGCTTCGTCTTGAGGAGATATATCGTCAGGAAAAAGGAAATCCTATCATTATGGTTTCTGAAATGGCAAGGAAGGATGGAGAAATCCCTGTGATGGATTATGGGCAATATGTAAAAAAATTAGACAGGAGGGATTCGGATGTGCAAGAGTTTCTTTCTGACAAACTCTCTTTATATGATTTGAATACAATGGTGTTAGTTGGATACAACAACACTAGAGTGAAACTTAATACTGGAATTAGGCAATTTCATGAATTTGACTCTCCCGCTCCTCAGGTCGAAGATAGGGTTATCTGCCTCCGCAATAACTCAGAATTAGGGATATATAATGGTATGCTTGGCACAATATGTGGTATTAGGAATATCTGTATTGAAGATAAGGTTGAATTTTATGATACTGATATCCTCTTTGATGGCGAAGATGATGTATTTCATGGGAATGTATCAATAGAGCAGTTTGGAAGGAAGGAGACTATTAGAGATACATCAAGAGAGATTAATCTGTTTGATTATGGGTATGCACTTACTGTTCATAAGGCACAGGGGAGCCAGGCAGAGAAGGTTATTCTTTTTGAGGAGCGATTTCCAAGAATGAGTGATGATATGTGGAGGAGATGGTTGTATACAGGTGTTACAAGGGCAGTAAGTGAGCTCTATATTATAGGAAAATAAGTTGGAGTAATTAGATTAATAGTAATATAATAAGGAGATGATAATAAAAAATGAGAGAGAGGAAGAATTAATCAAACAAGCTGCGGATATATCTGTAGAAATTCTTTCAAAATTAGGAGATTTAGTCAAAGAGGGAAATACCCCTCTTCAAATTGATATACATGCTGGAGAGCTATGTCGGAAATATATGGTTCATCCATGTTTTAAAAAAGTTGAGGGATATGAATATAATACATGTATTTCAGTTAATGATGTAGCTGTTCACGGTATTCCTAAAGATATTCCTTTAAAGAATGGTGATTTAGTTTCAATTGATTTTGGGATTGTATACAAAGGGTATTATACAGATCATTGCTGGACTTGGTGTGTTGGAAAGGCTGATGGGAAGAATATGAAGCTTCTTCTCGCTGGCAGAAAAGCTGTTGAAAATGCAATACCCAAGGCTGTAGTTGGAAATAGGACTGGCGATTTAGGTTATGAGATGGAAAGTGAAGCACAGAGAAATGGTTTTACTACCCTATCCACATATGTTGGGCACGGAGTTGGGAAAGGTCTTCATGAAGAACCTGAAATCCCCGCGTTTGGTGATAAAGGAAAAGGAGCACTTCTGGAGGATGGTATGGTTATCTGTATTGAATGTCAGGTTGTTGACGATATTGATGGTGTAGCTGTCGATAAAGATGGCTGGAGCGCCAGATCAATTAATGGGGGGAATTCTGTGATGTACGAATACATGGTCATTGTAAGAAAGGACTCCCCTACTATCCTGACTAATACTTTAAAATGGGACATTGAGAAGTCCTAGATTGCTTTCCTGAGTCATTCCATGATATAATATTATAGGATAGTCAAGTATCCTAAACTGCTCATTAACATAGGTCTAAT
>CAZVQY010000062.1:0-1544 GCA_964629715.1 uncultured Candidatus Saccharibacteria bacterium
ACTATGGATGAAGCGTTCTTATCATCAAAGGATGAGCAAATGAAAGCAGATGCTGTTAAGACAGTCAAAGATACTTATTAGGTTCCCAAAACTTTTTATCAGCGGCCTGATGGTCTCGTTGTACCAGAAAGATTAAGAAATCCAGAGCCAGAAATTACCATATGTGGTCATGTTGATAACGATATGTTCAAAAAAACAAGTGAAGACTTACAAAAAATCGCACAAGGGAATCAAGTGATAGATGGGTTACGTGTAAACTTTTCTTCTTTTGGTGGAGGAGTAACACCTGGTTTTGGAGTACATGATTTATTAACAGTTTTTGGAAGAGAACACAAAGCTCCTGTTACGGTAACTGGATATGGACCCATTATGTCTATGGGTGTATTAATAATACAAGCTGGGGATATTCGCAGAATGCCAAGAAATTCAAGAATGTTATTACATCCCGTTAGTACTGGTATGTCGGATGAAGTGCAAAGATTAGAGCATAGAGTTCAAGAAGCAAGAGCATTACAAACGGTGTATTCGGAGATAGTATCTGAAAGAGTTCACAGATCGGGAAAAGAAATGTCACCTGAAGAAGTTACAGCTCTCATGGAGGCGAATAATGGAGTTGGAACATATATGACATCGGAACAAGCCCTTGATTTAGGTTTGATAGATGAAGTTATCTAAAAGCCTCTCCCATTTGATATTGATTGTGACCTTTGAACCGAGAGGTACTAAAAAGTAGCCTGAAAATAGGTATTTTCATACACCAGGCCTTATTTGGGACTCATTCTTGATATACTTTAATAATAAAATTATTTAGAGTAAACATGGAAGAGAAAGTGCTACCAAGAACAATAAGAATTGGAAATAGTTCATCTCTAGAAAAGAAGAGAAGAGTTAATACATCAGCAGGTTGTTATCTTGTTCGTAAGACGGAAAATAATGATATTGAGTTACTGGTAATAAAAAAGAGTTGGCCAGATGGTAATATTAGGTATGTACTTCCTAAAGGACATAAAGAAGGAGAGGAGACTTTAGAAGATACGGCTCTAAGAGAAGTAATGGAAGAGTCTGGATATAAAGATATTGCATTATTAAGCTATTTGGGTTCTAGTACATATGAGATCGATTGGAGTGAAATACAAATGAAAACAGATCACTACTTCTTAGCCATTTTAAATAGTGAGAAAGAAGAAGGTAAGCAACCTGAAACATATGAAGATGGTGTTGAGTTAGAAAACCAATGGATAAAGTTAAATAAAGGGTTAGAATTACTCACATTTGAAAATAACCCAGAAATACATGAATTGCTAAAAAAGATTGTAAAGGAAACCTTTTAAAGTAGTATAACGCTTCTAGCTTAGAATCAAGAGCTCTTAAAATCTAATCTTTTTTGAACCTTTTCATCCACCAGGCCATTATTTCTAAAACTTCACTTTTTGATGGGAAATAAGTCAATCCTCATAAGCATTCCTGAGTATAGTGTACGGGTCTTGTAGCAACCGAGGGATTATGGCGGGACATACGGGTCTGGAACTTAAAAATGAGACAAA